>CAYPAG010000041.1:7342-13090 GCA_964408645.1 uncultured Pelolinea sp. | reverse complement strand
TGATGCACGGCTTGCTTTGGGTGCTCGCAAACACCTGCGTCAACGTACAAGTGATATTGACCCACTGTCACCTCGGTCTGGTCAATCCAGAATGCATCAAGATAAACTTTGTGTTCGGGCTGTTCATCCGGTTTTCCGCCATCCCAACCCATGGTGAATTTTCCTTCAGGCACATACATCATCACCATTCCATCCGCAGGTGATATTTGGCTCGAGCCGATGGTGTTCTGATCGATTTCCGCATTTAGATCGTAAATGCATCCTGTAAGAACCAGCGAAGTTATTAATAATACAATTGGCAGTTTTTGAGTTCGAGACATCGATATACCTTTATAGAACATAGAATTCTATTGGGAATGAGTTTCCTTTTTACTTGATCTTTGATTAATAAGAATGGGGTGGCTGATGGGATTTGAACCCACAACATCTTGATCCACAGTCAAGCGCTCTGCCGTTGAGCTACAGCCACCATGTGGAGCTGATTTTATCATGCAGGAATTAAGCAGACAAGTGTTTCTGAATAAAGGCGGCAATATCATCTCTCGGGATGCTGATTTGTTCGCCATCTTTAAGATTCTTTACTTGCACTTGACCTTTGGCAATTTCGTCTGGCCCAAGAACTAAAGCAAAATTTAGTGCCAGCCGATCAGCAAATTTAAATTGCTTGCCAAGCTTTGCGGCATCCGGATAAACCAATGCATTGATACCCGATTTTCGCAACATTGCAGCTAATGAAATACTTTGTTCAAATGAATCGTTATCGAAAACTGTGATTAAAACTTTTGCGGGTTGGAGATCGAGTTCGGGAAGCCGGTTGAATTCTTTTAGAACAATTGGAAGCACGACATCGCCCATTGCGAATCCGATCCCCGGAAGAGGTTCTCCCCCAACATCGCCGACCAGGTTGTCGTATCTGCCACCGCCCAAGATCGCACGTGAATTTTCTCCAATATCCCGGGCTTCAAAAACAATGCCGGTGTAGTAATCTAATCCACGCACGACACGTCCATCAAACTCCACATAATCTGATATGCCATAAGCATCAAGAGCTCTAAAGAAACGCATTAATTCAGGTGAGGATTTGTATATCTCTTTATCCCCAATAATCGCCAAGAAACCTTCGATCTGTTCTAAGGCAAATCCTTCATCCCGCCCATAAGCTTCCCATTCAGATTTGCTCATTTTATCGCGGCGGTCGATTAGGTTGAATACTTTGGTTTTTTCAGAAACATCTATCCCAAGTTCCGAAATTTTTTGTTCCATCAATGCACGGCTGTTAACCATGATCTTAACTTCATTTGGGGTTAAACCCACAATTTCAAAAAACTTAGCGGCGATAGCAACTAATTCCGCATCACCTTCTGGAGTCGCTGTCCCGATCAAATCAATATTCCATTGGAAAAATTCCCTGGTGCGGCCTTTTTGTGGTTTCTCATAGCGCCAAAAAGGACCAAATGACCAAAGCCGCAGCGGATAAACAAGTTCATTTTGACGCTGGGCAACCATTCTCGCCAAACTGAGGGTTAATTCCGGTCTTAACGTGATCAGGTTTCCGCCGCGATCAGGGAAAACAAAAGATTGTTCCTTAACCAGTTCCTCTCCCGACTTTGCAGCGTATAAATCGATCGATTCTAAAAAAGGTCCGTCATATTCCTGATAACCAAATGATTCAGAAACTTTTCTGATCTTGCCATAGAGCCAGGTTCGTAAAGCCATCTCGTATGGATAAAATTCGCGCGTGCCTTTTACGGGTTGGATGATTTTTTTCATTGTTCTTAGCCAATAGTAAAAAAAATTTTAACATATAATTACCAGCGGGTTCCTGATCCAAAATATTTTCCGAAAGATGATATGAATATTAAAAATTTGCTTGAATACATCGATGGTGAATTACTCACCAAATCTGCCGATTTAACCCGCGAGGTTAAAGGAGGGTGTGGCGCAGACTTAATGAGTGATGTCTTAGCCTCCATTCAGCCAAATGCGGTGCTCTTGACTGGCTTGTGCAACCCACAAGTTGTCCGAACTGCACAAATGTCTGATGTCGCGGCCATCGTATTCGTCCGTGGGAAGCGCCCCCCGGAAGAGACCATTCAATTAGCCAATGAAGAAAGCATACCGCTAATCACCTCACCCTTCGGCATGTTTGAACTTTCAGGCAGACTCTTTCTTGCGGGTCTTCCCAGCCTGGAAAGGCCGATCACAGATTAATTAACCGCCTATGCGCGATACTAATTTCGCAGATACCCCACCACGTTTCCGAGGAAAGGTCATCACTGATGAAATGGCCGGGAATATCACGCGCGTAGAGGAATTGGCGTATATCCTCAAGATCTCTGAGGTAATGACCAGCGACTTGAAAACAGTTACCCCGCAGAACACCATGCGGGATGTAATGGACTCGCTCAGAGAAAATCGCATCTCTGGTATCCCAGTAGTTAATGAAGCTAAAACCATCATCGGATTAGTTAGTACGGAGGATTTGATCAAGTGTCTCGCTAACCAGGATATTGACAAACCCGTCTGTGAATATATGACCAATCAGTTGGTAACGGTTAATTCCTTTGATCACCTAACTGAAGCATTGAAGATTTTTGCAAAAACTGGTTTAGGGCGATTGCCTGTGCTAGGCGTACAGGGAGAATTGGTTGGCATACTCACCAAGGGAGATGTCACATACGGTTTGCTCAGAGCGCTTGAAAGCGATTATCAGGAAGAAGAGGTGCGGAAATACCGCGCCTCTCATCTCTTTGAGGATATCCTTTCCGACCGCACCAGTCTTGTTTTACGTTATGAAATTGCCCATTATGATTTCACCCATGGTGGCGCAGCCTCAAGCAAAATCAAACGTGCCTTGTTGCGGCTAGGCGCAAACCAGCAGTTAGCCAGGCGGGTAGGGATTGCCGTGTACGAAGCAGAAATGAACCTGATCATCCACACCTTACAAGGTGGCTCAATCCATGTGGAACTTGAACCAGATCAGATTGCGGTTTATGTCTGGGATTCTGGACCAGGTATTGCGGATGTTGAACAAGCCAAACAACCCGGTTACTCAACTGCTACAGAAGAGATTCGCGAATTGGGATTTGGCGCGGGAATGGGTTTGTATAACATCTCTCGTTGTGTGGATGAAATGGATCTCCAGTCAGAAATGGGGAAAGGCACGCATCTTACGATGAAATTCATTTTAAAAGGGGAGGACATTATGGGTGATAGTCTTGCGAACAAGAAGGGAGAATTGGCATGACGTTGGACTTTGTTATTAAGGAAATGGGTTTAAAACTTTTAACTGAATCGAAGGACTTTTCAACCGTAGCACCTTCTCACGGCTATGTCTCGGATATGTTAAGCTGCGTTATGACCGGTGCAAAGAACAAAAGTATTTGGGTCACCCTACAGGCGCATAACAATATTGTGGCAGTTGGATTGTTGCTGGATGTCGCGGCGATCATCATCACTGAAGGCGCGATGCCGGATGATGAAACCATAAAAAAGGCAAATGAAGAAGGTGTGACTCTTCTGTCATGCGAGAAAAATTCATTTTATGTGGTAGGAAAACTGTGGGAGCTAGGTCTCAGGGATTCATAACCCCGACTACCCAATCTGTTAATAAAGTAAGTCTCACCAAGTTTAAGGCTGAGTTGCATGTCCACACGGTGCTGTCTCCGTGTGCCGATGTTGAGATGATTCCCCCATTGATTATCCAAAAAGCACTTGACGAAAAAATCGACATCATCGCCATCACAGACCACAATGCCATTGATAACATACCCGCAGTCATCGAGGCTGCCCAAGGTAGCGGGATCAAGGTTTTATCAGGAATGGAACTTCAAACTCGGGAAGAAATTCACAGTCTTTGTATTTTTGATACTTTCGAGGAAGTTTCGGCATTTTTTAACGCCATAAAGGATTCTTTTACAACCTTGCGCAACAAACCTGATTTTTTTGGCGAGCAGTTTGTGGTTGACGCCAGCGGCGATTTTATATGCAGGGAAGATCGCCTTTTGATCTCATCAAGCAGCTTGTCTTTAAAATCTGCCTGGGATCAAGTCACCCGACACAATGGCTTATTAATCCCTGCGCATGTCAACCGCACCGCTTTCGGCCTTCTCCCCGTGCTGGGCTTCATCCCACAGGACATTCCCATAGAAATAATAGAGATTTCGAAACACATCACACCTGAAAAAGCAATATCACAGTACCCAGGATTATCCAGGTACCACCTAATACAAGGCGGTGACGCCCATTTATTGGAAGATATCCGCGGAGTCAATGAAATTAATGTTGAAAGACGGTGTATTTCAGAGATGTACAAAGCATTTACCAATCAAGACGGTCGTTCATCACAAATATCCTCGTAAAAGTCACTAATTGCATGGATTTCACCAGTAATCTTACCCAATTGGAAGGGGATTTTTTCGTTTGTGATAAAATTACGCGGTTTTAATAAAATTCATACATTGGCGAGTTTTATGACAGATAATCAACAAGCAGTACTTCAGATCGACCCGGCAACTAATCCCGAATTGGCTTCAAGAATCGTCTCAATTCTTGAGGCGCAGAAGGATAAACCCGGAAGTTTAATGGTGATCCTGAATGAAATTCAGGCAAAAATTGGTTTTGTATCAGAACCCATTCAACAGTTTATCGCTGACCACCTACGCATTCCTGTCAGCAAAGTTCACGGAGTTATCACCTTTTACTCTTTTTTTACCACCCAACCGCGCGGGAAACACACCATCAAGTTTTGCATGGGGACAGCCTGTTATGTTGGTGGCGCTCCGCAGTTGATTGACAAAGCCAAACAATTGATCGGTATTGAGATGGGAAAAACCACGGAAGATGGAAATATCACCATGGAAGAATGCCGATGCGTGGGTGCGTGCAGCCAAGCGCCGGTAGTCGTCGTGGATGAAACTATCCACGGCCGTGTCAAACCCAGCAAAATGGCGACAATAGTCCGAACCTTGGAACGCCAGGATTCCGAAGGATAGACTTGAAAGAAATATCTCTGCATATCCTGGATATTGCAGAAAACAGTGTCAATGCAGGGGCTACCAAAATAGAAATTTTTGTAGCCGAGAACATTAAAAAAGATGAGTTGGTAATACAAATAAGTGATAATGGCTGCGGAATGGACGCCGAGAAAGTAAAACGCGTTACAGATCCTTTTGTAACATCACGCACAACCCGTAAAGTAGGTTTGGGAATTCCATTTTTCAAAGCAGCTGCAGAAGCTTGCGACGGGTTTCTTGAAATTACTTCTCGATTGGGTGAAGGGACAAATATTTTCGTTAAATTCAGGCACAGCCATATTGACCGGATGCCTTTAGGGGATATCAAAGGAACATTATTGAATCTGATAATTGGAAATCCCGGTATCCGTTGGATTTTTCGTTATGAATATAATGAAGGTATCTTTGAGTTTGACAGCCAACCCATCAAGGAAATTCTTGTGGATCTCCCATTTTCAGATCCACAGGTAATAAATTTTTTACGAAGGTCGATTTCAGATGGGATCGATCAAGCTAGAGTTGAAAATTCATCACTCAGTTTACAGGAGAGAAAATGAACGCGATTAAAAGTTTGGACGATCTGAAAAGAATTCGTGAAGAAGCATTAGCCAAGCGCAAGGTTACCGAAACTTCAGGCGCCACCCAGGTAATTGTTGCGATGGGAACTTGTGGAATCGCAGCCGGCGCAAGAGAAACCATGAAAGCTGTTCTTGATTTTATTGAAGCCAAGAAC
>CAYPAG010000041.1:0-7332 GCA_964408645.1 uncultured Pelolinea sp. | reverse complement strand
TGTCAGCCAGACAGGATGCATTGGGCTTTGTGAACAGGAGCCGATTTTACAGGTTGTTAGCGGTGAAAAGGAAAAAGTTACTTACGGAAAAGTTTCTCCTGACATTGCCAAAAAAATAATGCAGGAGCATGTTGAGAAAGGTGAGGTTGTTGCGGATTTCGTTATCCCTTCTGTTGGATAATAATATTTGAGGTCCTAAAAAGTATATTATGGCGTATTTTCGTTCACACATACTAGTTTGCAACGATCCCGATTGTATTGAAAAAGGATCGATGGAATTACTGGCGGCGCTTCAGACCGAATTGGATGCCAAGGGTTTGTCTGACGAAGTGAAGATCCTTGAAACCCCAAGAATTGGCGATTGCGATAAAGGTCCTGAAATTCTCGTTTATCCTGAGAATTATCACTATGTAGGTTTAAAGACCCAAGATATTCCTTTTCTGGTCGAAGAACAATTTCTAAAAGGTCGTCCTGTCAACAGTTTGCTCGCCCCTCCTAAAAAAGAAGAGCCAGCAGAGCTTCGCGAACCAACCGCGAAAGAGGTTCGAGTTGTATTGCGCAATTGCGGGAAAATCAATCCAGAAAACATTGAAGACTATATTGCGGAAGATGGTTATGCCGCATTAGCTAAAGTAATCACCAGTATGGACTCTGACCAAGTGATTGAGACTCTCAAGCAGTCAGGTTTGCGAGGTCGCGGTGGTGCTGGTTTTCTAACCGCATTAAAATGGGGCTTCACACGCGACGCGGTTGGCGATATCCGCTATGTAGTTTGTAATGCGGATGAAGGCGATCCTGGTGCGTTCATGAACCGCGCAGTTTTGGAGGGTGATCCGCATTCTGTGATAGAGGGCATGATTATCGCCGCATACGCCATTGGCGCTCAACAGGGTTATATTTACTGCCGCGCGGAATATCCAATTGCAGTTCGAACGCTCGAGATCGCGATCAAACAAGCTCGTGAACTCGGTCTTTTAGGTGAGAATATCTTTGGCACCGATTTTTCCTTTGACCTTGAGGTTAGGCAAGGCGCCGGTGCGTTTGTCTGCGGTGAAGAAACCGCATTGATCGCCTCCATCGAGGGCAACCGCGGTGAACCCCGCCCGCGTCCTCCCTTCCCCGCTGTCAAAGGTTTATTTGGAAAACCAACCAATATCAATAACGTGGAAACCTATGCCAACGTCCCCCAGATCATTTTAAATGGCGCTGAATGGTTCGCCGGCATGGGAACCGAAAACAGCAAGGGAACGAAGACTTTTGCGCTTGCTGGTGATGTCAAGAAAACCGGATTGATCGAAGTTCCTTTTGGCATCACGCTTCGCGAGATCATCTTTGACGTCGGCGGCGGGATTAAGGACGATCTGGAATTCAAAGCGGTCCAGACTGGCGGCCCAATGGGCGGCTGTCTTCCTGCAGAATACCTGGACTTGCCAGTCGATTACCAGAAACTGACCGAGGCTGGCTCGATCATGGGATCCGGTGGTATGGTCGTCATGGATGAAGGCACCTGCATGGTCGATATCGCTCGCTTCTTCCTCGAATTTATTCAGGATGAATCCTGCGGTAAATGCGTCCCTTGCCGAGTTGGCACTCGCAGGATGCTCGAGATTCTTACTCGAATTTGCGAAGGCAACGGGCGGGAAGGTGACATTGAACTTCTCGAATCACTGAGCAAGGAAATCCGACAGGATAGTCTCTGCGGATTAGGCCAAGGCGCTCCCAATCCGGTGGTAAGTACACTCAAACATTTCAGGCACGAATACGAAGCGCATATCAAGGACAAAAAATGCCCGGCTAAAGTTTGCCGCGCTTTGATCTCCTACGAAATTAATCCGGAAAACTGCGTGGGCTGCACGCTCTGCGCGCGGAACTGCCCGGTTGACGCGATTACTGGTGAAGCAAAGAAAACTCATGTGATTGATCCTGATCTCTGCATTCGCTGTGGTATTTGCAGTCAAGTCTGCAACTACGATGCGGTGAATGTCACAACATAAAAATCTTTTGAAAAGGAGAGAAGCGCATGACAGTTACCACAAAGGAAAGTCGGGATGTCATCAAGACAGTCGACGATGTGGTTGATGAGTTTCATGCCAAATCAGCAGAACTGATCCCGATCCTGATGAAAATCAATCAGGAATTGGGATTCATTTCTTCTGACGCACTGGAGCACATCAGCACGCGTATGCACATCCCCCAGAGCCAGGTCTTTTCGGTCGCAAGCTTTTACCATATGATCAACACCAAGCCGACTGGCAGACATGTCATAAAGTTCTGCGAAAGCGCTCCCTGCCACGTTGCAGGCGGCCGAGAGGTCTGGGAAGCACTTCAAAAAGAGCTCGGAATCAAACCGGGTGAAACATCTGAAGACGGTAGGTGGACGCTTAAAACCACCAGCTGTTTAGGTGTTTGTGCGGTAGGGCCTGTCATGATGGTTGATGACGATATTTACGGAAATTTGACACCAGATCAGCTTCCGGATATTTTCGCGAAGTACCAGTAAAGGAGAACATCATGAAAATAAAACGATCGATGGTTCTCGTTTCAAATGATCCACTGAGTATCGAAAAAGGCGCTGAAGATATCTTCAACCGGTTTTCTGAAGAGATCAAATCATTTGGGCTTCAAGACGAAATCTCCTTATCTATGGTTTCGGATATAGGCCGCAGCGATGCTGCGCCTTTAGTAATTGTCTACCCGGAAGCTGCGATTTATGGTCCGGTTAAATCTGAGGATGTCCACTTCCTGGTGGAAGAGCATTTGTATAAAGGGCGTATCGCGGAAAGGCTAAAAGCGCCTTCCAAAGATATTTCCGGGAAAATTGCTTGGCTGAATGATCGTGCGGGTACTGTGCCAGCAGAACAGCGGATAGTGCTCGAACGGGCAGGGGTAATCAATCCGGATTCCATTGAAGATTACATCATTCATGATGGTTATCAAGCGCTTGGAAAAGTGCTATCCGAAATGAAACCAGCACAGGTGATTGACCTTCTCAAGGAATCTGGACTTAAAGGCCGTGGTGGCGCTGGATTCCCGACTGGATTAAAGTGGGGATTTGTCGCGGCAGCCGAAGGCAGTAAAAAATATGTGATTTGCAATGCCGATGAAAGCGAACCCGGCACTTTTAAGGATCGTTTGATTTTGGAAGGTGATCCGCACAGCATCATTGAAGCGATGGCCATCGCGGCTTACGCGGTGGGCGCCGATGAAGGTTACATCTATATTCGTGGCGAATACACCATTGCTCAAGCCCGACTACTTAACGCCATTCTGCAGGCGAAGGAAATGGGATTCCTGGGTCAGAACGTTTTTGATTCAGGTTTCAATTTCGATTTGCATGTTCATGGCGGTGCTGGCGCGTATATTTGCGGTGAAGAGACTGCCCTGATCGAATCAATAGAAGGCAAACGCGGCGAACCACGCCCACGCCCGCCCTACCCGACCACGAACGGATTATGGGATAAACCAACGCTGGTTAATAACGTTGAGACTCTAGCGAATGTGCCGGCCATTATCCGAAATGGCGCGAGTTGGTTTAAAACCTTCGGGTCACCCACCAGTCCCGGCACCAAGGTTTACACCATTCTCGGAAATGTAAACGCGACCGGATTGATCGAGGTCAACATGGGCATCACATTGCGTGAAGTGATAGCGATTTACGGCAAAGGAATGAAAAACGGCGCGAATCTGAAGCTTGCCCAAACTGGTGGTTCCAGCGGTTCAATTATCCCGGCAGGCCTGCAGGATGTGCCCATGGATTATGACTCCTATACCAAAGCCGGTGTCGCTATGGGTTCTGGCGCGTTATTGATCTGCAGCGATGAGACCTGTGTGGTGGATTTGGCTAAGGTGTTGATCAACTTCTTCCGCTTTGAATCCTGCGGAAAATGCAACCCATGCCGCATCGGCAACCAGCGTGCGTATCAAATCCTGACCAATATCTCTGAAGGTTTGGGAACGATGAAAGATCTCGATGATCTCGAGAGCATGAGCAAATGGCTGTATGAGATGTCCAATTGCGGTCTTGGTCAAACCGCCGGCTCACCCCTTCGCGATATCCTAAATCACTTCCGTGATGAGGTCGAAGCGCACATTAAGTTGAAAGAGTGTCCCGCTGGCGTCTGCGCAATGAGCGGTGTTGTTGTACCAGCGTAATTATCTGATTTGGAGAGAAATCTAAAATGGTAAATATAACAATCGACGGAAAACAAATTGAGGTCAAGGAAGGGACCACAGTCCTGAATGCGGCTAGGCAGGCGGGAGTGGAAATTCCAACCCTTTGCGACCATCCTGAACTGACACCCTATGGCGGCTGCCGGCTATGTCTTGTAGAAGTTGAAGGTGCAAGAACACTGCAACCATCCTGCACGATGCCAGTGTCAAACAACATGGTGGTGAAAACGGATACGGAGAAAATCCGCGAAGCCCGCAAGTTCGTGCTCACCATGATCTTCAGCGAACGCAATCATTTCTGCCCGTACTGCCAAGTTAGTGGAGGCGATTGCGAACTTCAGAATTCTGCTTACGCTGAAGGCATGACCCATTGGCCTATCCAGCCCAACTGGAAACCCTACCCCGTAGATGCTTCACACCCGTTCATAGTTCTTGAACACAACCGCTGCATTCTTTGTCGCCGCTGTGTACGCGCCTGCGGCGAATTGGTTGGTAATTTCACTTTAGGGTTTGAAGAACGCGGCGCTGACAGCGCCCTGGTTGCTGATCTTGGTTTGCCTTTGGGCGAATCATCCTGTATCGGCTGCGGTACCTGTGTCCAGGTATGCCCTACCGGCGCCATCATCGACCGCTGGAGTGCTTATCAGGGCAAAATCACAGAAGTAGACGTTACCAAGACCATTTGCTTGGGTTGTTCTGTGGGTTGCAGCCTGGATGTACTCACTCGTGATAATCGTCTGGTACGGATTGAAGGCGATTGGGAAGGCAGCATCAATCAGGGTGTAATCTGCGAAGTGGGTAGATTCTTCCCTGTCAACGAACAGCGCGATCGGGTGCTCACTCCAATGATCAGGAAAGACGGAAGCCTAAAAGCCGCGACGTGGGATGATGCCGTCAAAGTGGTGGCTGAATTGGCAAAAGGTAAAGTGTCAGGTGTGGTTTCCACCCGATTATCGGTTGAAGCGATTCAGGCTTTCAAAGAGGTCTGTGATGCGCTGGGTGTAAAGCAAATTGCTAGCACGGAAGACGGACAAGCAACTCAAGCTGCGGTCTCCCTCTTTGGAAAAACCAATAAAACTTTCGAATCCAAACTAGAAGAAATTAAAGATGCCGATTGTTATCTTCTTCTTGGTGAAGATATCACCCATGACCATCAGGTTGTTAGCTTCTTCGTCAAGCGTAGAATCCCGCATGGTGCCTCTGTCATCCAGGTTGCCTCGCATCCCACAGGATTTGATAATTTTGCTACCTTCTCATTCAATGTGCCAGAACAGCAGCAGAATGGATTTGTTGCCGATCTGAAAGCGCTCACATTGAAATCAGACAGTGATTTTAAAGGTGTAGCAGAAAAATATGGTTTATCCGTTTCATCTCTTGAGGATGCCGTCAAAGCAATTTCATCAGCTGCTAAAATGGCAGTTGTTTTTGGAAGCCGAACAGAATCCGCAGATACAGGCTTATTGGAAGCAGCAGTATCATTCGCTGATGCTGTAAAAGGACACATTACAACCACCAAAGGTAATATCAATAGTCTTGGCGCCATGCAATTGGGTGTCAATAATCCTTTGGATGTAGCCGATGCGGATGTGGTCTTGCTTGCTGCTGGCGATGAAGAGTTGACGCAGCAATTCATGAAGAAATTTGACAAAGTCAAAAACTTGATTGTATTTAGCAGCTACGTATCACCATTGACAGCCAATGCGGCAGTTGTTTTCCCTGTTGCCAATTGGCTTGAGCAGGGCGGCCATTTCGTCAATTTGGACGGCCATATCCTGGAAGCAAAAGCTGCACTGATGGCAGATGAAGGTGTCTTATCCAATGAGGATGCATTTGGTAAACTGCTGCAATCAATGAATATCAAAAGCTCAGCCAACTGGAAAGAGGCCATTAATTCGCCTTCAGTGGTTGAAATTTCAATGTAGATTAGGAGATTTTTTATGGCAAAACCTACTGTAGCAAGTGACTGGTTGGCTGGCTGCGCCGGCTGCCATATGTCCTTTCTCGATATCGACGAGCGCATTGTTCAACTGGTTGATTTGGTTGATCTGCGTGCAACGCCTATCACGGACCTCAAACATCCTGATAAAGAGGGCGTCACCGTCGGGATTCTTGAAGGCGGCATTAATAATTCGACCAATGAAGAAGTAGCCAAACAAATGCGCGAACGCTGCCAGATTCTGGTTGCCCTGGGTGATTGCGCGGTGTTCGGAGGCGTTCCAGCCATGCGCAACTTCTTCACTCTGGAAGAATCCCTGCGCAGGGCATATGTTGAGACTCAAAGCACAGACTCAAGCGGCAAGATCCCATCTTCTCCAGAATTGGCTGTACCTACGAGGGTTCGCGCAATTCATGAAGTGGTACCCGTGGATGTATTCATCCCCGGCTGCCCGCCTGACGCGGATATCATCTTTTTCGCGCTCACCGAACTGGCTCAAGGTCGGATCCCCAAGCTTGAGAATAACAACCTGATGTGGAATTAGAAAGGTGGAATATGGTCGCACAAAAAATTACAATTGAACCCGTAACCCGGATCGAAGGTCATGCCAAAGTGACCATCAATATGAAGGATGATGGTACTGTCGAACACGCCTACTTCCACGTCAATGAATTCCGCGGTTTCGAAAAATTCTGTGAAGGTCGGCTGGTCTCTGAAATGACCACCATCACCCCACGCATTTGCGGTATTTGTCCTGTAAGTCACCATTTAGCTTCAGCCAAAGCCGGCGACATTGTGCTTGGCGCGCCTCCTCCGCGAACCGCGTCACTACTACGCGAATTGATGCACATGGGGCAAATCATCCAAAGCCATGGCATGCACTTTTTCGAACTTGCTGGGCCAGATTTGATTCTTGGTTTCGATGCCGATCCAGCCATCCGAAATGTTGTAGGCCTAATTCAGGCAGATGCTAATTTAGCTTTGAAAGCCGTTGCTCTGCGCAAATTTGGGCAGGAAGTCATTCGTCTTGTGGCTGGCCGCCGCATTCACCCAACTTTCGCCATTCCGGGTGGTGTCAACAAAGCCCTTAAATCTGAAGATCGTGACATTATGCTACAGGGTGTAGACGAGACGATCGGCATTATCCAGGTCGGCTTGCAGCTCTTCAAAGACTGGGCAGCCAAAAACCAGGAAGACATCAACAAATTTGCCGTATTCCAGACTGG
>CAYPAG010000040.1:9167-13103 GCA_964408645.1 uncultured Pelolinea sp. | reverse complement strand
ATCAACCTGAGTGTTATCATCGGCTGACTTAATATCCATTGTCATGTGTTGACGCACCAACCGCTGGATAAAAACAAGTTCTTCCATTGAGAGCGATAAGGCCTTGCCGCGCTGAGAAGCGATCTCCGCTCCCTTTTCCGCGTGGTGAGGATAAGAGACTTTGCCATTCTCTAAAATCGGTGTAATCAAAGGCTTGGCTGAGTCGTGATAAAGCGCGGCAAAATGTGAAAGGGCAAGGAAATTTCGTCCGGGAGTAAGTTCACGGAAAAAATATTTCTGGAGACTCACATGATATGGTTTGATTGACTGAACCGCTTCTGAGATCGGTGATGTAAGGCTGTAATCGACATTGTCGAAGATCGATTGGATCAATAAATCCATTATCTCGCAAACACGTAAAGTGTGATCGTAGGCATTATGCACATGAGGTTTGGCAGGTCCAATATCCTTCAATACAATCAGCTCCGGAAAAATTAGTGGCAATAATTCAAATTCATCCATCAGCCGAATTGATTCATTGAGGTGTCTCAGGGAAAGAATTTTAAAAACTTCATCTCTGATTCTTTCGCTCGAAACGCCATCAATCTCACTCAGGCTCTCTTTTATCCGCTGATTGACCTCATGTGTAAAAGTCAAATTTAATGATTGGATAAATCTTACTGCGCGAATGGACCGAACCGGATCGAGGATAAATGACCTGGGGCTGCAAAGGTTAAGGCGTTTTTGCTTTAGGTCATCAATTCCATTTAAAGGATCTACATAATTATCGGGAGATTCAATGTTTAATGCGATCGCGTTGATCGTGAAATCCCGTCTCTCCAAATCTGTCTTGATTCCCTCTGGGGCGAGTTGAGAACAATCAACCATCACCTCACCTTTTCCATCAGGATTGATCAGCGCTCGTGCAATTTGCCGCGCGCAATCCATCACATAAAATGACCCGCCAAAATGATCCGCTATCGATTTAGCCGCGTGAATTGAATTTCTTTCAAGAACAAAGTCGAAGTCCTTGGAAGGTCTTCCGGAGAGCTTATCGCGAACAAATCCGCCAACCAGAAAAGTTTCCCCGTATTCATTCTGATTTGATAGCAGAATCGCGGTTAATTTCCGAAAAAGCTCCTCCTCAACCATCAATTTCCAAATTCACTCAGTGATTATATTTTTTCCAGGTCCACGACCCCAATAAATGGAAGGTTCCGGTAGTATTCATCCAGATCGAGGCCATAACCAAACACAAATTTATTGGGGATTACAAACCCTGTGTAGCGGATAGGGATATCCACCTCGCGTCGCTCCACTTTATTTAGAAGCGCGCAGATATTCAGACTTTTTGGTTTCCTTGTGGAAAGCAGTTCCATCACATAGGATAGCGTATTTCCACTATCAATGATATCTTCAACGATTAACACATCTTTATTGGAAATATTTGTGTTGAGATCCATTGTGATGCGCACTACTCCCGTAGTGTTGCGGCTGCCTGCCCCATAAGATGAGATTGCCATGAAATCCATGGCATGTGGAACCGAAATCTGCTTGGAGAGATCGGTTAGAAAAACCACCGCGCCACGCAAAATACAAACCAAAAGCAGATCCTGGCTGTTTTTGTAATCTTTACTTATGTCTGCCCCCAACTCAGCCACACGGTTTTTGAGTTTATCCTCAGGAATGAGAATTTCTTTTAAATAGTGTTGATATTCTTTGATCATAGTTTACTCCCTCGGAACCTCGTGGTGCACGCGACAGCGGGCTTCGTACATTTCTGATGCTCCGACGACTACCAGAGGATCATCATAACGCGCCGGTTTCCCATTCACCAGCCGCTGAGTCCGGCCGGCTGGTTCTCCGCAGACCATGCAGATCGCCTGAAGTTTATCCACTTTGTCAGCCTTGGAAAGCAGGGTGGGAATACAGCCAAAGGGTTCTCCCCGGAAATTCATGTCCAATCCGGTGACCACAACACGCATTCCATCATTTGCCAATTGGTCGATCACATCGATGATCCCATCATCAAAGAACTGGGCTTCGTCAATTGCCACCACCGTGGTTTCTGATTTAAGATGATTGAATATTTCATTAGATTGGTTGATGGGTACTGCTTCAAAATCGATTCCGGCGTGAGAGGTCACTTTTTCCACATTGTAGCGGTTGTCAATGATCGGTTTGAACACCTGGACCTTTTGTTTAGCGATAACCGCCCTGCGCAAACGGCGGATCATTTCTTCTGTTTTCCCGCTAAACATTGAACCGCAGATGATTTCAATCGATCCTGATTTTGGCGACATGCTTCACTCCTGGCGTGCGATCTTTAACAAATTTTACACTATTCAACTTTAATTCATCTTTTTGAACAATGAATTTTAAAAAATTCTCGTGTCTTAAAATAAAAATGGCGTGAATTATCTAATTCACGCCATTTAATTCTTTTCTCGTTTTAGACTGAGACTTCTTCTGCTGCTTTTGGCAATTCGTAACCAAATTTGCGCAGGGCTTTTTTCATGTCAATCAGAGTCTTCCGGCCAACACCGGCAACTTCCAGCATCGCAGCTTCGCCGCCTTCAAGCTTTTTAAGAATATCACCGACATTATTCATTCCGGCTTCTTTCAAAGCAGCATCCGCGCGGGCGCCGAGCTCCAGTTCTTCAATCGGACGATCAGGAGAGGTGCGTTCGGAACTTTTGCGCTTCTGTTCGGATACGAAATCCTGGCGTGCCTGAAGCTTTTTGTAAAAGCGATCCACCTGGCCTTCGATATCAATCAAGCGCGCCTGTTCACCCGTGAAAAAAGGATGGCAGTTTGAGCACACTTCTGTTCTGATTTCTTTCCTGGTGGAACCTGTTTTCCATGTATTTCCACAGGCACAAGTGACTGTAGCTTCAGGATAATACGTGGGGTGAATTTCTTTTTTCATATTTATTCCTTAATTCCTCAAGAAGTTCATTCCGGCGGTTATTCCGCAGGTTGAACGCTGACCTTCTTTTGCCCATTGGGCAGCCGTGCAAACTCCACGACGCCATCAACTGTTGCAAACAAAGTGTAATCCTTGCCGACGCCAACAAAATTGCCCGGTTTAATCTTCGTACCTCGCTGGCGGACAAGAATATTTCCGCTGAGAACCTGCTCTCCGGCGAATTTCTTCACACCTAACCGTTTTGATTTGCTGTCACGACCGTTGCGGGTTGAACCGCCACCTTTTTTATGCGCCATATTTCACTTCCTTCTTTTACCTAAAAGTTCACCTTAATCACTAAGAAGATTTCTTCTTGGTGGTTGTTGTTTTCTTTACTGTTTCAGTCTTCATGGCGGCTGGTTTTTTGGCTGCCGGTTTCTTTGCAGCCGCTGAAGGTTTCGTACGGCCTTTCTTAACCACGTCTACTGCTTTCTCTTCTTTTGTTGCGGGTTTCTGGGTTTTTCCAGGGAAGGCAATTGAATCCACAACGACACGGGAATATGACTGGCGATGCCCGGTTTTCACGCGAAAACGCTGCTTCGCCCGGTACTTGAAGATGGTAAGTTTTTCACCCTTGAAATGTTCAATAACGGTGCAATCGACTGAGACACCTTCCAGGTAAGGGGATCCGACTTGTGTATCTGATTCGTTGGCTAATAGAAGAACCTTTTCGAAAGTTTTCTTCTTCCCAACCTCTAATGGAAGCAAATCAACCGCAATTGATTCCCCTTCGACCGCTTTGTACTGTTTGCCGCCGCTTTCCAAAATCGCATATAACATATATTCTCCAATCTTCACTTCGCCGCGTATTACGCGAACTCATCGCCTAAGCGCGGGTAAGTTGGAACGCATAATTTTACCCCAGCAACCTACCGCCGGGGCAAGCGCGATGTATTATACGGTTACTGCTTTAATTTGTCAATATTCCTAAGAATACGTTTTTCACCGTCAAAACTGGTGACCCCAATTTTGTCCAGGTACTCCAGAAA
>CAYPAG010000040.1:1828-9067 GCA_964408645.1 uncultured Pelolinea sp. | reverse complement strand
AATGACACCAAACCTGCGTTTTGTTTGATCATTCCTCGAATGGACAATCCTTCGATATATGCATTGATTTTGTCTGTTGTCCATCCCAGGGATTCTTTGAGTTCATTCTTTGATATTCCAACCCTAAGAGGATAATTCGTTTGATACGCTGAAATTAATTTCAGTATTTGATTAACGTCCTGATCCCATTTTAGTTTCAAGATAATATAACTGCCATGATGGATCTTTTTTTCGGATGAGTTAATCAAAACAAGTTCATTCTCAAGCAGAGCTGACAGTTCATCCATTACCCGGTTTTGATCCAAACCACTGGTTTCAATAATTTCCCTAGCCAGCACAGGTTGTTTTTTATGTATTAGATCAAGAATCTGATCCTTCAAAGACCCTGTTTCGAGCATCGTGAAGTGATCAAAGACTGACTGTGAAAATCGTTTATGACGTTTGCGGGGATGCGCGTCTAAAACCACACCACCGCCGATCGTTTCCGCGGGAGAGGGACGGCGAATAACATAATGATCTCCGCGCGCAAGCACCATCTCATCGAAAAAATCAAGCTGGAGCCATCCACTCTCACCCGGCTTGAGTTTTGCTGATTTGATCAATCGCACTCTCGCGAGTGACTGAGCTGAAGCAGAAAAAACTTTTACCTCATCGTTATGCTGCAAATCCCCGGTTGCTTCATCAAGCATGGAAAATCGAACATCAACCAATGTTGTAGGTGAATAGATGTCGGGTTCAGCCAACACGAACCCACGTTGGATCTCATCCAAATCAATCCCGGTGAGATTTACAGCTGTTCGTCCGCCTGGCTCAGTTCGATCGAGTTTTTTCTTGTGGCTTTGTAATCCTCGAATCCGGGCTTCTCGGTGAGAAGGCAAAATCTCAATCTGCTGCCCAACCGAGAAAACTCCATCAAGCATGGTTCCCGTGACCACTGTACCAAATCCTTTGATGGAAAAAACCCGGTCTATAGGCAGGCGTGCCCGCGATATATCCTGCTTGGGTTCACACTTCTGAATCATCACATCAATTGCGGCTTTTAATTGCTCGAGTCCTTGACCTGTCATGGCTGAAACGCCTATGATCGGGGCATCGGCTAAAAAGCTGTTGGCGGTGAATTGCCCAATATCAGTTTTTACCAGATCCAACCACTCTTGATCATCAATCAGGTCAATCTTCGTTAAAACAACTAGACCGGATTTTATTTCAAGCAATTTTAGAATCGCCAAATGTTCGCGAGATTGAGGCATAATGCCTTCATCCGCGGCAATTATAAAAAGAACGGCGTCAATTCCCCCCGCGCCAGCCAGCATGTTATCGATGAAATCCCTGTGACCTGGAACATCCACAATGCCGATTTCCTCTCCCGAAGGGAGATCCAGCCAGGCAAAACCCAGATCAATGGTCATCTGGCGTTCTTTTTCCTCGCGCAAACGGTCCGGATCGATCCCGGTCAGCGCCTTGATCAGTGTGGATTTGCCATGGTCGACGTGCCCGGCAGTTCCGATTACATGCATTGTTGTGTTACTTTATCTGCCCAAAAGCGTCCATCCAGCCATTGACCATGTTCATCAACCCCTGCATGCCCTTCTGGATCTCTTTACTCATCAGCAGCAGGACTTCCTGCATATCATGGGTGCTATCTTCAACCACTAAAATACGCTCATTGATTTTCTGCAAATCACCACTTAAGTCTTGCTGTTTGTCCTCCAGTAAGAGGGATACACCGGACCATCGTTTTTCAAGGTCAGATTTAAAGGTCGCCCATTCTTTTCTGAATTTCTCATCCATCAGGCGGTACATTTCAGTAAGTTCATTGATGCGCCGTTCGAATCGCTGATTGACCTCTTCAAAAGATTCTTTGGTTTTTTTCATCTCAAATTGTTGATTCTGCAATTCCGGGATCAATTTGTAGACTTGGCTGATCGAATCATCGAATTGCGTTTCCCAATCCTTCCAAATCCTCTCCCGTTCATTCCGCAAGATCGTCTGCTGCTCAATGATCTCAATAAAAGTCTGTTTTCTTTCATTTTCTGTGGCAATCATTTCGTTCAGGCGAATTTCATTGGAGCGGATATCATCCAGTATATTGTCCGACTTAAATCGGACTTCATCGATCCGTTTCTTTACTGCATCAAAGTCGGCGGCAAGATTGTCGATGACTTTCTTGTTTTGACGGATTTCAGAATCCAACGAGCTTAAATTCAATCTGAACGATTCGTCAGAATTGATCTTGTCATCGATTTTTTTATCGGTTTCCTTAAACACTTTATTTAATCGGGCGTTTTCTTCTGAAAATCGTTTAAATCTGTCATCGATCTGCGCTGACAATTCTTTTTTGGTTTTTTCTAAAGCCAAGTTAACCGAGGTCACTTCGTCGTTGTGAACTTTTTCAAGCATTTTCACATTCAGTTGATTCCTTTTTTCAATTTCCTCGAGTTGCCGATTAAAATCCACACGGACTTTGGTCAAAGCGGGTTCGTATTGACCAACCCTATTGATGCTTGAACTTATCCGCGAAATCTCATTTTTTTGCTCACGAGTTTTCTCAAGCAAATTGTCTGCTTTTCCATCCAAATCCCCGATCCTTGAATTATGACTACTGATGGTTTTTTTCATCGAAGTCAGCTGGTTTTCCATTTCTTCGATTCTTTTTACTAAAGTTTCAAGATCCATTTTTTCCTTTTCCAAAATTGAAGCGGGATTATATCCTCATTTTACAAGAAATTCGAAACCGCTGACCACACGCCCAAAACCATTAAAAAAGAGGTTGGGAAACAGACCCGCGGCAACCAGGAAAATGATCAAAGTGACAAATATTATTCTCTCTTTTGAGCTGAGCCCAGTTAGTCCCATCGTGCCGCCATGATCTCGACCAAAAACGAAGAAGCTTATTCGAATAACGATCAGCGAGACTAAACCGGTACTCACTATGACAGCGATCGCCAAAAGCCTGTCTGTCGCAGCAAGGTATGCATATAAACCCTGCATGACTGGAAAACCCGGTGAAAGAGGCATGCCAACAGTGGAGAATAAAGCAATTAATACTGATGAGCCGAGGATTGGGGAAAGGTGGAAAATGGATTTAAAAATACCTAGTGAAAGTTCACCCTTTGCTCGCTGCAAGATAAAAACTGACCATACCAGCGTAAAAAAAGCGGCGAGTCGGAGGAAAACAAAATATGAGGATAAATAAATCCCGGCTGGAAGGTTGAGCCCAATAGATAGAAGCATCATTCCTGTTGACGAGATCAACAAATAACCGAGCAACCGGTTGAATTTTTGTTGGAAAAATGCCCACATTGAACCTGTAACCACCATCATCAGTCCAAAGATTCGTAATCCTTGAAAAACAACTTCATATTCACGCAGCCAAACGAATCCATTGAGATACTTAAGCATCAGCATCACAATTGATACGGGCATGATGATCAGAACTAAAAAACTTTCTGGCAGCCGGTTTTCTTCCGCGATCAAAGGAATCCAGGATTGAAAAGGAAAAACACCCAGCCAAAAGACAAATCCTAAACCTAAAAGCAAAGTCGCCTGGATTAACTGCTCTTCATTAACCGGTGTAATTTCACCACCCGCCAGGTACCACCCGGCTAACAACACAAAAGGAACACCGATCGAAAAATAGATCAAATAACGCAAAATCCCTTTATTAGATTCCGCATTGGCATCAGCGACCATCAGCACGCTGACAATCACAGCCATTTCGATCAACAAAGCGGAGTACAAAAATGGTTCCACGGCCAAAGCACTGATGAGAAATGCCATAAAAGTAAACCCAAGAGGCACAATCCTCGATTTGACTTTAAAAATGATGAGGGCCAATGTCCATGATCCCATAAATCCGTACAGAATAATGGTGAAATTTCTTAGATTTGAATCGATCACCAAGCTGCGGCCAAGAATATTAAAGACCGCATTAAAATCCAACACTTGCGTTGGAGTGCGGACTGCGGGATCAGTTGTGGAGAAAATGCCCAACAAAACGAGCGCGAAACATGCTGCGGTTTGCAGCCAAGCGGCAAGATGATAATTTCTTCGCACGGGTATCAAAAGAATGGATAGGATCAGTGGAAAGATGACCCACACATAGGCCGCGCTCATTCAGCTCCCCCAAATTTAAAACCACCCTCAAGAAAACTGCCAGTTAAACATATCGAAATGATGATCACACCAAACAAACCAGTGACCAAAGCTGATCCTTCCAGAGAGGAGTAGATCACATCAAATCCCTCAAAAAAAAGCAGCAATCCAAGGACGGTATCCAATGTCGAACTTCGCATCGCCAAATAGATGATTCCGGAAACAAAGAACACCAATCCCACAAATAGATTGGTATAAGAGATAGGAAGCCACTCATTGAACCGCTGTACAGAAACTAAAACAAGAATCCAGCCAAAAACACCTAGCAATACCCTGAATATCCGGGAAGACATGTGAGGATTTTCAAGAGTAATATTTCGGCTCGTAAAAGTTGTCGCGAGTAAAGTGACACCCATCCACCCGGAAATCAGTTTTACCGCGGCCAGAGGGAGCGGCCAAATTTGAACGATGAGAATAAAGCCGATTAGCTGGGTGATGGCCACCAGTGCCAAACGATAGCGCCAATCTTCTACCAATAGGAGAGCGAAGCTGACCAAAACGGAAAAAATAATTAAAACCGAATTTATGATCATTTCTTTATCTGATGATCGTGAGGATTAAGATCAGGATTACCAATGCCCATAAAAAACCTCCAGCTCCTTCAAACAAATTTGAAAAGCTGGCTGCCAGATTCCTCAACCTCTTTTCAACCAAATCGGTAAATCGAGATACCCAATCCAAAGATAATACTTTCTGGGTTAGACCTGTCATATCCAATTTCGAGCCAAAGGGATTATGAAATTTTCGACTTCTATGTAAGATAAGAAATACTACCAGTAAACTGACAACAATAACACCAACCCACCACTGGTTAGATTCCATTTGAAATGGTGCATTGAATTTAAAACTGATAACACCTGAAGAAAGAGTCAACACAAGTAATCCAAATAGATAGACTATTTGGTAAATGGATTCGATGCCAGAGAATTCCTTATGATTCTGGAGAGATTTCTTAAGAAAACGCGCAAGGAAAATCACTAAAAGTGGAAGCACCCAGAGGATGACCAGGCGGAAGTCTTCAAATAAAAAAGCCCGCGATCCAAATGAATTTAATTTATATGGAAGCCCCGATACAAGTAAAGTCATTATTAATGGGAAAAAAATTGTTGACTGGTTGCGATGTGAATAAACAAGAAGAAAAATTGAAGGCAAGAAAAGTGCAGGTAGCCAAAATTCGAAGTTGGCGGAGTTTAAGTAAAGGAAAACGATAAAACCGGCAATAAATAATGGCCATAAAAATTCAGATTTTTTCTCTATATCCGCAATCTCGGATAATCCAATTCTGATAATCAATAGATAGGTGACAATTTGAAGAATTGTGGCCGCAAAAAAAGATATGGTTGGTTTTGGAAAGTAAATAAAAATGGCGAAGCTAGTTATTAAAATAACCAACTTGACCAAATCACTGATGATCCATTCGTTATGGGTCAAATGATTGGTTGTTTTCAATTGCCTGAGTGGGAGTATGCCGGAGTGAAGTAGTGCCGCTAGGAATATCAGAATGCTACCCGAGTCAGACAATCCAGACAGCATTGGATTGATGCTTGAGGTTGAATGTGAAGCTGTCACGAAAATGAGCATAAGACTGCCGAAAAACCGCACAATCAATGATCGCTGAAAATAAGTGTGGTTTGTTTCATTAAAGACGACTAATTGAAGAAATACCTCAAGCAGATCTAACGCAGTCCACAAAATCACCACCGACCAAAGGTCCGCTGCCAAAGAAGCAAGAAAAGCAATCGATAAAAAAAGAATACCAGCGGACCAAAACTTAAGGTCCTGGCGAACATCCAAACGAGCGATGCCAGTTAATAATAAAGCCGGGATTGTAGTAATGAATGAAAAAGCTAACGGCCAGTTCTTGGCGTTGATCTGGAATAGAAGAGAAACGGGCGTATCACCGACTGTCATCCAATCAGTCAGCGCCAGAGGACTGAAATTCTCAATTCTGATCAGGATTAAAAGAAGCCATTCAACCAGGCTGATAAAAACAAGGATCATCCAGATGTGCGCTGTCCGCCACTTCCGCCAGCGCAAAAAGAAAGCAATCCCAACAACCAGCAGGTTGGCCAGAAAAATAAGGGCGATTAGCATAAGTTAAATTACGGTGATGTCTCCCCCACAAATGAATGAACCTCCACCCCGCTTTCCAAACCATTTCTCTCCATCAACAATCAGCTGACCCCTTAGAAAAACTTTTTCCACAATACCCTTCAGCTGCCATCCTTCATAAAGGTTATAGTCTGTTCTCTGGTGAGAGAACCGTACACCGTAGTTGATCTCTTTTTCTGGATCCCAGATGGCAATATCAGCATCCGCGCCGGGCATAATCGTGCCTTTTTGGGGATACATACCAAAGATCTTGGCTGGGTTAGTGCAATTTAATTCAACGAACTGATTGGGGGTAATTCTTCCGGAAACCACGCCTTTTGTCCACATCACCAGCATTCGGTCCCCCACCCCCGGCAGCCCATTAGGAATTTTCGTGAAATCATCAACCCCAAGCTCCTTTCCAGGTATAGCGATCTTCTGGTCTTCATATTCAATCGCCGTTGTGCCATCATAGAAAAAGGGGCAATGGTCGGTGGCCATGACCTGCATGGTTCCATCTTGCACCGACCGCCAAACACCATCGTTGTCATCCGAAGTTCTAACCGGGGGTGAACAAACCCATTTCGAGCCGTCCTCCCGGCGAAGATCATCAATGGTGAAAAACAAATATTGTGGACAAGTCTCACCCATGATCATTGAACCTCGCGATCTGGCTTCACGGACATGATCCACCCCACCGCGGGTATTCATATGAACAATATAAAGCGGAGATTCGGCGAGTTCGGCTAATTTGATACACCGATATACTGCTTCAACTTCGCTGGCTATCGGACGCGTCAATGCGTGCCACTCAGGGGTGGTATTTCCAGCCTTCAAGGCTTCATCGATCAACACGTCGATCACATCACCGTTTTCCGCATGGACCATTACCAGCATTCCATGTTTTCTGGCTATGCGCAGCGTTTCAAAGATATAAGCATCATTCAGCCTGAGTCGGTTGGTGTAGGCAGTGAACACCTTGACGCTATTGAT
>CAYPAG010000040.1:0-1728 GCA_964408645.1 uncultured Pelolinea sp. | reverse complement strand
ATCCTTCGGAAAAACCCGTGCCCAGAGCGGTTATTTTTTCATTTTCAAACAACACGTCTGTCTTGATCGTATCGCTGGCAGTGATGACAGTACCGCCTTTAATCAGCGTTTTCATACCTACCTCCCGAGCCAGGTTGACTGGCTGAAGTGGTTAACTTATATCATTAAATAGAATCGTACCAGGCAGTGTTGTCACCAAGCAAATGTAAATCACCGAGCATCATGAGCAGTTCAGAATCCAGATCCAAATCTGGCAGTTCATCCTGCTGGTATTCCTGCGACTTGTTAGCTTTTTCACGCAACGAGTGCCAAAGCACCTTGCGGTCTTCTGATCTCACCACCAGATCATTCAATGTTCTGGCTCTGGCGAAAAGTTCGCCGGTGGTGTAGAGGAAGGTGACTCGCTTCCATTTCCCTGCCAAGATCGGCATCGGCAGCCGTTTGAGTGGTCCAACCTGGATTTTGTAGTATTCTTCCTGCGCTCTCGGATGATCTGGTTCTTCTCTGATCAAATCAGCGCGAGTGGTTAATTCCACCCCGCGAACATCCGCGAAATATTCGATCCTCCAAGCTAAATCAACGCCAAAACTCGCGGGTTGGTAAAATGCCAGGTAATCCACCTGGACAACTTTTGGCGCGAATCTGTAAGGTATTCGATACCAGCCGAGCAAGCGGGTGATTTCCAGATCCCGCGGTGAGGGCATTACGCCCACCAATATCAACGAATACGGTGAAGGAAAGTTTTCAGCAGGGTCGCGATTGTCGGCTGCATTCATGCAATCTAGATCAAACCAACTTTTTGATTAAATTCAGCAATCAACTCATCAATCTCGTCCGCTTGTGTTTGGAAACCAGTCCAGTAATCCGGCGCTTCCCATTGATCGACAATTTCCTCATAGGTCTTGCCTTGCTGCTCAACCCAGGTGTAATACTTGAGGTTGTGCACCCTTCGGCGATCCTGGTATGTCAGATCCAACAGGTTGCTGGTATTTTCGCCCATCAGGTATTGAGCAAAATGCGCCGCAGCATCTCCTTCAGTATAAGCGCCGAATTCCTCATGCATCTCTTTGAGACGGCTTTGGTAAAGTTCCATCGAATCAGTCAGCACAGTTAAAACAATATCGTGTGAGCCCAATTCATAGTACTTAGACATCTTGATTGCCGATAGCATATTAGCAATCCCGGAAAAACCCAATAGATCGAGACTGGCGATGTCGTCATTATTCACGCCTTTTTTCGCAAGATATTCCCGGCCTGCTTTTTCGTTGAACAAGCGGGAAATATTAACCACCGCGTTATCGTCGATGGCGGTTATCAAATCCGTATTCTTGACATTGTGGATCCATGGGACATGCTTGTCGCCGATGCCTTCGATGCGGTGGGCGCCAAATCCATTTTCCAGCAGCGTTGGGCACTGCAGCGCTTCGCTGGCGCCAATTAAGCTGCCTGGAAATACCTGTTTGAGGTAATCACCGCACGCGATTGTCCCGGCCGATCCAGTCGTGAGGGTCACACCCCGATAATTGTCATTTGGACCCAACTCTTTCTTGAGCACCTCTTCCATCGCGTGGCCGGTCACGTTGTAATGCCAGAGGTAATTTCCAAATTCCTCGAATTGATTAAATATCATCAGATCTTCGCCACTGGCGCGTAATTCCCAGCATTTGTCAAAAATCTCCTTGACATTGGACTCACTTCCAGGTGTGGCAATGATCTCGCCGGCAACGG
>CAYPAG010000039.1:2970-13162 GCA_964408645.1 uncultured Pelolinea sp. | reverse complement strand
AAAGAAGACCTGGCTTAGACAATCACTTCTCCCTGTGTTTCTCTCACGGATTAATTTCGACTGGCTTAGCCGCGAGATTTGGTTTCTGGGGGCGTTTGGAGAAGAACGAAAAAAATCTGATTTACTGGCTTCGGCAGGCTCAACCACCAAAAAATGGTCTCTTACTGCAATCCCCACGAAACGACAAGAAATCGGATACCCGTTTCTTAATGTCCTCTCATTCCATTCAGATATAATTCCCCCTATCATCAAAGCGAGGGCAGAAAAATGACACTTCCTCTGGTTGAATGTATTCCTAATTATTCCGAAGGCCGCAGGCCTGAGGTGGTCGAACAGATCGCAGCGTCGATCCTGGCGATTCCTAATGTCAGCATTCTTGACCGGCATTCAGATGTTGATCACAACCGCACTGTCATCACGCTCCTTGGTGATCCGCAGGCAGTCAGCGAAGCAGTTTTTCGAAGCATTGCCAAGGCAGCCGAGTTGATCGATCTAAATAAGCATGAAGGTGAACATCCGCGCATCGGCGCCACCGATGTGGTCCCCTTTGTACCCATCCGTGATATCAGCATGTCGGAATGCGTTGAGCTGGCGCGCTCGCTTGGAAAGCGTGTAGCGGATGAACTTGGAATCCCTGTCTATCTCTATGAAGAAGCCGCGCAAACCCCTGAACGGGTGAATCTTGAGAATATCCGCAAAGGCCAATATGAAGGCTTAAAGAAAGAAATTCAAAAAGACCCATCCCGCAAGCCGGATTTTGGCCCAGCCGCACTGGGCAGCGCCGGCGCGACCGTGATCGGCGCGCGCGAAGCGCTGATCGCATTTAACGTGTATTTAAACACTGATGATGTTTCCATTGCCAAAGCGATTGCGAAAACGATTCGCTTTTCTTCCGGTGGGCTGCGGTTTGTGAAAGCCATGGGCGTGCTGGTGGAAGGGCGCGCTCAGGTTTCAATGAACCTCACCAATTTCCGCAAGACATCCATCGCGTTGGTGGTGGAAACCATCCGGCGAGAAGCTCGGCGTTATGGCGCGGCCATTCACCACAGCGAGCTTGTTGGCTTGGTGCCGCAGGAAGCGCTGGTGGATGCGGCTGTTTGGTACACGCAGCTGGATCAGTTTGATCCGCAGCAAGTGCTTGAAAACCGTTTGGTGAGTGCTGATCAAACTATATCCGCGGATTATGCTTTCTTAGATGACCTGGCAAGCGATCAGCCAACCCCGGGCGGCGGATCAGCAGCAGCATTCTCCGCGGCTGAGGCAGCTGCGTTGACGGCCATGGTGGGCAGGGTTACTCAGGGCAAGAAAAAATATGAGTCAGTGGAAGCAGAGGCAAAAGAGATCGTTGCCAAATCTGAAGCGCTGAGGGAGCAGTTGACTCAGGTAATTAAGGAAGACGCAGTGGCATTTGATCAGTTAATGTCTGCTTTCAAATTACCCAAGGTAACTGAAGAAGAAAAGGCAACCAGGACGTTGGCGATCCATGAAGCCTCCATCATGGCCGCGCAGGCACCACTTGAAACCGCAAGAATGTCGCTGGACGTATTGGGCTTGGCAGACCGCATCGCGCAGATCGGTAATCTGAACGCCATCACGGACGCGGGAACCGCCGGCGCGTTGAGCCGAGCCGCTGTTTCGGCAGCCGGGGCGAATGTACGCATCAATCTCACCAATATGCAGGATGATCCACAAGCTGCCAGGATGCTTAATGAAGTTGATGAGATTGAATCCAGCACAGAAGCAAAATACGCTGATCTAAAAAGCCGCTTGAAAGAAAGGGCGAACATCGCATTGCTTTGAAACCAATGAAGCCAAAACCATTTTCGATCATCCTTCTCATTTTTTTTGCCCTAACGGCTTGTTCAAAACAACCAGAAACGGCAGAACCCCAGATTGAGGAAACTCCCGTTGTTGAGCCGAAAACGATCAGCATTTGGTTGCCGCCTTATCTGCCGGAGCAATTACCAGCCAGCCAAAAACAGTCGGATGGCTTGGTCGTCTATGCCAACCAGGGGACGGCGGATCTGATCCTGGATGTGAGTGATGAGTCTCTGGTGGCTGAATGGGTTTATGTCCTGGCGGCGCCATTTCCAACAGTGGTAGATGAAATTTCTTCACGTGAGGTGATTGGTGTTTGGTCGGGCATCCAGGCGGATGGATTGCCTTTTGATGAACTGCTGGTTGACGGCGGCACCAAAGCTATTCTTGAGCGCCTCTGGGGTCCGGCGTCGGTGCAGAATGTGCGTGTTGTCTCCAAAAATGATCTCATCACAGCTGCGTGGGATAAGCAAACTGCCTGGGCGATCATCCCGTTTGAAATGGTCGAACCGCGCTGGAAGGTGATCGCGGTGGACAGCCAGTCTCCGCTGAAAAAAACATTTAACCCTAAGCTCTATCCGCTGATGGTGCCGTTCTCTGTGGTTGGTGATCCCGCGATGACTGCAGATTTTCAGTCAAGATTTGGGTTGGATTCCCAGGCGCCGGTATTCACGCAATCGAATCGCGACGCGGGTAAATTGACCACTGTGATGGTTACCGGGGTGACCGCATTGGTTGGCGGCACCGCTTTCCTGATGGATCGCAACGGCATCACTTATCCTTCAATCGATATCGGCGATCTGCTGCGCGGCGCCGACATTCTGCATATCAACAACGAAGTCTCTTTTTCACCTTCCTGTTCATCTGATCCGTTTAAAGACCGGGCTAATTTAATCCTGTGCAGCAAGCCTCAATACATTCAACTCCTCGAAGCCATCGGAACCGATGTGGTGGAACTGGCAGGCGACCATTTCATTGATCAGAGCGATGAAGCAATGCTCAATACAATTGATATGTATGAGCAGCGCGGATGGAAGTATTACGGCGGCGGGCGGGATTACCAGGATGGAATAAAACCAGCCCTGTTTGAGCACAATGGCAACAAAATTGCCTTTATCGGCTGCAATGCGAAAGCGCCAGGTTATGCCAGAGCCAGCGCTGCCACACCCGGCTCTGTACATTGTGATATGGATCTGATGGCGGATGAAGTGCGGCAAACAAAGGCGGAAGGTTATCAACCCATTTTTACTTTCCAGCATATCGAATACTATGCCTACAACATCAATCCAAATCTGGTGGAAGATTTTCACCGCGCCGCGGACGCCGGGGCAGTGATCGTCAGCGGCAGCCAGGCGCATATGCCGCATGGGTTTGAGTTTTACAAGGGGTCGATGCTGCATTACGGCCTGGGTAACCTGTTTTTCGACCAGTACAATGAAAGCCAGGAGCAGCGGATGGCATTCATCGACGAGCATATATTTTATGAAAACCGATATATCGGAACCCGGTTGGTTACGATACAATTTATCGACTGGGCGCGCCCGCGTTTCATGACCGAGGATGAACGCTCAGAACTGCTTCGGAATGTGTTTTTTGCCAGCGGTTGGTAATCAAAATTTTGGAGGTTGCATTGGCCATACTACCTGATTTCCGCATTCGCGAATACGCGCTGAAAGAAAAAATGATCGAGCCCTTCCAGGATGGACAGGTGCGCAACGGCGTCATCTCTTACGGCCTTTCATCTTACGGCTATGATATCCGCGTGGCGGACGAGTTCAAGATCTTCACCAATGTGAATTCAGCCATTGTCGACCCGAAACAGTTCGACCCTCGCTCGATGGTGGATTTTAAAGGTGATATCTGCGTGATCCCGCCCAACTCTTTCGCGCTGGCGAAAACAGTCGAATACTTCCGTATCCCCAGGACGATCCTGACCATCTGCGTGGGCAAGAGCACCTATGCCCGCTGCGGCATCATCGTCAATGTGACACCTTTTGAACCCGAGTGGGAAGGTTACGTCACGCTGGAGATATCCAACACCACCCCGCTGCCGGCGCGGATTTACGCCAATGAAGGCATCGCGCAGGTGCTCTTCTTTGAGAGTGACGAGGTCTGCGAGACTTCATACGCTGACCGCAAGGGCAAATACCAGAAGCAGGGAGATATCGTACTGCCTCGATTGTAAGAATGGCTGCGGCAAAGAAAAGGCGGGTGCGTCGGCTGGTTCTGCGCTTTTACGCGGAACGATACTTGACCTTACTGCTGATCAGCTTTGCCCTGACCATCGCGTTCACGCGGCTTTTTCTTGAGATATCCGGTTATCCGCAGATTGGCGCGGGCGGACTGCACCTGGCCCATGTACTGTGGGGGGGACTGATCTGGTTTGCCGGCAGCCTGCTGCCCTTGATCTTTGCCAACAAGCGCGCATTTGATTTGAGCGCTGTTATGACGGGCATCGGTTCAGGGTTATTCATGGATGAGGTGGGGAAGTTCATCACGGCTGCCAACGACTATTTCTATCCTCCTGCCGCGCCGCTCATTTATGGTTTTTTCCTTTTGGCCGTATTATTGCTGCAAATAGTCAGAAAACCGCTTCCCAAAACCCCGCGTGACCGGCTCTATCGAGTGATCGAGCAGTTTGAAGAATTGATTGAGGGCGATCTTTCGGATGTTGAACGGGACCGCCTTTTGGATGAATTGGAGAAAGTAGAAAAAAGCGATAGTAACGAGAATGTAAAAGACCTGGCGGGTGGATTACTGGACGTGATCCGACGTGAAGAAGCGCGTCTGGTGCCGCATCTGCCGGATTTGGTTGAAAAAGCTGCGGACCAATGGGGGAAACGGATGGATCAATTTTTCTTCTCTGGCCAGCGTCCACTGTGGCTTTTCGCAGCTTGGGCATGTCTGGGCTTGATTTCGATTCTTCACCCATTGGTTTCATTTTTTTTAGCAAAGCAGAATATTTCCCTTCCCTGGTTTTTAAATGAGCTGTTTAAAGTCAACTTGAGGTCAACCGACGAGATCCAATTATTTGAATACGTACGCCTTTTCGGGGAAGGCATCATGGGTTTTGCTCTCCTGATCTCGGCAATTCTGAGTTTCCTGAGAATTGAAAAATTGAGTGTACAGTTGGCTTTCTACGCCAACTTGGTTTTGCTGGTGATCATTAACCTGCTTATTTATTATTATGACCAGTTTTCAGCCATTCTTTTTACAGTCTTTCAGTTGGCAGTGTTCCTTGGCACCGCGCAATACCGGCGGGTCTTGTTTTCAAACTAGCCAATTTTCATAATCCTGGTATATAATTCCCTCGTTATTAGCATATACTAATCATGATTCCATTAACGCAAATTCAAAACGGTGATTGGGTTCGGGTCGCTGACTTCCAGGGGGGCAGGGGGATGGAAGCCAAGTTAACCCAATTGGGATTTCTCCCGGGCAATAAAATTCGCGTAATCCGTTCTGCGCCTTTCCATGGACCCTTGCTGATCGATGTGGAAGGCCGCGAGATTGTTCTGGGACGCGGCGTCGCGCATCATATCCTCGTGGAGCAGCTTTAGATGAGATTCGCGCTTGTCGGCCAGCCCAACTGCGGAAAAAGCACCCTGTTCAACCAGGTGGCGGGTTACCGCGCAGAAACCGGCAACTTTGCCGGTACCACAGTCACATTCACCGAAACCAAGGTGCGCGTGCTGGGCGACGTGATCGAGTTGGTCGACCTGCCTGGCACCTACACGCTGCTGGGGACGAATCCCGCCGAACGTGTGGTGCTGGATTATCTGATCTCCAAACCGGTGGATGCCATCCTGAACGTCATAGACGCCACGCACCTGGTTCAAGGGCTAACCCTGACGATTGAGCTGCTTGAACTGGGGCGGCCGGTCGTGCTGGCCATCAATATGATGGATGAAGCCCAACGGCAAGGCTTGAAGATTGACGGCGAGAAATTATCCCAACTGCTTGGTATCCCGGTGCTGCCCATGATCGCTTCCCGCGGGCAGGGCATCCGCGAAGCATTCACCGAAACCTGGCGCGTTGCCCGGGAACAAAAATCACCAAACCCCCAATTTTTCCACGAGGACATTGAAGCGGCGGTCTCGGATCTATATCAGATTCTGGCTAAAGGCGAATTTCCGGTCAGCCGCCGGGCGCTGGCGGTTAAGTTATTGGAGGGTGATCCCGAGATCACCGCCCGGCTGGAAAAAGAGCATCAGGGGCTTGCCCACCAGGTTCAGCAGCATCTGGATCGACTTTGCCATCATTCTTCCCGGCAGGCGGTTTGGCTGATCGCAATTGAACGCCAACGGCTGGCGCACGGATTATCGGAGCAGGTCGCCAAACAGGGCGAAGGTCACCTTTCGCTGCGCGACCGCCTGGATGATTTTCTTTTACATCCATTTTGGGGGTATGTTTTTCTGCTCGGCATTTTGTCGCTGTTCTTTGGCGCGGTTTACGGTATCGGCAATCTGCTCGAAGGCCCGCTGATAGTTTTTTTTGATGGCCTGACTGAGATTGTTGTCAATTGGATCGGTTCGCAGGGGATTCTATCCCAGCTGGCTGGCGGCGCGGTGCAGGGTATCGCTGGCGGAATCGCTATCGTTCTCCCTTATCTGGTGCCATTCTTGGTCGGACTCGGATTCCTGGAAGATATCGGTTATCTAACCCGCATCGCGTTTTTGATGGATTCGTTGATGCACCGCATGGGCTTGCACGGCAAAGCCATTGTCCCCTTTATTTTAGGGTATGGCTGCAACGTACCCGCGGTGATGTCCACGCGCATCATGGAAGACAAGCGCGACCGTTTTCTGGCAGCTGCTCTGGCAACCATGGTGCCTTGCGCCGCGCGGTTGTCAGTCATCTTCGGTTTGGCTGCCTTTTATTTGGGACCTTGGGTGGCGGTGGGCATCTATCTGTACAACCTGCTGGTGATCGCGGTGACCGGGCGTATCATCACATCCTTCATGCCGGAGGATTCACCCGGCTTGATCATCGAAATGCCGGTGTACCGGCTGCCTACGTTGCGCACGGTGACTGCCAAGGCCTGGTTCCGCATCCGCGAGTTTGTGTTTGAAGCCTGGCCGATTTTAATCATCGGCAGCGTGGTTTTGGCGGGGTTCAATTATTTCAACATCACAGAGTATATTGACCTGCTGTTCCGCCCATTCACCTGGGCGCTGGGCATCCCTGTTGAGGTGGGCACACCGCTGATCTTTGGCATTTTCCGCAAGGAGCTATCCCTGATCATGTTGGCGCAGGCCTTCGGCACCACGAATTTTGCCAGCGTTCTGACCCCGGCGCAGATGATCAGTTACACCATTTTTGTGGTCTTTTACATCCCATGCCTGGCGACCATGATCACCATCAAGAACGAACTCGGCGCCAGGAATATGTGGCTGATCTCCGCGTTGTCTGTGGTGGTGGCTTTAGCCGCGGCGCTGATCGTTCGGTTTATGTTATTTATCTTCTAAAAAATTTATCCACCAGTTGATTTCAGGAACACAAAAGCCAGCATGAGCAGCACACTCAGAATCGAAATCGCGTAGACCAGCAGTTTTGAGTATTTTTGTCTCATTCAGATTCTCCTATACCAGTGCGAATCTTTCGCTGTGCACCTGGCGCTGGTCAAATCCGGCTTTCAGCAGGGCTTTTTCGACCGCGGCCATCATGGGCGCGGGACCGCACAGAAATACCTCGGTGCCCTCTGTGATCCAGGTTGCATCCATGTATTTGGTAAGAATGGCTGTGTTGAGAAATCCGGACTCTCCCTTCCAGTTCTCCGGCGGCTTTTCAATGGTGTAGATCACCTGCATATTCAATTTCTGTTCCAGTTCCGCCACCTCTTCCCGGAAGGTCACGTCATCCCACAAAATATTGCAGTAAAACAATTTCATTGGCCGCTGGTCGCCGCGCTCCGCCATGGTGCGCAGGGTGCTCATGATGGGCGTGATGCCGATGCCTCCGGGCACGAGAACAAGCTTTTTGGCGTCGGGGTAGCGGTCGATGCTGAAATTGCCGTAAGGGCCATCCAGGAAAACTTTCTCGCCTGGTTTCAGTGTTTGGATCTTGGCGGTGAACTCGCCGAGTTTCTTGATGGACATCTCAACATAACGCTTGTTCTCGGCGCTGGAAACCAGCGAAAAGGGATGCTCCGTGTCTGAAAAGGGAGTGCGCCAGGCGGTCAGCCAGCCGAACTGCCCGGGCTGGAAGCTGAATCCGGAGTGGCCGACGGGCTCCATCTTGATCGTCCATACTGATCCGCGTTCTTGTTTGACTTCTTTTACCCGGTAAGGTTTGCGCATCAACTGAAGCGGATAAATCACTCGTGTGTAGATCAACGTCAGGGTGAGCAGCACGGAATAGCCGATCCACACTGCCTGTTTGGCTGGGGTATTCGTATAGGTGCCGCCAATGAATATGTGCGCCAATGCCATGGGAATCATCACGGCAGCGAAGATGCCGTGCCAGATCTTCCAGAACCAATAGGGGATCTTGAGCTTCTGGCGCCATTCCGCCATCCACACGACGCCGACCAGCAGCAGCACCGCGCCGATGCCCAGCTGCACGCGCAGAGGAGCGGTAAAGATGTTCAACAGCCGCAGGTAGCGGACGTCCAGGATGAACAACAGGATCGGATGGGCAAATATGAAGAAGAAGGAGGCGATACCCATCTGGCGGTGAAAGTGATAGACAAGATCGGTGCCGAATGGATGGTTGAGAAATTTGAATCGCGCGGAGGAGATGAACTGCAGCGCCATCATGGATAAGCCGATGAATCCAAAACTGACCGAAAGCTCCAGCAGGGTCGGGCGGGATGGCATGGCTGGTCCCAGCAGCAAAATGATGATCGGCAGCAGGACAAGAAATGCGTAAAGCAAAACATAAATCGCGCTAAGCAGTTTGTTTTTCGTATCCAATGTGCACCTCACTTGATTGGAATGAATGGTTGGCAATTTAACTTGACCATTTAAGCATCATGACCAACATTATTTATCATTTTTAAATGATTATATAGATTAATTGTATAAGAAAGATATATATGATCACTTGTTTAACTGCTTGATCAGATTCTCGGCGGTTTGATAATCCTTAAAGCGCTTTTCAGCCCGTTTGAACGCGCTGGTGTGGGCGTAACGCCGGCCGTTGGCTTCCCGGACGCCAAGATGCTGGTGCAGCATTTCGTGGTACATCACATATTCAACCAGCACTCTGGGAGTGTCCGCTGTGTCGAAACGGCGGTTGATGGTGATCGTGTTGGAATGCGGATCATAGTACCCCAGGCGGCGGTTGGAACGCCGGGCGCTCCACATCAGCCGCGCCTGTTCGAGTTTGCCTTTGAAATATTCCTGATTGATTTGGTCAAACAATTCCTTGAGATCAAAATGGCTGCCCTTGTAAGAGTGCCGGTTGACCTGGCTGCCCGCGTTCAGTTCGGCAGTAATCCGCTGATAAGTTTCGGACGAGTTATAGGCACGGATCGATTTCGCGTAGCGCCGGTTTTTTCGATCTAACGCCGATAACACCAGTTGTTCTTTGATCTCCAGCGGGGCATTGATGAAGCCTTCGTGGATTTGAAGACTGACCAGTCCCATCGCCTGGTTGACCCTGTAAAGGTAATTGGAGTGGGTGATGCGGATGGCCAGCTTGGGAGGTATCAACTTCTTTGATCGGACAAACCGGGCGGCCAGAGAGTGAAAATCCCTCAGAGCATGCAGGTGATCCAGCAGCCGCGGCTTTCGGGTGAGAAACTTCAGCCATTGGTAAGCGCGGAAGGAGGGGTTGGGAAGATCAGCCGGGGTGGCTTTGTGTTTCGCGCACAAGATTTCAATGCGCCTGGTGGCCTTGGTTAATTCCGAGTAAATATCCACCACATCGGAATTTTGAAAAGTGAGGTCGATATCATGGTTGGCATTCACAGTCAGTTCAAAAAACCGCTGATGGAAATGGTCGCACGTTTGGATGAGTCCGTTGATTCGCATGAGGTCGTGTCCAGGAATATTGGATTTTACCGCCTGCGGGAAGAAAAATTGCCCTTGCAAAAATGAGATTTTCGGGTAATATATGCGCCACAATTGGCGTTCTATGCAACGCAAAGGTGGCGGATTATTACAGGTCTTTCACCGCGATCCGCAGCATGATGGGAAAAGAACAAACAACAGGAGAAGATTAAAAAAATGAACACAGCCGAATGCCCGCAATGCGGCAATGAGGTCAATCTCGGAACGCAGCCCAAGCTCGGCAAGCTTGTTGAGTGCAAGGAATGCGGCGCGGAATTGGAAGTCGTCTGGTTGGACCCGTTGGAACTCGACTGGCCCCTGGATGAGGATGAGTTTGAGGAAGACGAAGATACGGACGATCTCGAGGAAGAGGAATATTA
>CAYPAG010000039.1:0-2870 GCA_964408645.1 uncultured Pelolinea sp. | reverse complement strand
ATAAAGATGGTCGCGTTGGATTCGTCTGAGGCATGGATGAAGGTCGCCACGCCGACGTTGTCGATTCCGTCCAGCAGTTCCTCTTTCTTGATGCCCATCAGGTCCATGGACATCTGGCAGGCCTGGATGATGACGCCGTTTTCGCGCGCCATCTGGATCATTACCGGCAGCGAATAGACGTTCTTCTTTTTCATGATGCCCTTGATCATGGCGGAACCCATGCCGGCCATGTGCATCTTGGAGAGCGTCAGTTTGTCCGCGCCGCGCGGCATCATGAATCCGAACATGCGCTCGATCAGGTTTTTCTTGACCTTGGGCGGATCATTCTTGCGCAGGATGTTCAGGCCCCAGAAGGTGAAGAACATGGTGACTTTGTGGCCCATCGAAGCAGCGCCATTGGCGATGATGAAGGCCGCGATGGCTTTGTCCAGGTCGCCGGAGAAAATGACCATGGTTTTATCCTGGGTGGCGGATAATGCGGATGCCTCTTGCTTTTTCTCCACGCCCTTCTGAATCCTGGCGGTGATCACGCCGCCTTCCGAATCGAGGGAGAGCAGCTTGTTGCCGGTGCGGTCCGCCCAGGCGCCCACGTCGCTGGTGAAGCCGAAGTCGGTGGCTTTGACGGTCACCACATCTCCCGGGTTCACTTCCTTGACTTTGGTGTAAAGCTTCAAAATCGGTCCGGGGCACTGCAGCCCGCAGGCATCCACGGTGAATTCATTTGCGTTGGCAGGATTAAAAGGCGCCATTTCTTGTATTTCCTCTCGGCTGGTGATGGTCACATTCTCGAATGTGTCAAAATTGGATTGCTCGCAGGCAGCATGCGAATAAGTTTTGTAGCCGCCGTTCAGGTTGATGGTGTCAAAACCAAGCTGGTTCAGGATGCGGCACGCGAAGTAGCCGCGCTGGCCGACCTGGCAGTACACCGCGATCTGCTTGCCGCGCGGGAGTTCGTTCACCCGTGAGCGCAGCTCGCCCAGCGGGATATTGATGGAATCATCGATCTGGCCGAGCGCCAGTTCTTCGGGGTCGCGCACATCCAGGAATACGGTTTTCTCCCGGTCAACCTGGTTGATCTCATCCCATTCCATAGTCTTCAGGTCGCCGCGCAGCACGTTGGCTGCCAGGAACCCGATGATGTTGATTGGATCGCGGGAAGAGCCATAGGGCGGCGCGTAGGCCAGCTCCAGTTCTTCCAGGTCGTACACGCTCATGTTGCCGTGAATGGCGGTGGCGATCACGTCCACGCGCTTGTCCACGCCTTCCAGGCCAACCACCTGCGCGCCGTAGATCTTGCCTTCCGGCGAGAAGAGCAGTTTGAAGGCCATGGGCGAGGCATTGGGGTAGTAACCGGCATGATTGGACGCGTGAATGATGGCGTCCTTGAATGGCAGGCCGAGGTCGGTCAACTGCTTGCTGTTCAATCCGGTGCTGCCCACGGTCAGGTCAAACACCTTGACGATCGAGGTGCCCTGCACGCCGTTATAGGCTGATTGGTGGCCGGTGATGTGGTCGGCCGCGACGCGCGCCTGCTTGCTGGCAGGGCTGGCCAATGGCACGTTGGCTTCCTTGCCGCTGACGACATGCTTAACCAGCACCGCGTCGCCGATGGCATAAATGTCCTTGTCGCTGGTCTGCATGTGCTCGTTGACCACGATCGCGCCGCGCGCGCCCAGCTCCAGCCCGGCATCCTTGGCCAGGGTCGTTTCCGGACGGACGCCGACGGAGAGGATGACCATGTCGGTATCCACGCTGCGTCCGCTCTGCAGGGTGACATGCAGATTGCCGTTCTTGCCGATGGCTTTCAATCCGTCGCCCAGCGCCAGCCGGATGTGTTTGAATTGCAGATGCTGGTGCACCATGGCGGCCATTTCGTAATCGATGGGCGCCATCACCTGGTTGAGCATTTCGATGATGGTCACCTGCAGGCCGCGGTGATGCAGGTTCTCGGCGATCTCCAGGCCGATGAATCCGCCCCCGATCACGACCGCGCTGGCGGGTTTTTTCTCCAGCAGATAATCGTTGATGTGATCCATGTCAGTCAGCGAGCGCAGCGTGTAAACGCCCGGCAGTGAAACGCCCTCGATGGGCGGAACGATCGGCGACGCGCCGGGAGAAAGCACCAGCTTGTCATAGGATTCTCTGTATTCGCGCCCGGTCGCCAATTCTCGGATGACCACTTCTTTTTTGGTCCGGTCGATGCTGAGCGCTTCGTGTCGTACGCGCGCGTCAATATTGAAGGTCTCGCGCAGCTTGGCAGGTGTGACCACCAGCAGCTTTTCGCGGTCTTCGATCACATGCCCGATGTGGTAGGGCAGGCCGCAGTTGGCGAATGAGATATGTTCGCCGCGTTCGATCAGGACGATCTCGGCTTTTTCGTCCATTCTGCGCAGGCGTGTTGCGGTGCTGGCGCCGCCCGCGACGCCGCCGATAATGAGTACTTTCATATTTCTCCTTTTAAGGTGAAGGTTGGGATAATTCGTTTGAGGTGCTGGTGATGGCTGCCTGCGCATGAATGCGCTCGGTGAGGATTTCGCGCATCAAATTCAGCGCCTGAATGATGCGGTTGTCAGCCAAAGAGTATTCCACCGTGGTTCCCTGACGTACGGTATTCACGAGGTCGCGCTCGCGCAGCACTTTGAGGTGGCGCGAGGCGGTGGGCTGGGGGATGCCCAGCGCGAGGGAGATGTCGTTGACGCACATCGCCTTTTCAGACAGCAGATAAAGCATCATGATGCGCGTGGTGTCGCCCAGCGCGCTGCACACTTTTTCGTGCAGCAGGCCGATCTCCTGTTCAAGGTTTTTGATATCCATCATTCCTTTTGTTTATGCTTATATGCGAATAAACGCATATATAGTATTACCATTTC
>CAYPAG010000038.1:0-13913 GCA_964408645.1 uncultured Pelolinea sp. | reverse complement strand
CTGTTATAATCTCGCTTCGAACCCAAAAATTTCTGGCGGTAAATGAATGAAATCTCTTAAAAACAAGCGCGTTTTGGTCACCGGCGGTGCCGGTTTTATCGGCAGCCACCTTGTGGACCGCATCATTCGGGAGGAGCCTGCCTCCATATCGGTGGTGGACAACTTCTTCCTGGGCAAGGAGGAAAACCTGCAGGAAGCCGCCAATGCGCGGCCTGACCTCGAGATCTTCCGGCTGGACGCTTCGGACCTGGCTGCCATGCGTGACCTGGTGGTGAAGCAGAACATCGAAGTGGTGTTTAACCTGGCGGTCATTCCGCTGCCCACCTCGCTCGAATACCCGGTCTGGACGGTCAACTCCAACATCGGCATCGCGCTCACCTTCTGCGAGCTGGCGCGCACCGGCTGCATCGAAACGCTGATCCACTGCTCCTCCTCGGAGGCCTATGGCAGCGCCGAAACCATCCCGATGAACGAAGACCATCCGGCCAATCCAAAAACCCCTTACGCCGCCAGCAAGCTGGCCGGCGATGAGCTGGTGCTTTCCTATGTCCGCACCTTCAATATTGATTCTGTGGTGGTGCGTCCCTTCAATAACTATGGCCCGCGCCAGAATGAAGGCCGCTACGCCGGCATCATTCCCATCGTGGTGCAAAAACTCAAAAAGAACGAGCCCATCGAGATCTACGGCGACGGCGAGCAGACCCGTGATTACATCTTCGTCAAAGAAACCGCCGAGGGTTTTATTAAAACCTACCAGCATGAGGCTTCACGCGGGCAGGTGCTCAACCTGGCCACCGGCAAGGAGATCACCATCAACGCGCTGGTTCACCGCATGCTTGAGATCCTCGGCAAGCCCGATCACCCGGTCGTGCATGTCGATGATCGCATCGGTGATGTGCGCCGCCATTGCGGCGGCATCGGCCTGGCCCGCAATCTGATTGGCTTTTCTCCCGCGGTCATGCCCGAGCAGGGCCTGCTGGAAACCGCAGAATGGTACGCCAAGAGAGTATGATCCGTCTCAACCTTCCCTACACCGATCAGCGTGAGATCGAGGAGATCCAGAAAGTCCTCGCCACCGGATTTTTCACCCAGGGGCCTAAAGTGGCTGAATTTGAGCAAAAGGTCGGCGCGTATATCGGCGCCAAACATGCCTTTGCCATGAGTTCCGCCACCACCGCTCTGCAGCTCTCCCTGCACGCGTTGAATCTGCCCGCGGATAGTGAAGTGCTGGTCGCGGATTTCACTTTTCCCGCCACTGCCAACATTGTGGTGACTGAAGGATTAACACCGGTGCTGGTGGACATCAACCTGGATACCTTCAGCATGGATCCGCTTGACCTCGAGCGCCGCGTGACCGACAAGTCACGCGCCATCATCCCCGTGCACGCCTTTGGCTGCTCCGCGGATATGGACGCCATCATGGCGGTGGCCAAAAAGCACCACCTGGCGGTGATTGAAGATGCCGCCTGCGCGCTGGCCACCACCTACAATGGCCGCTTCGTGGGTACGATTGGCGATTTCGGCTGCTTTTCCTTCCACCCGCGCAAAGCCATTACCACTGGCGAGGGCGGGTTGATCACCACGGAAAATGACCAATTGGCGGAAAAAGTCGCTGTGCTACGCAACCACGGCGGTGTCAAAGGTGATTTCTTTTACCGCTATGAAGAAGCCGGTTACAACTTCCGGCTGAGCGATATTCAAGGCGCCGTGGGCGTCGCCCAGATGGAAAAACTGGATTGGATCCTGGAAAACAAACGCCGCCTGGCCGCTTTGCTGCGCGAGATGCTGACAGACGTCAAGGGCGTCACCCCGCCGGTGGAACCGGTTTGGGGCGGGCATGTCTATCAATCATTCGTGGTCATGGTGGATGACGGTCTCAACCGCGACAAGCTGATCGAGCGCACGCGCGCCAATGGCATCGAGACCACCCTGGGCACTTATGCCTGCCATGCCCAACCCTTTTACATGCGAACATACGGTTACCAGCCCGGTGACCTGCCCAATTCGTACAAAGCATTCACCCAGTCTCTCACCCTGCCCCTTTATCCACAGATGGATGAGGGCGTGCTGGAATTAATTGTAAATACCCTAAGACTTAGTTTAGAAGAAGCCTTGCGAATTAATTAAGTTGCTTTTTCCCACCTAAAACCATTACCAATTCTAGTTGGTATTACTTTCATCATTTTCTAATCCTGCTTGGATTTGAACAGGAATGCCCCAAGCCCTGGTTCTGGAAGGTATTGACTTATTTACAAAAGTGAGAGAACCAATTACCACTTCGTCGCCAATTGTTATACCTTTTTCGACAATGCTTTGTGGTCCAATATAAGTTCTTGATCCAATTCTTACCGGTTTTCTCTCTATCTCTGATTTACCTTCGGTTAACCCGTTATTTATTGAATTATGGGTGTAGATTTGAACACCAGCGCAAATGGTGCAATTGTCTCCAATCTCGAGACCTCCACTACCGTCTAAGATGACATTTGGTCCAATCCAAGTGTTCTTTCCGACTTTCACATCTCCCAAGATTAGAACATTATTGTAGCAAGAGGTGCCTTCTCCAAAACCATAAAATCTAGCAGTTTCCCAGCGGTCAGCAACAAGATCGCCAAAGGACACATGCCGATTGAACTTTGTTCGCATCTGATCACGGAGAGATTCATAAAGCTTCCGTAATCGGTCTAACATTATTTCATCCAATTCTTCGCTCATTTTTGCCCTCAACCTGGAATTATACAGTTAATTCTTTTTAGATCCACCATGAAGGATTTGGTAGGCAGATGGGGTAAAATCTTGGGATTATGTTTAACCGAAGTAAATATCAATTTGATGATTTTACAGAAAAATCGTATTGCGAATGCCTCGATCTGGTAAAGAAGAATTACAAAACCATTCTTTTTACAAATTTCAAAGAAGAAGGTCGAGTATGTCTTTGGCGTCATGATGTTGATTACTCCCCGCATCGCTCATTAAAACTTGCACAACTGGACCGTAGTTATGCAATTACATCCACCTTTTTCATTTGGTTGCATAGTGATATCTATCATTTTTACGAGAAAAAAGTTTTCTTGATTTTCAAAGAAATAATCAAACTTGGCCACCAAATTGGCCTACATTTTGACCCCGATTTTTATGGAGAAAGAATATCAACGGAGCAAGATTTACTGCGCCATCTGACTTTTGAAAAAAAGGTTCTGGATGATGTCCTGGAAATAAATACTCGGGTTTTCTCATTGCATAATCCTTCTCTTTTATCTATCAGTTTGAACGAAGAAGAATATTGCGGTATGGTCAATGTATACAATTCGACCATAAAAAGAGATTATATGTATTTATCCGATTCTTTTTGTTATTGGAGATATGACCGGTTGAAGGATGTGCTGGAAAGTGGTGAGCACCAAAAATTGCATATCTTAACCCACCCAGAATGCTGGACACCGGAACCCATGGCACCTTATAAGAGGATCTTGAGGGCGTTTAAGGGCAGATATCTTAACGAAATTCGTCAGTATGAAAAAATTTTGGCAAAATCAAAAATTAAAAAAATAAAATAATAACTATCAAATTTGTAAAAATTATTTGAAATATTATCCCCTAAAATTAATTTTTTTATTTTCAACTTGAAATTAAAAGACAGATTCTATAAAAATAATTTAAATCCTTTTAATCCCGACTTATTATTAAGGACTATATGCAGAAAATAATTTTCTTTCCCTTGTCAAATACAGGTGGCTCAGCTTACATCATCGATTATTTTAAATCACAAAATTATAGGGTTTTAGCCGGTGATGCTAATCCAATGGCGATAGGGCGGTTTATTTCAGACAATTTTTTTCAACTTCCATACCAAAGAGAGCCTAATTATTTTGAAATAGTCAAGGAAATTATTAAATCTGAGAAAGTGGATGTTTATGTCACCATGGGGGAGAATGAATCACTCGTGGTTTCCAGAGACAGGCAGGAATACTTGGACATGGGGTGCATCCCTACCGCGGCAAATTTAAAAACCATGGAGTTGGGTGTAGATAAATGTGAATTATTTACTTTTCTGCAGAATGAATTAGACATCCCCTTACCAGTGTTTCATAGTGTTAAAGATTTGGACTCATTTGAAGAAGGCTTGGAAAAGTTGAAAGGTAAGAAGATTTGTCTAAAACCAGCAATTACATCAGGATCCAGGGGTTTTGTGGTTATCCAAGACGAATCTCCAGATATCCAACAACTCTTTAGTCAAAGGGTTTCTTTTCCAACAGTTAGCAAAGATTATCTGCGATCTAACATCTCAAATACCAAAATACCCAAAATGATCATGATGGAGTTTTTGGATGGGGAAAATTTCAATGCAAGTTTGGTTGGTAAAAATGGCGATTTAATTTTTTCAAGTGTTCATACACGTGAACAGGTAAAAGATGGCCTGAGTACTCGGGGGAGGATCGTTTATAACAAGGAAATCGTTGAAATTAATAGAAAGATTGCGAAAGCATTAAATCTCACCGGTTTTATCGTCGGGCAATTCATAGGAAATAAATTAATTGAGATCAATCCAAGATGGTCTACAAGCATTATTTTTAATTCTGTAAATGAGTATTCGATGGGAGTAAAAGTCTGGACAGGCGAAGAGATAATCATTGATCCTGCTGATGTAAAAGTTCACAATACATTAGTTTATGAAAGATATTATGAAACGATAATCCATGATGAAAATGGCAAGGTCTTTAATAATGGATGATAACCAAAAGATAAGTGTCTATCAAGGGCCAGAGAACATTGGGGGAATAGGTCGGTATTTGGCGGATTGGTTACGCGAAAAAAAAAGGGTTGAATCAGATTTCATTGTTTATACAGATCACACAAATCGTCAAAATGCTCATGAAAATTTTAGATTAGATCAAACAACTTTTATTTTTAAAATTTTAAAAAAGCTAAAATTCTTTCTTTTTGCAATAAAAAAATATGACATATTCAATTTTTATTTTGGTAAAACACTTTTACCTTTGAATTTGGATTTAATATTTTTAAGGTTGTTACGAAAAAAAATTGTCATGACTTATGTTGGCAGTGACATCAGGCTTTACAAATTAGAGAGTAGTAGAAATCCCGAATACCATTTGAGAAAACCCAAAAATATCTTTGATCACATTGACCATCTCAAGAAATTAAGAATGTTTTGGCAATCACTGTGGTTTGATAAATGCATCGCAAATAGGGATCTTTATTTTCATGCAGCTGCTGTAATAAACAAGAAAAAAATAATTGAAGATATTTGGGTGTGCAATTCATTTGATGTACCCGAATCTTTTAGTATCTCGCAATATAGAGATCTTCCATTGATTGTTCATGCCCCAACTCATTTTGCCACCAAAGGAACAATATTTGTCGAAAAGGCGGTAGATAACCTAAGAAAAAGAGGTTATGTATTCGAATTTCGGCTTTTTCACAAGACTCCTAGTGAGGAAGTAAAAAAAGTCATAAAAGAAAAAGCAGCAATAGTCGTTGACCAATTGTTGAGTGGTGGTTTTGGCAACCTTGCAGTTGAAGCAATGAGTTATGGTAAGCCGGTCTGTGGTTATATTTTAGAGGACTTAAGAACCATGATTCCAGAATTGCCTATCGTTCAATGTACCAAGGACAATTTGGAAGAACAGTTAGCCTTCTTGCTCGACCACCCAGAAGAGCGGGAAAGAATTGGCAGAAAATCCCACGAGTTCGCTAGGGTGCATTTTGACCGTGACGTTATTTTTGAAAAAATGTGGAATCTTTACCTGGGCTTGCTGCAACAATAATTGAAAAGTACGGACGCTTGAGGCTTGGCATTGCACGAATCCAGCAAGGATATTCAACCCCCCGCGCAGGATTACCGCGAGATCCGCATGTCCAGTTACATGCAGCCGATTTTCTTTGAAGAGAACAAGATCAAAGAAATCTAAAGGGTTAAAACAAAAAGAGACTCGGCACAATAGTCTAGAGCGAAGCGTCAGATGCCGAGTCTCTTCTTGTAAATGAATTATTTGTTAATCAAGATCTTTCGGCCGCCACAGTTTCTTCAGTTTGACCTCATCGTCCTTCTTTTCCCCCAGGTGCTTCCATTTATCCACGCTGGTGCTCATGTAAGCCACCGCGGCGGTTGGCAGGCTTTCCACCGCGCCGTTGACGATCTGCAGGAAGGCCTCCAGGCCCGGGTTGTGGCCCACCACCATGATGGCTTTGTAGTCGCCGCCGTGTTCGCGGATGGCGTCCAGGATGGTCTGTGGTTCGGCCATGTAGAGCGCGTCGAGCACCACCACGTGTTTCTTGCCTGCTTTGCTGACTTCCGCCACGATCTCGGCGGTTTCCCTGGCGCGCGCGGCCGATGAGGTCAGGATCAGGTCAGGCGTGAGGTCCTTGGACTTGAGCAGTTTGCCCATGTGTTCGGCGTCCTTCTGCCCTTTTTTCTTCAGCGGTCGTTCGTGGTCGGGGAGTTCGGAGTCTTTCCAGCTTGATTTCGCGTGACGCATTATGAGCAGTCTTTTCATGCGAATTTTCTCCTGAATGATTGCTTGTGATTTGAGAAAATTAGTATAACATAGCAGTAAATCTGCGCCTTTCTTGCGCGTTAAGGATTTGTTAAGGATGAACAGCCCCATGGCGGAGTATAACTTGCCAGGCAGCCCGGTGTTTATTGACGAGCCGATCGATGTGATCCATCAGAACGCGCCGCTGCACGAAAAGTCGCCCGGCTGCCCGGATGAGTTTGTCTGGCGCGGCGAAGCATTTGAGGTCGAAGCGCTGCTCTCGGAGTGGAAAGATTTTTCCCGCCGCGGCCGCCTGGCGCGCAACATGCGCCCGGCGCACCATGAGCGGGCCATGCTGACCGGATCGCTGGGGTCAGGCCGCTTCTTCTTCCGCGTTCGAACTCGCGGGGGACGGGTGTTTGATCTTTATTATGACAGAGCGATAAAAGACGCGCTCAACAAGTCCGGGCGCTGGGTGCTGTTCAGGGAATTTCTTCAGGAAGAGTGACGCATGAATATTGCACAGATAAAAAAACTGGCTGGCCGCGTGCTGGCTGTACCGATCATCAGGAAATCCATCAACCGCTTTCAGCTCGCGCTTTACAGCATCCTTTCCCTCAGCCGGTGGCTGGCGGTCCCCTTTCACCTCATTTTTACGCGCGCGTTTGACCGTGAGATCTTCGCCTATACCAACGCCATCCGCCAGTACAACCGCAATGTCCTGGATGTGCTCACCACCAATGTGGTCATCCGCCGCAATATTCACCGGCTGGAGAAAGGGCTCATCATGGAGGACCGCCGGCCGGTGTTCGCCCTGGATTACCTTCAGGAGACGGTGGAGACCTACGCCGCGGTGATGCAGAACCCGCGCTCGGTCAATCTCGAGATCAGCGAGCTGCACTGGGCGCATGACGTGCTGGGGGAATACTTCGCGGTCACCGACAGCGCCCATCCGCTCATCGCGCGCATGAAAAGCAAGTTCGAGTCCCTTCCGCGGCCTGCTGAGGTTGATAAGAGTGAGCGGTTCGCGCCTTATGAGCGGCGGCAGCGCGATGACCTGCAAGTACCGTCCTACGCCGAATTCATGGATCTTTCACTCAAACGCCGCTCGGTTCGCTGGTTTCAGGACAAACCCGTGCCGCGCGAGCTGGTGGATAAGGCCCTGCTGGCTGCCGCGCTGGCCCCCAGCGCCTGCAACCGGCAGCCCTTCCACTACCGCATTTTTGACGATCCCCGGCTGGCGGGCGAGGTGGCGCGCATCCCCTTTAACACCGCTGGCTTTGCCGACAACTTGCCCATGGTGATCGTGGTGGTGGGCGACCTGAGCAATTTCTTCTCGCCGCGCGACCGGCATGTGATCTATATCGATGCCGCGCTTTCCATCATGTCTTTTCTCTACGCGCTGGAAACGTTGGGCTTGAGCTCAGTCACCATCAACTGCCCGGATTTCGGCATCATCGAGAACCGCTTCAAGAAAAAGCTGCACCTGAAATCCCATGAACGTCCAGTGTTGATGATCGGGGTGGGCTACGCCAAATCCGAAGGCAAAATCCCCTATTCGAATAAAAAACCGCTCGAACTGCTCAGGTCATATAACGACTTGGGAGATGAATCCGGACACAACTAAATATTATTCAAATGTCCATTGAAATTATCAATTTATTGGATATATAATTGCGTTTAAATCAATCTTTGATTGAATATTTAAATGAAATGAATAAACCAGTCATCAAGTGCCCGATCTGCGCCAATCATCTGGTTGTCACCCGGTTGTATTGCGATCACTGCGGGACGACCATCTCGGGCCAGTTCGGCGTTTCTTCTTCGGTGTTCAATCGTTTGACGGATGAACAGACCGCATTCCTGCTGACCTTCATCCGCTGTGAAGGCAAGTTCAACCGAATGGAGGAGGAATTGGGGATCTCCTACCCTACATTAAGAAACCGCTTTAATGATATATTGGCTGCCATGGGCTTTGAAGATCATCCGGAGGCCAGCGCTGGCGGACTTTCCGCTGAAGAGCGAATGGATATCCTGCAGCAGCTGGATCGCGGTGAACTGAAACCGGAAGAAGCTGAGCTCAGATTGCGCGGCGGCGAGTCTGCCCGGCATAATTGAGGTGAAGTATGAATGATGAAAAAATGATGATCCTGAAGATGCTTCAGGAAGGGAAAATTTCCGCGGATGAAGCAGCCAAACTGCTTGAATCGGTGGACGCGGGCGGAAAGAAGGGGGAAAAAGCGGCCGAAACGGACGAATCCCGCAAAGGCCAGGGCAAGTTCTTCAGGGTGATGATCACCGACACGGATACCGGCAAATCGCGCGTCAACCTCCGCATTCCCCTCAGTGTGCTTGGCATCGGCGTCAAATTCGGCGCGCAGTTCGCCCCCCAGATCGGCGGCATTGAGCAGGAGCAGATCATGGACGCCATTAGCAACGGCCAGGTCGGCAAGATCCTGGATGTCTTTGATAACGAAGACGGCGAGCACGTAGAAATCTTCATCGAATAAAACTCCCTCATGCAATCAGACACAAAACCCGGCTGGCAGAGAACTTTTTTTCTGATCTGGGTTGGCCAGGCGTTCAGTCTCCTGGGCAGCGAACTGGTGCAGTTCGCTCTGGTTTGGCATCTCACCAAAACCACCGGGTCCGCGTCCGTTTTGGCATTCGCTTCGTTTGTCGCGCTCATCCCGCGTGTGCTGATCTCCCCTTTCACCGGCGCGCTGGTTGACCGCTGGGACCGCAGGCGCACCATGATCCTGGCGGACGTTGGCATCGCCGCGGCCACCATGGCATTGGCAGCCATTTTCTTTTTTGGACGCATCCAGATCTGGCATATTTATGCCATCATGTTCATACGCTCACTGGGAAGCGGTTTCCATTGGCCCGCGCTTCAGGCCTCTATCTCGCTGCTGGTGCCCAAAGATCAGCTCTCGCGTATCGCGGGGCTGAATCAAACGCTGCGCGGCACGCTGGGTATCCTGGCGCCGGTTTTCGCCGCGCTGCTGCTGGATTATCTGCCTATGTTCGGCATCCTTTCCATTGATGTGCTGACTGCCATCCTGGCCATATCCCCCTTGTTGGTGGTGGTGATCCCAACACCGGAGAAAAAATCTTTTAATGATTCCGAAAAACCCATGCGGATCATTGATGACGTGAAGTTTGGATTCCGTTACCTGTATAACTGGAAGGGATTGTTCTATCTGGCGCTGGCAGCCACTTTGCTTAATTTTCTGCTCAATCCGGGCTTCACCTTTACCCCATTGTTGGTCACTCAATATTTTGGCAAGGGCGCCATCGAGTTGAGCGCCATCGAGTCCGCTTTTTCAGCCGGCATGATCCTGGGGGGCATGATCTTGAGTGCCTGGGGCGGCTTCAAGAAAAATATCATCACGACACTGCTGGGCATCTTGGGACTGGCGTTTGGCACCGCGCTGATTGCTTTGACGCCCTCCAACATGTTCTTTCTGGCTGTCATCGGGATGGCGATCAGCGGTTTGATGCAGCCGATGGCCAACGGCCCGCTGTTTGCCATCATGCAGGCGCATGTGGAACCGGAAATTCAGGGCAGGGTGTTTTCCATGCTGGAGAGCATGGTTTCGGCAATGATGCCTATCAGCATGCTGATTGCCGCACCCGTGGCCGAATGGATCGGGATTCGCGGCTGGCTGCTTTTTGGGGCGGTCGGTTGCCTGATAATCGGCGCGGGCGGGTTTTTCGTCCCGGCTTTAATGAATATTGAAGAGGAAAGCCGGGCGAATAAGGCCGGCTTGTTAGAAAAGGAAAATTCGTAACAGAACGATTGCCAGAGCAATGGCGATGCCGCCTGCGAAGATCAACTTCGGCTGGGTATCCCCTCGCACCACCACCCGCTGGCCGGCATAATTCTCGATGATTCCGAACGAAGGCCCCGCGAACCAGGCAAAAAATAGCCCGCCCAACAGTCCGCCGATGTGGCCCCAGTTGTCAATGCCTGGGTTAAGGCCCAGCATCAGGTTAACTGCGACTATCATGGCGATGTTTATCAACAACGGCCGGGCGGCAGGACCCAGTAAATAGCGGTTTTTGTAAATGTAAACGCCCTGGGCAGCGATCAGGCCGAAGATGGCGGTGGAAGCGCCCAGCGAGGGATTGGGCGATAGCAGGAAAGAGAGAGTGTTGCCCCACACACCGCCAATCAGGTAGAGCGCCAGGAAAGGCCATATGCCGTATTTTCGTTCCAGGCTCGGCCCGATGTTGTAGAGGGCGTACATGTTGAAGCCGATGTGGATCAGCGAACCGTGCAGCAGCACCGGTGTGATCAAACGCCAAAGCTGCCCCTCAATGATGAATTGGTTGATCTTGGCGCCGAAATATACAGGAAGGTCATAACGAAAGACCATTTCAGACAAATTCTGCAGAATGTAAACAAAGACGGTGATTCCCAGAATATAGTAAGCGAAGTAGATCTTTTTTGGGAGTTTGAACATTAGATGTTGATCTGCCGCTGACTGGCGCGGTGGTGTTCCGCGATGATGACCGCCTCAATGGTTTTCACGGCTTCTTCCAGTTTGCCCTGTGCGTTCACCACGATGTAATCAAAATCCAAAGCGCGCTCCAGTTCGTCCAAGGCGGTCGCGATGCGCTGGTCCATATCCTTTTCCTTGCTGTGGGTACGCCCGCTCAGCCGCTTGCGCCATTCGTCTTCATTGGCCGGAGTGAGAAAGATCAGAACGGCTTCGGGATATTGCCGCTTGATCTCCTCGGCGCCCTGAACATCCAGCCGCAGAACGACATCCTTGCCGGAATCCAGCGCCTGGCGGATCTGGGATTTGGGAACGCCTTTGTAATCGCCGTACACATGCGCGTACTCGATCAGTTCGTTGTTTTCAATCATGCGTTCAAATTCTTCGCGGGAAACGAAAAAATAATCCACGCCTTCCTTCTCGTCAGGGCGGGGGCTGCGTGTGTTGGCGGTGATCACGTGGTAGATGGGCAGGCTGCTTTTCTTTAAGGCGCGCAGCACGGAATCTTTCCCAACGCCGGAGGGGCCGGAGATCACCACCATTAATGGCTTCCGTTCAAGAATATCGAATTTAATGTCTGGTTTTTGCAAGGGTGTTTCGCTTTTGAGGATTTTCAAATGATTATAACGGAAATCAATTTCACTCTCATCATGGCGGGTTAAACCATCAAAAGTCCGGCTAATAGCTGTGAAGCAAATCTTTCAGTTCCTGGTAAGAACGCAGTCGGCTGATGACATGGATGAACTCGGCCAGCGAAGTTGAGCGGGCGCGCAGCAGGCGCACATCACTCCCCACCGGGTCCGCGCCGGCCGCGCTGAAGGGTTGGTCGGCGTACGCGCCGTAAAAAGCGAAATAGGCCTGGTTGAGTTTGCGGATGGTGTAACCATTATCCCAAAAGACCTGCCGCTTCTCTTCCATGAAAGTTTCGGCTTCCTCAATCTTCCCTTGGCTCAGCAGCTCGTCCACCATGACACGTGTTTCATACATCTCTCTGCGGAAATCAAATGGCTCCTCTTGATTTTGGTTAACAAAATTTAAGTTGGTTTCATAAGTCTGGTACGGCTTTTCTTCCTGATCCCGGATCAAGTCCCAATAGAACTTGCGCAGCACGTACCGGCTGATCTCTTCGCCGGCAATGTTCGCGGCAGTCTCATTCATTGTGCGCAGCGCCTGGTTGGTTGAATAGCGGATGCCCAGTGGGCGCAGGGTCAGGTAGTTATGCATCCATTCATGAGAGACGGTATCAAGCAGGGCGGATAAGTTGCCGCTTTGGATCACCATGGTCGGATAGGTGCCCACGCCTCCCACAGGCACCACCAAAGCGGAGAACTCGGTATTATCTTCCACTGCGGATTCGATGGCAATCTCATCGGTCAAGGCAATATCAGTTGTCAGCGAGACGCTACTTTCCTGACGGATGACATCGCGCGGGGAGATGACGAGATTCTTGGGTAAGTCAGTGGCATGAAAAAGGACGGGGGGGATTGGCTGATTGAGTTCAGCCAAACCAAGTTCATCGAGTGATTGGCTGATCTGATCCTGGATGATGGCTTCAGCTAAGGCTGCCGAATTAGTCAATTCTGATTTTTTTCGGTTAAGCTCGGCTTCAATCGCTGCCTTTTCATCAGGATCAAGATCTGAAAGAGGATCAGCATAATACTTTTCCAGCGATCCTTCCAAATCGCGGGTATCTGACAAGGTTTGGAAATACGCTTTCAGCACTTTTCGTTGTTGGTTCTGGTTTAAATATGTTGCCGGGTTGATGCTGGCGGTGGAAATCTTTGTCCAAAATGCATCCAGTGTCCAACCAAAATAATCAAATTCAAAATCGCGGGTGAATGCTCGAATCCGATCGACGCTTTCCGCTGGCTGCCAGACGCTGGTCGCTGTGATCAGAATGAGCAGGCAGCTGATGAAAACAAAACGGAAGGTGGACAGTAAGCGCTTCATGTCGGCAGTAACGAAAAATTATAGCTGAAAGGTTTTTGCCTATTGGAATGTTAATATTTTTATTACAGGAAACGATGAAAAAATCATTATAATCATTCGTATAAAATATACAGCAACAAAAATTAGTAGAAAGAGAATAACATGGCAAGGCCAAAAAACTCACCCCAAAAAATTGAGAAAATGCGCAATGACATGATGGACGCGGTGATTGACCTCCTGGATGAGATCCCGCCCGAAAAAGTCAGTATCCGTATGATCGCGGAAAAAATAGGCGTTTCACACATGGTCTTTTATACCTATTTTAAGGATCGATCGGAGATCATGAAAGCCTTGATTCAAAGGCAGAGCGACCGCATAGAAAAGCATTTTGAGGGCTTGATTGAGCGCACCCAACAGGTTTCAGTGAAGGATGTGCTATTGGAACTCCTCACAGATTACGCAGCCACCGCGGTTGAACACCCCAAGATCTTCCGTATGTTTTGGATGACCGAGAGGTCAGCCCGGAAAAACTCGATCAATAAATTCGAGCATATCGAACCCTTGTTTGAGAAACTTTCCGATTTGTTGAAAATTGGAATGGAGAAGGGTGAATTTAAAGTTCGTGATCCAAAGCTGGCATCTGTGACGGTCTTGTCATCGCTCAATTCGCCTATCATCATGAACATCTGCGGTAAAATGCCCAACGGCGTCTCGTGTGATGACCTATTAGGAGAAATAAAACAGGAAGTGATCTCTTACCTCGTTTCCTGATCAAAAATTTTTTTTTGTATAGAGGGATAAACAGGGGGGTATATTCGTATGTATCAATAAGGATATGAATGGCCAAAAAACAAGCAGAATCTCAAGTTATGCCTGTAAATGGCGGCAAAAAGCAAAAAAGGAACCTGGCCGGTTTGGTTGCCTGGTTCAAAGAAAAGAAAATCCGTTGGATTGGGGGGCTGTTGCTATTTGCCGTCCTAATTTTCTT
>CAYPAG010000037.1:0-13916 GCA_964408645.1 uncultured Pelolinea sp. | reverse complement strand
GAATATTCCGCCTGGTTTTCATAAGGATGATTTTTTGGATGGTGTTGTACGAATCTCTCGAGGAATCTTTTTTAAATTCATTATTGCTGATAGTCTGGCTTTATTCAGCCTAAATCCATCAACCGTGGGGCTAATTAAGAATACGCTTTGGGCTTGGATTATTTTGTATGGTTTTACCCTGAGGGTATTCATGGATTTTGCGGGATATACGGATATCGCCATCGGGCTCGGGCGATTAGCAGGCATTCGGCTTCCCGAGAATTTTAATAAACCATATGCATCCCGAAATGTAACGATGTTTTGGAATAATTGGCACATCACCCTAACTCAATGGTTTAGAACTTATTATTTCAATCCAGTGACCCGTTTTTTACGCAGCAGATTCGGACAGATTAAGCCCTGGTTGATTATTCTTGGTACTCAAATGACCACAATGATCCTTATTGGTTTATGGCATGGGATTAGCTGGAATTTTGTGATATGGGGAGCCTGGAATGGTTTAGGATTATTTTTACACAATCGATGGTCCTCTGTAATCCTCCCAAAGTTTAATAAGATCCGGCAGCATCTGGATTCGAGGGCATTCCAGGCAATATCAATTTTTCTAACCTTTAATTTCATTGCATTGGGTTGGGTATGGTTCGCTTTGCCCACACCAGAGAATTCAATCGTCATATTTAAAAGATTATTGGGATTTTGATGATGAAACCATCACCGGGTATCAAGATTTCACGATTGATTTTAAAAATTATCATTTTCTTATTGTTATTCAATTTGATTTGCATCTTGATTACTTATTTTCCTATTGGCAAATTATCTCTGTACAACAAATTATTTCCGGGTCGTCCGCGAATGCCTTTCGGGGAAAATTCTTCTCAGAGTTTCAATTTGACATTGAATAACATGGACGCGATGATCGCCTCCCATGAGATTTCTAAAACCTCTAAGAATCCCGAGACTTTCAGGATATTCTTAATTGGTGATTCTTCAATCTGGGGATTTATGCAGAAACCGAGTGATACACTAGCCGGTCTTTTAAATAAAGGGATTGATTTTGAATGTGAGGGAAAACCAATAGAAGTTATCAACTTCGGTTACCCGAGTCTGTCAGTCTTGAAAGACCTCTTTTTTATTCATCGCGCGATCGATTTCGAACCAGATCTTTTCCTTTGGTTTGTAACGCTTGAATCTCTTAATAATAAGGACCAGCTTGCTACACCTCTGGTGCAAAATAATCCAGCAGAATTAATTGAAGTGATTAGTGAGTATGGGCTTAAATATGACCCAAAGAACTATATCTTTTGGGATCGAACTTTAGTTAAACAGCGAAGAAATTTTGCGGACTTGTTGCGATTGCAAATATACGGGATTATGTGGGCGGCAACCGGTATCGATCAAGAACTTCCGGAAACCTTTACTCCGGCTTTACGAGATTTTGATGCTGATTTATCCTATAAAAATTACATCGACCAGGAAATTTCTGCTGAGGATTTAGCCCTGGATGTGATTGAAAAGACTATTGATAAAATAACAACCACTGATCTCATCCTGATCAATGAGCCAATCTTAATTTCTAAAGGGAAAAACAGCGAATTCCGCTACAACTTTTACTACCCTCGTTGGGCATATGATCAATACAGAGAAATTATTAACAATTTTGTACGGACTGAGCAAATAAAATATTACGATTTTTGGGATCTCGTGCCAGAAACCAATTTTACGAACAGCGCGATACATCTTGATATTTTCGGTGAAGAATTGCTAGCAAAAGAGATTAGACAAATCATAGAGGATCACTGTGCACAATAAACAAAATACCAACCTAACTCAAAAAAGAGTAGCAAGATTATCTGTATGGCTAATCTTCATTTTCCTTTTTTCTGGGTGCGCCAATTCCAATGACGTCTCTGCTGAAAGAACTGAACCAGAATTAAACCCAACTTTTGCTCCAACAAACCAACTTCCTTCTCCGGAACCAACACAAACGCCAGAAATAGTTTTCACGCATACACCGGACACACGATTGACACCTGAGCAATGGCAGACCTGGCCAATCATTCCTGAACCTACTAACCGTTCTAAAGAAATTTATTTAGAAGGAATTCAAAAAGGCGTCAATCCCTATGCGTTTTCCAAGATTGGCGATTGCCAAAATGTAAAAGAATCTTTTATGGGCATCTATGATACCGATCGATATTTCCTACAAGATTGGCAGAGTACCTGGCAGGAAACCGTCAATCAGTTTGTAGGTTACTTTAATCGGGATAGTCTGGCATTTGGTCAAGGATTGAACGTCGCGATGGCGCTTTCACCATTTCACGCGGACCCCAATACTTGTCTGCCAACTGAGAGCCCGATCCAGTGTGAATTGCGGGTGATCAATCCCGCATTTGCTTTTGTGCGCTTTGAACGTTGGTATCCAGGCGAAACCCCACCAGAGGTCTATGAGAAGTACCTGCGGCAGATTTTGGATGAGATCATCGCGCATGGTACTGTACCGATCTTAATGACCAAGGCAGATAATGTGGAAGGAAATCACCAGATTAATTACATCATTGCCAAGGTGGCTTATGATTATGACCTGCCGTTGTACAATTGGTGGCTGGCAGCCCAATCTTTACCCAACAATGGTATTGATCCAGAGAGGGACGATAAATTTCACATCGACCCAATATATGCCTGGACAGAACAAAGCATTTACGGATTAGGCGCTTTGGATTCAATTTGGAAAGGGACAAGTAGACAATGAAAAAAGAAGAAGTGATCGATTCCTTATCATCCAAAATATCGGAAAAAATACTGCGTCAACCAGACAAAAGGATCAGTGCTGAAGAGGGTTTAATTTCAACCGGACTAATTGATTCGTTCAGCCTGGTAGATTTGGCAATATTGGTGGAAGATCTTTACGGTGTGCGGATAGAAGATTACGAGCTAAATTCGGATACATTTGATTCACTTGACCAGCTTTCTGACATAATAATCAGCAGAATGTAAGTGGATATGCAGAATTTTTCACAAAGATTGATTGAGCAGTTTGAAATCCAACCTAACAAGGTGATTTTGCACTTACAAAAGGCGGGTCAAGCCGACGCGCATGTGACTTATCATGAACTGATCACACAATCAGCGAAATACGCCAGGGCTCTTGAACAAAATGGTGTTGCGCCTGGAGAAGTTGTGATCTTAATCCTTCAACATAGTCTTGATCTGGTTTATGCCTATTTCGGAGTCATTCTGTTGGGGGCAGTTCCATCCATCATGCCCTTCTTGACTGAAAAGCTTTTGCCAGAAAAATATCGCCATGACCTTAATTCATTGATCGAGATAACCCAACCTGCCGCGATTATCACATATGAGGAGTTTAAGCCGGAGATCTATTCTTTTCTTGAGCGTGGGGCAATCAAAGCAATTCTCCTTTCCGAAGAATTTGACAGCTGGAAAAGCTTTGATTTTAGCGATGATTTTTTCTTGGGATTGAACAAGGATCCTCATGATATTGTGCTGCTGCAGCATTCATCCGGCACAACAGGTCTTCAAAAAGGTGTGGCATTATCCCATACAGCGGTTTTTAATCAACTCATCAGTTATGAGAAGGCTATTCAACTCGAAGAAAATGACGTTATCGTCAGCTGGCTTCCCCTTTACCATGATATGGGCTTGATCGCGTCATTTTTGATGCCGATATTATCAGGAACCCCGCTTGTATTGATGTCACCGTTTGACTGGGTTCGGGCGCCGCACAAGTTAATGCATGCGATAAGTGAATACGAAGGAACACTCTGCTGGCTGCCTAACTTTGCCTATAATTTTTGCGCGAAAAAAATACGCGAGAGCGATCTTCAAGACGTGGATTTATCATCTTTGAGGGCAGTAATCAACTGTTCTGAGCCGATGCGGTATGAAAGCCATCAGATGTTCTTTGAAAGATTTCGTGGTTATGGTTTAAAGGAATCTGCGTTAGCAACATCTTACGCTATGGCGGAGAATGTTTTTGCCGTCACGCAAGATGGAATAGGAAAAGCTGTTACTTATGACCAAATTGATCTTGAAAAATTTCAACATGAAAAAATCGCAGAACCAGTGAAAGACGATAGCTTAAAAGCGGTGATGGTTTCAGCTGGCGCGCCAATAGATTTCACTCAAATTAGAATCATCAATGATAAGGGAGAGGAATTGCCAGAAAGGCATCTGGGGGAGATTCTCATAAAGTCTAATTGCATGCTGACTGAATACTATCTGAGACCGGAAGACACCAGAAAATCATTTGTTGATGGGTGGTTTAAAACCGGCGATCTTGGTTACATGGCTAATGGTGAACTGTATATCAGCGGTAGAAAAAAAGATCTGATTATCGTTGGCGGGAAAAATATTTACCCACAGGATATTGAGTCAATTGTGATGGAAGTTGAAGGAGTTCATCCTGGACGCACTGTTGCCTTTGGAATATACAACGAAGAAAAAGGCACCGAGGATGTTGTGGTCGTTGCAGAAATTGAACCTGGTTATGCAGAGCGTGAAAAACTTATTGGTGATGAGATAAGAAGAAAAGTCACCCAAGGGACTGCGGTCGCCCTCAGGCATGTTTTTCTGGTTGATGAGATGTGGCTGATCAAAACCAGTAGTGGTAAGACGGCTCGTGCAGCAAACAAGCTTAAATATCAAAAAGAAGTTCTAAATATTGATGTGGAATGAAATTAAAGCAGCGCTAAATTACGCTCTGGAGGGAGAAAAAGGCAGGAAAACCCGAAAAGTTGTCCTTATCGGAATTCTTGGCGGTTTGATTTTGTTCTTATTAAACCAATTTGTTTTCTTCAACCAGATCAATTTTAATCATTTTTTTATCCACTCGGCTTTGGCTCGTTTGTTATTTCATAACAATATCAGCCCATATCGCAACGATATCATTCCTATTCTGAATAACTATTTTTCCACTCGTCCAATTGATGCAACACCGGAATCATTCAAATTTGCCGATCCGATTTTTCAACTTTTTTTCTATCTGCCATTTAGTTGGATACAAAACCCTCGCTGGTCAGCCGCATTATTTATGACTGTTAATCAAGGATTGCTGATTGTTGCTCTGAATGTAATTTACAAACTATTTAATTGGAAACCCGATTGGAAAATTAAATTTTGGATGATTGGGATAGCTTTTCTTTCAATTCCTGGCACATATTTTTTTATGAATCCGGATTTATCCGTTATCCAGGTTTTTCTTTTTCTTCTTGGTTTAGATCTTTCGCTGAGAGCAAAGGCGATCCAAGGAGGAGTTCTTCTGGGATTATCATTTTTTTCTTTCTCGATTATCTTGCTGCCTTTGATTGTCGTGATTTATTATTTGAGTCTCAATAAAAAACAGACGCCTGTTGTTTGGTTTTTCATAAGCGTTGTTTTGTTGTCTTTGTTTGGGGCCATATTTGACAATAGCTGGTTATTAAAATTGGTTCGCAATTTTTTTACTACCCCGCAATTTTTTCCTTTTACCGGTTATAGTACAGCATTGGATATAACGTCAACAGGTGCAATACTTCCCGCACTTATTAATTTTGTACCAATAATTCTGTTCATCATGATCGTTTTAGAATGGGTGAGAATGCCTAAGGAAAGCCATTTACATCTGTATTGGTTGGTTGCATTTCTTGTAACGATCTATCCTGTTATTGCGGCACAAAAAAACTTCCAACCGTCTTCTTTCTCAATATTTTCTTTTTCTCTCATTATTTACCTGTGGATCACAAGGTCTGAAGGAAATGTAAAAAAGATTTTACTGGGGATCTTTATATTTTTATACGTAGTTGTTCCATTAATGGGAGCAACTTTCCCTAGCCGCTTAGGTTTTCTAATCTCATCCATTGGCATTAATTTGCTTTTATCTACTCTGACACTAACAATGCTTTACTGGGTGCGGTGGTGGGTAGTGCAGAATCCTTTGGAAACCAGCAATTTGGAGGAGTAAGTTAAGGTTATGCTATACTTCGTGAGATTTTTTCAAAGACTATTATGGAGGTTTTGATGGCAAAAACGATAGGAATTCTAACAGGCGGAGGCGATGTTCCCGGGCTAAATCCGGCGATGAAATCAGCAGTGATGAACGCGCTGGCTGAAGGATACAAAGTGATTGGTATCCGCCGAGGATGGGAAGGATTACTTCATTTTGATTTTGATGAACCATCCACGCATGATTATTATGTTCGTGACCTTGGGTATGTTGAAGTTCGCACAATTGACCGTTCAGGTGGCACCTTCCTGCATACTTCACGCACTAATCCGCAAAAAGTGCGCGTTAAAGATGCCCCGGATTTTTTACTTAATTCCTCCTTTGGAAAAAAGCTTGACGAAAATACCATCGATTACACCGATTACGTGCTCAAAGTCCTCGCCGAACTCGAAATTGACGCATTGATCGCCATCGGTGGGGATGACACGCTTTCATTTGCGGCGCGTTTGCACAAAGAGAAATTCCCTGTTGTTGGCATTCCAAAGACAATGGACAATGATGTATATGGGACAGATTACTGCATTGGGTTTTCAACTGCAGTCACCCGCTCTGTAAACTTGATTACAGATATGCGTACTTCGGTTGGTTCTCACGAACGCATCGGGGTGGTGGAACTTTTTGGCCGGAATTCCGGGGAGACAAGCTTGATTACGGCGCTGCTCGCTCAGGTGGACCGCGCGATTATTTCTGAAGTTCCATTTGATGTAAACAAATTAGCAGAATTTCTTATTGATGACAAACGCCGGAATCCTTCTAATTATGCAATTATGACGGTTTCTGAAGGCGCAACTTATAAAGGCGGCCAAATTGTGGAAACTGGGGAGGCGGATGCCTACGGTCACAAAAAACTGGGCGGTATTGGGCAGATGATCTCTGATGATATTAAGCGCATCACCAAAACAAACACCATGTTCCAGCAGCTGGCGTATGTTATTCGTTCAGGACCACCTGATTCCCTGGATCGCATGGTTGGCATGGCGTATGGGTCAATCGCTCTCAACTTGATTAAAAATAATGACACCGGAAAATTAGCTGCCCTGCAAGGCGGAAAATATACTGCGATTCCATTGGATACCGTGATCGCGGGTAAAAAATATGCCGATGTGGATTCGTATTACGACAAAGAAAATTACTTGCCTAAGGTAAAACAATTTATCAATCACCCGATGTTTCTTACTTAGATCGTCAAAAACGTTAAACCCAAAACGCGCTCTTGATAAAAGGGCGCGTTTTTTATGTTATAGAATAAGCTGCATTATGAGCGACTACACCATTGACATCATACGAACAAGATATTCCTTAGTGCCAAGAACATTGGTATTTATCCGAGACGGCGATAGATATTTGTTGATTCATAAGAAGAAAAAAGATTCTTATGGATTCGGAAAGCTTAATGGTGTCGGTGGACATATTGAAAAAGGAGAAGATCCTTACGGATCCGCTCTCAGAGAGATATTAGAAGAAACTGGATTAAAGGTCGACCATTTAAATTTGGCAGCGATTCTATTTATTGATACCAATGATTCCCCGGGGATAGAAGTTTTTCTATTCGGCGCAGAATTCGCAGGTGGGGATTTACGCCACTCTGATGAGGGCAATCTCGTCTGGATGACACTTGATGAGATCAAGTTGTCCAGTCAAACACTGGAAGACGTGCCTTTTTTGATTGAAACATGTAGTCAACATGTGTATGGTGAAAAACCCGCCATCATTAAATACTCGTACGATGAATATGGCGAATTGCGTATAGATAAATTCAAGGATTGATATAGAAAACCAACCTTGTACTGCCGTAATCCCTTTGATCAAATTCACGCAAGTTTGAGAGGGGGATTTCTTTATATTCATTGGGGTCAATCTGAGCAATGACCCAGGCATTCTTTTCAAGTATAGAGGGATTCTGATCTACTTCTTGCACCATTTTTACCCACATCTCTTTATATTGCGGGGGAGCAATAAAAACATAATCAAAAGCCTGATCAAATCCCTTGTCCACATAAGAAAATGCATCACCACGTAATAATTTATATTTTTCTGAGTTCTTTGTGAGAGACAGGTTTTTTGCGAGCACATGAAAGGCGGTGTTATCTTTTTCAATGATGACGGCGAATGCCGCGCCGCGGCTTAGCGCTTCCATGCCAACACTGCCAGTTCCTCCAAAAAGATCGAGAAAAACTGAATCAACAATATCCGCCCCAATGACATTAAACAATGCTTCTTTGACGCGATCAGTTATCGGTCTTGTTACGGTACCTGGAACAGGCTGCAGCCGCATACCCTTGTATTTCCCGGCGATGATTCTTGGAGGGGTCATTTACCTTCCACCGAAATCGCGGGCCATTTCAACCGCAGCAAAGATGTTTCCCAATGGTGTGGTCAGAGGACAGACACATCCAGTCCCGAGGATAAATCCGGTTCCGTTGGTTTGCAGCACCGCACCTTCAAATTCTTCTTCGATATCCGAGACTTCCCCGAGGACCATTGTGTCAATTCGGCTTAAACCACCGCATACCGCGCCACTAATCATTCTTTTAACCTCGGAGAGGGAAGGTTCCGTCTCACGATCATGCCAATTGAAAACCTGGAATGGATAATCCTTAACTAAATCAAACATTAAATGATTCCCATGGATGTGCAGCACATTAAGCCAAAAAGCATCCAAAGAATCGAATATCCGGAAATCGAAATTCTTGCCAAATTCAAGGAATTCTTTCTCAGTCATGACATCATAAGATGCATGCTGTACCGCGAAATAAATTCCATCAACACCTATCTTTTTACACTCATCAATGAATCTTATGGTGGTTTCAGTAATAGTTTCCAGACCTATTTTGACCGCTTCTGGATATTGGCGAACATGATTCAGAATGTTCGCTTTACCAGCCAGGTTTTTTGTCTGGGATAAAGGGCTGAAAATTGTTTGAATCATCGGTGTTGAATCTGGAAGCGATTGCCTGATCAATTTAAGGCATTCCAGTTGCTTGCCAAGATAACCGGAGCGAGGATCAAGTAAGTTGATTTTAGTCCAGTCTTCCGGGTGCTGGATCACTGAACCAAGATAATCCCGTGTACCTTCTGGATCAGCGAACCATTCATCTTGAGCACCCCAATCTTTCAAGCAAAATGATGATGGCGGTGAGACTTTGACAAAATCGAAATCGAACATTTCCTGGAATGCCACCGTTACTTTGGCCAACGTACCAGGCCTTTGATCATCAACAGGAAAGTGCCGCCAAAATGCCACCGGAAGATATGGTGTTTTCTCGCGTTGAATGGCCGACTGCATGATCGCTTTGTGGTCCATACCGTTCACTCCTTGTCTATTTTTGCAGATTGCGATAAGTCCATAATCGGTTGACAAAATAGTTCCAAAACAACACGACGATAATCACGGCGGCTAATGCAACATTATGGCCGATAAGTTCAGGAGATACTGAAGATCCGGAGGATAAGAAATCCGAAATAAAGCGAATTACTGGTCTTTCAATCAATGCGAACATGGGTGTTCGGATAAGAAGTCCCAGAACACTCACAACACCGAATTTTGCCAATTGATCCGTTACCTTAAAATTTCTTGTTTCTGGGTATGTCCAGACTCTATTCCAGTAAAAGTTGTTGAATACCGCGATGGAGAAGGAGAAGACACTAGATAGAATAGTTTGAATACCTAACAATTCCGAAAAAACATTAAAAAATAAAAAATCCACAATCGTCCCGCTTAATCCCACCAATGCAAATTTAAAAAAACGATTGTTTTTATGAAGCAATTTCATAATAAATTCATTTTTTCCTGAAAGTAGGGAATGGTTTTTATCAACCCTTCTTCCAGACTTACTATAGGTGACCAGTTTAAAATTTCCCTTGCCCGGGTGATATCCGGTTTGCGCTGCATTGGGTCATCGCCAGCTACTTTTCCCTTCAAATATATCAGTTCAGAAGAGCTGTTAGTCATTTTCTTTACCGCTTCAGCCAATTCAGTAATGGTCATCTCGTCAGGATTGCCAATATTTATTGGGTAATGTTCTTCAGATAATAGCAATTTAATGATGCCATTGATCAAATCGTTGACATAACAGAAACTGCGCGTTTGCTGCCCGTCGCCATAAATGGTGAGCGGTTCATTTTTCATCGCTTGCTGGAGAAGATTCGGTATCACCCGGCCGTCGTCGAGACGCATACGCGGTCCGTAGGTATTGAAAATGCGGGCGATGCCAGTGTTGATATTGTGATACCGGTGATATGCCATGGTTAAGGCTTCCGCGAAGCGTTTAGATTCATCATAAACTGATCGTAACCCAATTGGATCGACATGTCCCCAATACGTCTCTTTTTGCGGGTGCTCCAAAGGATCACCGTAAATTTCACTGGTTGAGGCCAAAATGTAGCGCGCGTCGTGGGTGCGGGCAACTCCCAGGGTATTGTGCGTGCCGAGTGCGCCGGCTTTCATCGTCTGAATAGGTAAATTGGGAAATCCAAAGGGAGAAGCGGGATTTGGGCTGGCTGGTGAAGCAAAATGAAGGACCGCATCTATTTTCCCCGGGACAAAAATGAAGTTTGCTACATCATGCCGAATAAAAGTGAAACTCTCATTACCTGCCAAATGTGCAAGGTTTTCACGGCTGCCAGTGATGAAATTATCCATCCCAATCACTTCATGCCCCATACCTAATAGACGGTCACAGAGGTGGGAACCAAGAAATCCTGCAGCACCGGTAATGAGTATTCGCATGTTGAAAAATTGAAAGGTCTATTCAGGTATAATCACAAAAATTTACGCGGAGCAATTATAGCATGTCGAGTATTGTAGAAAATGTTCTTGAAAAACCGCTTTCAGCCAAGATTGAAGCGCTTCTTTTTACATCAGCTTCACCTGTGACGATTAACCAATTATCCAACGCGCTTGAGAAAAGTGAAAAAGAGATCCAAACAGCGCTTGAGGAGTTGGCATCTTTTTACTCCACATCGCGATATCTAGCACTCCAGTGGCATGGTAAACGTGTTCAATTGGTTACATCCTCAGAAGTTTCCAACATCATTGAAAATTTTTTGGGAATTGAAGTCACGTCAACATTGTCACAAGCATCGCTTGAGGCATTAGCCATAATAGCTTACCGGCAGCCCATCACGCGCCCCCAGATAGATGAAATCAGAGGCGTCAATAGCGATGGTGTTGTCCGCAACTTGCTTAGTAAAGGACTGATTGAAGAAGTAGGACGGGATGAAGGGGTTGGCAGGGCAATTCTCTACGGCACAACTTCTGATTTTCTGAGTTATTTTGGCATAGCGTCGCTGGAGGAATTGCCAGCATTTGAGATCCTTCCCGCCGCTGAAACTGAAGGTCCGCAAATTCTTAAAGACTAAAATGGCTGAAGAAAGATTACAGAAAGTATTATCCAAACTTGGATTTGGATCACGCCGGGATTGCGAGAAGATAATTGCAGCTGGCAGGGTGAGAGTCAACCAAATGGTGGCCAAATTGGGTGACAAGGCAGATCCGGTCAAAGATGCGATTTCGGTGGATGGATCACTTCAAAAAATTAAGCTTCCCGAAAAGATATATATTGCATTCAATAAGCCAAGGAAAGTGCTTTCTGATACTAAAAAGCCTGATGACAGAAAAATTGTGACCGATTTTGTAAAAGTCACCGATTATTTATTTATTGTTGGAAGACTGGATTACGACAGTGAAGGATTGGTACTTCTCACCAATGATGGCGATGCGGCTAATAGATTAACGCATCCACGCTACGAGCATGAAAAAGAATATCTGGTGGAATTGGGCAGGCAGCCGGATAATGAGCAGTTGGTGATATGGCGGAATGGTGTAGTGATGGAAGATGGGTACAGGACAATGCCTGCCCAGGTTGAGATTCAAGCTAAAGAGAAAAGCGGGCGATGGATCCGGGTTGTTTTACGAGAAGGGAAAAAAAGGCAGATCCGTGAAATAGGCGAGCGGATAGGATTGCCGATCAAACGGATTATACGCAGACGAATCGGACCATTAGAACTAGGCGCTTTGAAACCAGGGGAATGGCGCCGCCTGAGTTCTGAAGAGATTTCGAAACTTAATAAATCTTTAAATCGTTCTGCTTAATCAGGTTTAGGTAATTGATCTGTAATTTCTTTAATCTTTACGTCAGCCAAAGGGTTTTGTTTTGCCTTCCCGCGAATGAAATTCTTAAATTTTTCTGCGTTCATGGTTGGCTCTGGCGCTTTGTTGGCTAATACTTCCGCTTTTTCGGAATAAAAGATATTAACTACATTCGGTTCTACGCCAATTTTGATGTCCTCTTTGTTAATAAAATTCGTGAATAGTCGCATAAGCTGTTTTGATTCGTGTTCCAGGTCTGGTAGACTTTCCTGGGCGAACAATTTAGAGATGATGAAGGGTCCACCCTTTTGTCGGTACTTGCCCTTGATTGTGTCATATGAAATTTCTCCAGAGTGGTAATAGGGCTTAATAATCCATAATCCAGCAGGGCCGACCAGAAGATGGGGGACGCCAACGTTGTAGTTATAAAGAGTGTATTGGTCGGGGAGACCCTTGAGGGCATTGACCAAAATTTCATCAGGCCGCGGGGAACGGCCCCAGCGATTGGCTAGATAAATGCTGATCTGAACCAGAAAATATGCAGGGATCAGTACAAAATATGAAAACTGGATTGAAATGTTGGTTGAACTAGTCAGCGACCAAATGAGCCCAATGATGAGAATGGCTAAGGACAAATAAAGCACTAACTGGCTAATTTTTTTGTTGCGAATAATTTTTTTGGTATTGTTGGATATTTTCATTGGTTATTCCTGTTTACGCGAGATTTTCCATAAGGTTATTTTTGATATTCTCAAGTAAATTATTCTTTATCGCTTTTTCAGCCAAAAGCAAAGAGTTCACGATGGCACGAGCATCAGAACGGCCATGGCCAACAAAAACCAAACCATCAACACCAAGCAGGGGGGCAGCGCCAACTTCGCTTGGGTCGATCAGATTTTTCATCCGGCTGAATGCGGGTTTTGCCAAAAGCGCGCCTAATTTTGTTCGGAAAGAACCCATCAATTCATCTTTGAGAATATCGGTGATCATCTTGGCGATTGCTTCACTGGTTTTTACCAACACATTGCCTGTAAACCCGTCCGTCACTACCACATCAGCCACACCTGCGAATAATTCCTTGGGTTCAACATTCCCTAAGAAATTCAAGCCGCTTTCTTCAAAAAGTTTATATGAATCCTTAACTAATTGATTACCCTTACCAGGTTCTTCCCCATTGGATAGTAAACCGATAGAAGGTTTCTCGATATTTAACAAAAACTGCGCATAGATACTACCCATGATCCCAAATTGAAGCAGGAAATCTGGCCTGCAGTCAGCATTTGCACCAATATCAACCACGATGCATTGCCCTTTGCGGGTAGGGAATGTAGCATTAAGTGCGGGCCGCTGGACACCTTTGATTCGTCCTAAAACGCGAAGCGCGTTGAACATAGCACCGCCTGTATTACCCGCAGTAACAAAAGCCGCTCCTTTTCCTTCCTTCACCATACCAATTCCAACTGCCATAGAATTATTGGGTTTGTTTTTGGCGGATTCCACAGGCTTGTCCCACATATCCACTACTTCGGGCGCGTGTTCAATAGAAATTTTTGAATGATTTCCCGCGAGTGAATTCAGTTTGCTTTCAAGGATTGGTTTATTTCCAACCAGAACAATGGATTCGTCCAACAATTCGGCTGCTTGTACAGCTCCCTCCACTTCGGGATCGGGGAATTTATCGCTTCCCATTGCATCTAAAATGATTGGCATAATGACCTCATAAATTTTTTATTTCGCTTGACACAAGAATGTTGACGATTATAATAGCTAAACTCCGCGCTGGTGCTGGAATTGGCAGACAGGCATGGTTGAGGGCCATGTGCCGCA
>CAYPAG010000036.1:0-14912 GCA_964408645.1 uncultured Pelolinea sp. | reverse complement strand
TATACTGGATGACACGGTCGCGGTCGATGATAAATATCGCGCGTTCAGAGTACCCTTCTTTTCGAAGGACGCCATATTGCTTGGCGACTTTTCCATGCGGCCAGAAATCACTCAGTAATGGATAGTTAATGCCACCCAAACTTGCTGCCCATGCTTTGTTGCAGGGAACGTGGTCTATGCTGATGCCCAGAACCTGGACATTCAATTCCTCAAACGTCGCGCGCAGCGCTTCGTATGAAGGAATTTGAGCCGTTCAGACCGGCGTCCAGGCTTGCGGGTAGAAAGCCAGGATCACATATTTCCCTTCCAGATCGGATAGCCTGATGTCTCTATCCAGATGGTTGGGAAGTATGAAATCCGGCGCTTTTTGGCCGACGCGTAATCTCATTCAGATGCCTCCATGTTTTCTTTATTGCGCTTATATTATAATTTTTCTGTCTGTGAGTTGTTATTATATACACCAATAAGGCAAAGGAAATATTAGAAATGTATAAAGTAGTGTTGCTCAGGCACGGCGAAAGCGTATGGAATAAAGAGAATTTGTTCACTGGCTGGACGGATGTGGATCTTTCGGAAAAAGGCGTTGAAGAAGCCCACACAGCCGCCAAGCTGCTTTCGGAAGGCGGATTCACCTTTGATATCGCCTTCACCTCGGTCTTGAAACGCGCGATCCGCACCTTGTGGATCGTCATGCAGGACATGGATCTGATGTGGATTCCGGTGGTGCGTTCGTGGCGGTTGAACGAACGACATTACGGCGACCTGCAGGGGCTGAATAAGGCTCAAACCGCGGCCAAGTTCGGCGAAGAACAGGTGCATGTCTGGCGCCGCAGCTACGACACACCTCCGCCAGCGCTTTCCCGTGATGATGAGCGGTATCCCGGCAAGGACCGACGCTATGCCCACATGCCGACCGATGAGGTGCCTCTCACCGAGTGCCTCAAGGATACCGTAGAGCGCTTCCTTCCTTATTGGGTGGATGCGATAGTGCCTGCGATCAAAGAAGGCAAAAAAGTGATCATCGCGGCGCACGGCAACAGCCTGCGCGCTTTGGTGAAGTATCTGGATAACATTTCGGATGAGGAGATCCCCGGGTTGAATATTCCCACCGGCGTGCCGTTGGTGTATGAACTTGATCAGGACATGCATCCCATCAAGCATTACTATCTGGGTGACCAGGCCGCAGTGGAAGCAGCGATCAACGCGGTGAAAAACCAGGCAAAATCGAAATAAGCAAATTGTGCGCGGGTCGTAGAGACACGGCATGCCGTGTCTCTATACTTTTAAAATAAGTCTTTTCTGTCATTCTGAAGGGCTTTAGCCCTGAAGAATCTCGATGTATACGATTTCAATGTAATTCTTGCCAAGATGCTTCCCCTAAAGGGGACGGTTCCCAGTCACTACGTTCACTCGACTCGACTCAAAGAGCGCAAGCGAGAGCGCAAATTACGCGGAGTGCTCTTCGAGCAGCATGACAATCTTAAGGTTACAAGTTAACCATTTTTGACAACAAGGGTATTATTGTAATTTCTTCAGCTACGCAGCATGAGGATAAAATAACTTCATGAGTGATTTGGATTTGGTCAAAAGAAATTCGGAAAGGATTTTAAAAGAAATCCCGCAGAATGTCACCCTGCTTGCTGCGGCAAAAACCCGCACGATCGAAGAAGTCAAAGCTGCCTTTGAAGCCGGGATCCGCCACTTCGGCCATAACTATGTGCAGGAAGCGCGGGTGATGGCGCCGGACCTTGATCTCAAGGCCAAGTGGCACATGATCGGGCATCTGCAGCGCAACAAGGCCAAAGACGCGGTGGAGTTGTTCGATATGATCGAAACACTGGATTCGATCCGACTGGCCGAAGAACTTGAAAAACGCTGCGCGGCCACCGGTAAAACCTTGGAAGTTTTGGTCGAGATCAATAGCGGTATGGAAGATGAAAAGTCCGGCGTGCTCCCGCAGGATCTTGCTCCTCTGGTTGTAGCAGCCTCCGGTTTTCCGCACCTGCGGTTGGTCGGATTAATGACCATGGGGCCGCTGGAAGGCGAACCCGAACGCTCAAGGCCTTATTTTGCCAAGACCCGGCAATTATTTGATGAGCTGCGAAAAGCGAACCTGCCGGGTGTTGAGATGCGCGTGCTTTCGATGGGGATGAGCGGCAGTTTCCGCGTCGCTATCGAGGAAGGCGCCACCATGGTGCGGCTGGGCACCGCGCTTTTTGGTCCGCGTAAATGAATTATGATAAAATATGCCCAAATTATGCAATATCCGCTGCATTCCGGATCCAACCAGCCAATACCCACCCTTTGGATTTCCTATAATATAATTTCAAATGGTGGATTTGCGTTGGTAAAAGCGCAGAAAATCACTGAACAAACCAAGCCATTATCATTAGAATAGAGATCAATGGAGACGATTAAGGTAAAAATCGAATTTTCCAGTATCTCCCGGGTGCTTACCGGGCGTAAAGACATCATGCTTGATCTCAATAAAGGCGCCGACATCGGAGACGTGGTCAACGCTTTGGGCAAGTCTTTTCCCCAGTTGTTGGGGGAAATAATTGAGAAGGATGGAAAATCCCTGATCCCCACTAACATTTTCAGCGTGAATGGGCAAAAGATCATTCACGAGTCGGACACGCAATTTCAACCTGATGAAGGCGACCGTCTGATATTGTTGTCTTTGTTATCCGGCGGTTAATGCCGGTTTTTTAACACTTTTGTCTGAGGAGAGAGAGAAGTATGTTCGGATACTACGGTAAGATCCTGCATATTGACCTGACTGAACGCAAGCACTGGGTCGAAGAAAAACCGGAAGAGTGGTACAAGATTTGGATAGGCGGCGTTTCGATGGCGTCCCGCCTGTGCTGGGAGAACATCAAGCCCGGCTGCGATCCATATTCCCCTGATAATCCTGTCTGCATCGCCAACGGCATCTTCGCCGGCACACCCGTGCCGGTGGGCGGCAAGTATGGGCTGGCATCCAAATCCCCCATGACCAACTTCATCGGCGACAGTTTGTCCGGTTCCTGGTTCTCGGTGGCACTCAAACGTACCGGCTGGGATGGCATCGTCATTCATGGCGCCAGCGATGACTGGGTTAATATATTTATTGATGACGACCGGGTGGAATTCCGCAACGCGACTAAATTGCTCGGATTGGACACCTTCGAAACCGAAGAAGCCATTAGAGAGCAGCTGGCGGATGACCAGGTGCGGTCGGCGACCATCGGACCCTCCGGGGAGCATATGGTTCGGTTTGCCAACGTCACCAATGATGGACGGCAGGCGGGGCGGACTGGACATGGCGCGGTGTGGGGATCCAAGAAGCTCAAGGCAGTGTCCGTGCGCGGCACGCAGGGCATCAAGGTCGCAGATCCGGATACGCTCAATAAGCTATCTTTTAATATCACCAAGGAAGCCCAAGGCCCGCATACATCCAAATACCGCATTCTGGGTACCTCAACCAATGTGCTCAATATGAACAAGCTGGGCTTGCTGCCTACCCGTAATTACCAGGAAGGCGTCTTCGAAGATGCTGAAAAGGTCAGCGGTGAGTTCTTACATGAACATCATAAAGTTAAAACCATTGCCTGCGCGCAGTGCCCGATCGCCTGCGAACAGATGTCGATCGCCAAGAAGGGCCCTTTCACCGGCGCGATGACGGGCATTGAGTATGAATGCCTGTTCGCCAATGGGCCGAACCTGGGCATCAACGATATGAACGCGGTCATCCGTCTGATCGAGGTGGCTGATAAAAGCGGCATGGACGCCATCACCATGGGTTTGACGATTTCCTGGGCGATGGAAACCTTTGAAAAGGGAATCTTCAAGAAGGAAGATTTCAAATGCGATAAGTACCCTGATGGCTTTGAGCTGCGTTTTGGCAACGGCGAAGCAGCGGTAGCCACCGCTGAAATGATCCGAGATAAGGAAGGCATCGGAAAAGTCCTCTCTGAGGGCACCCGAATGGCCAGCCAGATCATCGATAAAGAACGCGGCACCGAAACCTGGAAATGGACCATGCAGGCCAAAGGATTGGAAACTGCGGGATATGACGGCCGTGGCTTGAAAACATTCTCGCTTGGCTCTGCCGTGGGCGTGCGCGGCCCGTGCCACAACCGCACCGCCGCTTATGACCCGGACATTCAGGGTGAAGTGGATCGCTTTAAAGTGGACGATACACGCGGGAGACTGGCAAAAGACACCGAGGAATACGCGGCGGTATACGATACACTGCCTTTATGCAAATTCATCCGCCGCTGTTTCACAGGCAAGGCCGACCGCGCCGGCGCGTGGCCGACCATCGCGCAGTTGGTCAACGCGACCACCGGCTGGAACCTGCAGTATGAAGACATCGACCTGATCGGCGAACGCGCGCATACGATTAAGAAAGCATTCAATATCCGCGAGGGCTGGAAGCGCGCGGATGATGATATCCCTTATCGCTGGAAACATGATCCCATGACGAAGGGGCCTTCGGCTGGCCACGTGGTGACCGATGAGGAACTTGAATATATGAAAGACCTCTATTACGAAGCCAAAGGCTGGACCAATGACGGGATGATCCCCAAGACAAAACTTCAAGCGCTGGGCATGCCGGATGTGGCAGACGCCATTGGCGTGTAGGAAACGGAGAAAATAATGGCTGTATCTACATCAAAATATCGATATGTGGACTGCGACCCGGACCTGTGCATTGGATGCCAGATCTGCGAGTATGTCTGCTCATACACCAAAACCGGCGAGTATAACACCTACCGCAGCCGCATCCGCACAGTGCGCGTGGACGAAGTGCTGATCACAGCCATCGCCTGTCGCACCTGCGAGAATGCCCCCTGCGTGATCGCGTGTCCGCAGAACGCGCTGGCCCAGGATCCGGACACCGGCATCATCCATATTGACAACCAAAAATGCGACGCTTGCGCCTGGTGCATCGAAGCCTGCGATTTCGGCGCGATCTCCATCAATCCAGCCACAAAGCTGGCAGAAATCTGCGACCAATGTGAGGATCAGGAAGAAGGACCTCAATGTGTACTCTGGTGCCCAAAGGAAGCGCTCTCGCTCACCACACCTGAATTGCGCGCCCAGAAATCACGGCGTGAACTGGTCAAGGAAGAAGTTGTAGGCCCCAAGAGTAAGGCATAACCGCTCATCATCGCGGTTGAATTTATTAACAAACTAAGGAAGAGAATCTTTTCGAAGGAGCAGCATGAGCGATAGCCCCAACTCTGAAGACCTGCGAATCGGCGTGTTTATCTGCCATTGCGGGACCAATATCGCGGGTGTCATCAATCCGGCTGAGGTGGCTGAATGGGCCTCTCATTTACCGGGTGTTGTGCACGCGACCGAAGCCTTGTATGCCTGCGCTGACAGCGGGCAATCCTTGATCAAGGAAAGTATTAAAAAATACAACCTGAATCGAGTGGTGGTTTCGGCGTGTTCGGTGCGCATGCATGAGAATACTTTCCGCGGCGCGGTACAGGAAGCCGGCTTGAATCCATTCCTGATGGAAATGGCCAATATCCGCGAACAATGCACCTGGGCACATGGGCACGATAAACCCGGCGCGTTTAAGAAAGCCAAGGACCTGACCGCGGCTGCTGTGGCAAAGGCGCGCTTCCTCGCGCCGCTGGAATTCATCAAGGTGCCGGTGACCAAACGCGCCATGGTGGTCGGGGGCGGCGTGGCGGGCATCAGCGCGGCGCTCGACCTGGCAGACCAGGGAATTGAAACGATTTTGGTGGAGAAAGAACCGACCATCGGCGGGGTGATGGCTCAGCTTAACAAGACCTTCCCCACCATGGACTGTAGTATATGAATTCTCGCACCAAAAATGGTTGACGCGGCGCGTCACCCGAACATAAAAGTAAAAACATTCACGAACGTCGAAAGAGTCGAAGGTTACGTCGGCAATTTCAAAGTCCAATTAAGAGAAAAAGCGCGCTATGTGCTGCGCGAACGCTGCAACGGCTGCGGAGACTGCGCGCGGGCATGCCCGATCGAGATCCCCAATGATTTCGAGATGAACCTGGCGCCCCGCAAGGCAGCATATGTTTCCATGAGCCAATCGGTTCCACTGCTCTACACGATTGATGAAGAACACTGCATCCATTGCTACAAGTGCGTGGAAGCCTGCGGCGCGCTGGACGCGATCGACTTCAGCCAGCAGGACAAGGTAAGCTGGGAAGATATCGGTTCCATTGTGGTGGCCACCGGGTTCAATCATTTTGATCCCAGCGTGATGCCGGAATATGGCTACAGCCGCTTTCCCAATGTGATCACCGCCATGGAAATGGAAAGGTTGAACAACTCGGCCGGCCCAACCACGGGCAACCTGATTCGTCCCAGTGATGGGCAGAATCCCAAACGGGTGGCCATCATCAACTGCGTGGGTTCGCGCGACAAGCGCTTCAATCCCTGGTGCTCCAATTTCTGCTGCATGTACGCGATCAAGAATGCAATATTGCTTAAGCAGATGTATCCGGATATTGAACTCAGTATTTACTACATCGATATCCGCACGCCTTCAAAGGGTTACGAGGAATTCTATGACCGGGCGCGCGAGATGGGCATCCGGTTTATCCAAGGCCGACCCGGTTTGATCACTGAGGATGAAAACACGCACAACCTGTATGTTCACTCCGAGGATGTCACACTGGGCAAAGTGGTGGAGCATGAATATGACATGGTTATGCTCAACCAGGCCGCGGTGCCCCAACCGGACGTGGATACAGTGGGCAACGTGCTCAATATCGTCCAGAGCCCCGGCGGCTGGTTCATGGAATACCATCCCAAGCTGCGGCCGGTGGACACGCCGACTGACGGCATCTTTTTGGCCGGCGCATGCCAGGGCCAGAAGGATATTCCCGCATCGGTGGCGTCTGGTTCTGCCGCGGCGTCCAGAGCGGGGCGGGTTCTACATTCGGATGAGTGGGCCATCGAACCCATCATCGCGCAAGTGTGGGAAGACCGCTGCATCAGCGCGCAGGGCAAGCAGTGCGGCATCTGCGCCAAGGCCTGCCCTTACGGCGCCATCACTGTTGAGGTTGGCACCGCGGCCGAGGTGGTCACCGCCAAATGCCACGGGTGCGGCGGCTGTGTGGGTGAGTGCCCGCACAATGCCATCACCCAAATGCACTATACCGACGCGCAGGTGCTTTCACAGATCCGCGCCTTGCTGGCGGATAAACCTGAAGAAAAGATCTTCGCCTTCCGCTGCCACTGGTGTTCGTATGGCGGCGCTGATTTGGCGGGAACCAGCCATTTTGAGTATTCGGCGAATGAACGCGGCATCCGCGTGATGTGCTCCGCCCGCATGGACGCGGACTTCATTTATGAAGCCTTCCGCCTTGGCGCGGGCGCGGTGCTCTATTCCGGCTGCCATCCCCAGGACTGCCATTACATCACCGGACAGCGGGTGGGCGCGGTGCGCGCTGAACGCCTGCTTAAGACATTTGAAAAGATGGGCATGAGCCCCGGTAGATTCCGCGTGGAGTGGATTTCCGCCGCGGAAGGCGACAAGTATGCGCGCGTGATCAACGAAATGCAGAATGTCATTGATGTCCTGGGCAAGGATAAATTAGCCGAGGAAATTGGTATATTGAAACCGGAGATGGAAAAACGCGCCAGACGCATGTATGAAGCGCCGGGCGTCAATGAAGCCTCTGAGTACGCGGATGCGATGACGGTGGCGATGACGGTGACGGAGGTGAGCGGTGGAAAATGAGAAAGCATTAACCTTCGCTGACCAGGTGCGCGCCATTCCCGGAGGTGAGCATTTTGACGTCTGCTACTCCTGCGGCACCTGCGTGAGCAAGTGCATGATCCAGCAGAAACTCGAACCGGAATATAATCCCCGCCGCCTGCTGCGCATGGTCAACATGGATATGCGCGAGGAGGCGTTTGAATCGCCCACCACCTGGTTGTGTTCAGCCTGCGACCTGTGCTACCCGGCCTGTCCGCAGCAGATCCATATTTCCGGCGTGATCGGCGCGGTCAAGCAGCTCGCTGTTGAGGCTGGTTACTCCTCTCCGCTGGAGACCGTGGTGGTGGATGAAGCGCTCTGCTCGGGTTGCGGCATCTGCGTGATGACCTGCCCCTATGAAGCCCCGCATCTGATCGAAAAGGAAGTGGATGGGGTGATGGACCGCTTTTCCGAGGTGGACGCTGAGAAGTGCATGGGCTGCGGTATGTGCGTGGCAGCCTGCCCAATCGGCGCCATCGCGCGCCCGGGTGTTTCCAACGCGGAAGTTGCCATACAAATCCAAATCAAGAAACAAAAGAATGTTCCCGCCTTGGTCGTGTTTGTCTGCGACTGGTCGCTGCGGGTGGATGAAGATATTGATATCCTGGAATCCTACCCGGATAATGTGCGTGTGATCCACATCCCCTGCTCGGGGCGCATCGATCCTCAGATGGCTTTGATGGGATTGAAATCCGGCATTGACGGCGTGCTGGTATGCGGCTGCGCGCCGGGCGAATGCCACTATAAACGCGGCAACTATGTCAGCACCTGCAAGATGAGCCTGTTGGACCGCATGATGGGTCAGATGGATTTGGCGGATGGCAGCGTGCGTTTTGTGCAAATTGGCACCCAGGACCGCGGGCGCATCCGACATGAAGTAGACGCGATGCTTGCATCCCTGCAGAAAGAGGTGGCATGATGGCAGCCAAGACAACAAGCAAAGCTGTGAAGACTGAAAAAGTCATTACCACCAAACCTAAACTGGCTTTCTACTGGGCTGCCAGCTGCGGCGGATGCGAGATCACCATCACCGAGCTGGGCATGCGCCTGGTGGATGTGGGCGACGCGGCCGATATTGTTTTCTGGCCGGCGGCCATGGATTTTAAGTATGATGATGTGGCTGCTTTGAAAGATAATGAAATTGACGTTTGTTTTTACAATGGCGCCATCCGCAATGATGAGAACGAAGAGATTGCGCATTTGCTGAGAAGAAAATCAAAAACCCTGGTGGCATTCGGGTCCTGCTCGCATCTGGGCGGCATCCCCGGACTGGCAAATATGTTTGACATCGAACTGCTGCTGGAACGTGTTTTTGATACCTCACCCTCGCTGGATGATTCGCGAGGCACTCGTCCAAAACCCAAGAACAAGGTGGCTGAGGGCGAGATTGAGATCCCCAAAATGTACGATCACGTGCGCCCGTTGGCGGACGTGGTTGAGGTGGATTACTTTATGCCCGGCTGCCCGCCGGTGGTGGACCAGGTATGGACCGTTTTCCAGGCCGTCCTGGCTGGCCAGCTGCCTGAAAAAGGCGCGGTCATCGGCGCGTTTGGCAAGACCAACTGTGATGTTTGCCCACGCAAGAAGGGCAGCAGCGGCATGCGCATCAAGGAATTCAAACGGCCGCACGAAGTTGAGCTTGATCAGGAATTGTGCTTCCTGACGCAGGGCGTCATCTGCTGCGGCCCGGCCACACGCTCGGGCTGCGATCTGCCCTGCCTGACAGCCAACATGCCCTGCCGAGGGTGCTACGGCCCGCCGGATGGCGTGGTGGACCAGGGCTCCAAGCTGATCAGCGCCATTGCCGCGTTGATCGACACGGATGACCCGGAAAAATTAAAAGATATTTTGGCCAGCGTGGCTGATCCCGTCGGATTGAGCTATCGCTTCAGTCTGGCGGATTCCATTATGTCCGACCTTAAATACGGTAAGTAAGAACAGGAGCAAGACCTTGCCTGCGAAAAAAACTGTCAACGAAAAAGTCCAGATCGATCCGATCACCCGCCTGGAAGGGCACGGGCGCATTGACCTGTTCCTGAACGAACAGGGCGGTTTGGAAAATGCTTATATGATCGTGCCGGAGCTGCGCGGATTTGAAAAATTCTGTGAAGGGCGTCCGGTGGAAGAAATGCCGCGAATCACACAGCGCATCTGCGGCGTCTGCCCGATCGCCCACCATGTGGCAGCAGCCAAAGCCGGAGACGCCGTTTATCATGTTGAACCGCCTCCAGCTGGCAAGAAACTGCGCGAATTGATGTATTCCGCTTTCTTTGTTGCTGATCACTCCACCCATTTCTACGTGCTGGGCGGCCCGGACTTTGTGGTTGGACCAGACGCACCCAAGAGCGAACGCAACATTTTGGGCGTGGTGAAAAAGGTCGGCCGGGAAGTAGGCGCCCAGGTGATGAAGCTGATCGGCGAGAATCACGAGATCTGCAAAATCGTGGGCGGACGCTTCATCCACCCGGTGGGCGCACTGGTGGGCGGCATGAGCAAACCCATCACCGAGGATGAACGCAAACGCATCGAACAAATCGGACGAGATTCCATCAAAACCGCCCAATTTGGTTTGCAGCTCTTTAAGGATATGGTGTTGGGTAATAAAGAATACCTGGACATGATCCTCAGCGACGCTTTCACGCACCGAACTTACTATATGGGGCTGGTGGATGAGAATAACAAAGTCAACTTCTATGATGGCAAGGTGCGCGTGGTGGGTCCGGATGGCAGGGAATTTGTCAAATACTCGCCTGAAGAGTACCTGGATGTGATCGCGGAGCATTTGGAACCCTGGACTTATCTTAAATTCCCATATCTGAAGAAAGTTGGATGGAAGGGATTTGTGGATGGGCCTGACAGCGGCGTTTACCGCGCGTCCCCGCTTTCGCGCCTGAATGCTTCGGATGGCATGGCCACCCCGCTGGCACAAATTGAGTATGAAAAATTTTATGAAACCATGGGCGGCAAACCTGTTCATCAAACCTTGGCGACCCATTGGGCGCGTTTGATCGAAACCCTTTACGCAGCAGAACGCGTTCTGGAGCTGGCGACTGACCCGGAGATCACATCGACAAATGTGCGCACCATCCCGACCGAAACGCCAACCGAGGGCGTGGGGATCGTGGAAGCGCCGCGCGGTACTTTGACTCACCATTACATGACCGATGAGCGCGGGCTGCTGCAGGCGGTCAATCTGATCGTGGGCACCACCAACAATTACGCAGCCATGGACATGTCCATCAAAAAAGCGGCTGAAGCATTGATTGTGCCAGGCAAACCGGTGGATGATGCTGTGTTGAACAAGGTGGAGATGGCCTTCCGGGCGTACGACCCTTGTCTGGGATGCGCCACGCACGCGGCGCCGGGTGACACGCCCATGATCGTGCGCGTGTTCGACCATGAGCGCCAGCAGCTGCAGGAATTACGAAGGGATTAGGAGCCGGCGATGAGCAAACGAGGATTGACACAGAAACGCGCGTCTGAAAGCCAGATCGTCCTGGAGCGGGCGATGGTTACTCGCCATTATTTAATGACCTGGGACCTTGAGCGCTGCGTGGGCTGCCAGATCGGCCCCGAAATCTGCCCGGTGGACGCCATCACGCACGTGGACGCGGTGCTTGAAAACGGACGCATGGTTAAGAAGCAAGCCGTCGATATTGACAAGGATAAATGTATTTTCTGCGGCGAGTGCATGGAGATGTGTCCGGTCAGCGCGATTGAATTGACCGTCAACGGTGAACCGGAAAACCCGGTGATCCGATATGACGCGTTCCCGGAGCTGGTCGAATCGAACGTTTTCAACAAAGACGCGTTCGATTTCAAACGCAAGGATTTTGTGATCAACAATTGCCCCACCCATGTCATCTCTTACGATAAAAATGAGAAGACCATGCTGGTGGACGATGCCCACTGCATCCGCTGCCGGCAGTGCGAGGTGGCCAGCGACGGCGCTTTTCAGGTGGAACAGCCCTGGAAGGGCAAGGTGGAGCTGCGCCGCGAGAAGTGCGTGGAAGGCTGCCTGGCGTGCGCCGATATCTGTCCAACCCGCGCGCTGCACGTTGATGATAAAGGCGAACTGGTGCTGGCGGATTATTACTGCATCAAGTGCGGCGCTTGCATGCAGATTTGCCCGGTAAAGGCGGAATTTGAGGAATATGAGGTCAAAGCCGAGAATTTCGGCGTGACCAAGATCATCAAACACGAACGCATTACCAATGCTGATGACCTGCCGGTTTATGTGGAACGCTGGCGCGTGGCGCACACACCTGTGCAGAGCGGCGCGTGGACCCAGGCGCTGCTCAAGGTGGCGGACGATAAAGCCGGCATGATGGAGATTGACCGCAAGCGCGCCCTCAAACGCCGCGACCTGATCACCGCCCTTAAAGGCGGCCGTGACCTGGTAGAAGACTAATATAGGTAAAAATTTGAACCGCGCACTGAGCCAGTCGAAGTGCGTGGTTTTTAATCATTGAATATTGTCATTCTGCTCGAAGAGCACTCTTTGAGTGAACGAGCGAAGCGAGTGAAGAATCTCGCAAAATGATTGAGATTTTGAATCAATCCGAGATCCTTCACTTTGTTCAGGATGACTGAATCAAAGGAAAAAACGTGGACAAAATAACAAGACAAGCGATTATCACCAATGCTGGAGAATTCAGCGCTCAGGGTTATCACTGATCCGAATCTATACTGCTCGCCGTGGGCGAGCAATTCCTAGGCCATGAAAAGACCATGCAGGCGCTGCCCTTTGCTTCACCTTTTGCTGGCGGCGTGGGTGGAACCAGGGCGGAGCTGTGCGGCGCGCTGACCGGCGGACTCTTGATCATTGGCGGGCTGCTTGGGAGGGAAGATGGACCCACACCTGATCAGGAATGCCAGGACCTGGCAGCAAAATACCGCGCGGATTTTCTGCAGGAATTTGGTTGGTTGAAATGCGGTGAACTGAGGGAACACTGGATTGGAAATGTCGGACAGGAATCTTGCAGGCTGCTGGTGGAGAGGGCGGCTAATGTGTTGATAAGAAATCTGGATTCTTGATTATTAGATTAATCTCCTTCAGATATCTGCTGATCTGGAATATTGCCCGCAACTCATGCGATAATACTGCCATGGTCGCCTGAATGTTAACGGAGGATTCCCAATGACTTACCAAAGAATATTAATTTTCACCATGATCTTGGCCGGCATACTTCTGCCAGCTGCCTGTCAAGCCGCGCCTTCAGTGCCAACACCTTCGGCTCCAGTCGAGCCAGCGGAAGCAACTCCGCTTCCTGAGCCTACACAAACGGTAGTCTCTGCCACACCGGGAATCGGCACCATGATGAACGGATCAGATGGCAGCGTGTTGGTCTATGTGCCGGAAGGCGAGTTTATCATGGGCGGCACTGAAGCATTGGTGGCTGAAGTTCAAAAAGAAATGGACTGGATCAAGCAGAACGCTCCTGACACAGAACCCGTGCATACCGTGTATCTGGATGCATTTTGGATCGACCAGACTGAAGTCACTTTTGCTCAATATCAAACCTGTGTGGCTGAAGGAGCCTGTCTGGAACCTGCGCCGCCTGGAGAACACAACGCCGAAAGCTTTTGGCCGATGTATCAAGATCCAGCATTTAGTCAATATCCGATTGTCTATGTCAACTGGGAGATGGCTAATGCCTACTGCCAATGGGCGGGCCGCAGACTGCCTACCGAAGCGGAATGGGAAAAAGCCGCCCGTGGAACCGAAGGTCGTGTGTTTCCCTGGGGTAATGATTTGCCTGACCTGACGCGCGTGAACGAGGAGGGCACCGAGAGTTACGCGGTTGGTTCATTTCCAGATGGAGCAAGTCCATATGGAGCCATGGACATGATCAGCAATGTCAGCGAATGGGTGGCGGATTGGTACAACCCTTTGTATTATCAAACATCACCTGCCGAGAATCCAACCGGCCCGGAGACTGGAGACGAGCATGTGATCCGCGGTCCCAGCTTTGTTAATTTTTTCAATAATGGCGAGCTTTTCATCACCCTGCGATTTCACGGACCGGCTGAATATTACTGGTCATCGATTGGTTTTCGTTGCGCGCTCTCCGGGAACTAAACTCGGCTGACTGCCGCAGATGAATTGTGACTGATGAAGAATTCCATCAATTGTTGCACTCATTTGTGGTGAGGCATTTTTATGCACAAAGGATATTAAAAACCAGGAATACCAGAAATTGAGTGAGACGCTTCTGAAAGCATTTTTTCCTGATGATTGATTATTGTGGTTACACATTTCAGATTTTCCTCATGATAAACAAAGAAGGTATTAAATGGCGAGAAAAGTAATTTACTTTACCAGAACGGGCACCTGCAAACGAATTGCCCAGCAGATTGCTGGACGATTGTCCTTGGAAATTGTTGAAATAAAAGATAACCACAATTGGAATGGGTTCATAGGTTATTGGACCGCAGGTTTTTATGCTTCAACGCAAAAAGAGGTGGAAATCTCTATTAATGGCGAGATGTCGAATACCGATGAGTTCATCCTGGTGACTCCGGTCTGGGCTGGGTCAATCGCGCCGGCCGTGAAAGCCTTTTTAAGAAAATATCCCCGAAATCAAGTGATTTTGGTGGTCTCGTCCAACGGCAGCCGGATCAGCGACCGGGCAGATTTTATTTCAGTGTATGATATTCCAAAGTCAGAAAAGAATGAAGATGCTGTGCTTTCCGACTTGGTAAACCAAATAAAAAATAGAAATCAAGCTTGACATTTCATGGGTTGGTCAGGACACCTTTTTTTCGGGCTTATTTTATGAATTGGTTTCTCTCATGAGGGGGTATCATTCAGCCGGAAAATAAATATGAAACCAATGCCCAATTTTTATAAAAGGTTCTGATGCAAGAGGATAAGTCTCCGAAAAGATCCAATCGCCGCACGTTGGCACTCATCTGGGCAACCGCTTTCGCCGATATTTTCGCGTTCACCATCCTCAACCCGTTCCTGCCGCGGTTTTACCTTGATCTCGGCGCGCCGGTAGCCCAGATCGGGCTGCTGCTGGCGGTTAACTCATTCATCGGATTTTTCAGCGGCATTTTCTGGGGCCGAATGTCCGACCGATTTGGACGCCGGCCGATTCTGCTGATTTGCCGCCTGGGGGCTTTGGCAGGATACCTGGTGCTGGCATTTTCATCGAATATTGCC
>CAYPAG010000035.1:0-15349 GCA_964408645.1 uncultured Pelolinea sp. | reverse complement strand
ACGACCCTGGGATTCGTTATCGTTCAGATAGACTTCCACCTTGCGGCACAATTCGGGCAGCGCTGAGCCGCCGTACGCGGCTTTCAGCTTGACGCCGTTGTAGCGCGGGGCGTTATGCGAAGCGGTGATCATGATACCGCCGATCGCGCGGTGATGCTTAACCGCGAATGAGACCACCGGCGTGGGGGTGTCAGCCTGGCACAGCAGCACCTTGAAACCGTTGGCTGCCAGCACCCGCGCCGCTTCCCGCGCGTAGCGGTCCGACAGGAAACGCGTGTCAAACCCGACAATCATTAAAGAATGGTCGGGCGGCGGATCGATCACCATGCCGTTCAGCCAACCCTCTGATTTAACCGCGTCCGCGATGGCCTGGGTGACCATGCGCAGGTTGTGAAAAGTGAATGTATCGGATATGACCGCGCGCCAGCCGTCGGTGCCAAAATTGATGGGCATTAATTTTTCTCCTTGGAAACGGGAATAAGCAAAATACAACCCTTAAGTTTTAAGTAAGGGTGATGCATACAATGCAGTTGGATTAAAAAAGCGGCCTTCGTATCAGGCGCAACCATGCGGCAATTATAACGCATGCCTGGATAGAGTAAAATAACGCCTATGTCCCAGGCAATCCAGAAAAAAAGCCATGCCTTCGGCGTTTTGCTGATGGTTTTCTCTCTCCTTTTCATCTCCGCCTGCAGTCCCAAAAATGAAGCGGCTGCGCCCACGGATATCGCACCCGCGCCGACAGCGATGCCCAGCCCGACGCCGGCCGCCGACCGCGTGGTGCTGATCCGCAGCGCCGGGGCGGACCCCAACCTGGCCGCCCAGGCCGAAACCACGCTCAGAGAGCTGGCCGCGGGTTCGGGTCTCGAGTTCGAAACGCGCGAGAACCTGATCAACAATGAAGTCAGCGCGGATATGAAAGTGGTGGTGTTCCTTGAGCGCCCGGAAAACCTGGGCAGTCTGGCAGCCAGCGCCCCCGCCACGCAGTTTGTCGCGCTTACCCGCGATGACTGGAACCCGGGCGAGAATGTCTCGGTCATCCGCCAGCGCGAAGAGAACATCGCCTTCATGGCCGGCTACCTGTCCGCCATGCTGGCGCCGAATTACCGCGTCGGCGCGCTTTTATCCGCTGATGCCGCCAGTTTCAACCAGGCCTTCAGCAACGGCGTGTATTATTACTGCGGCAACTGCGCGGCGCTGATCTACCCCCTGAACACCTACCCGCTGACAGCCACGCAGCCCGCCGGCAGCCCGCCTTCCGCTTGGCAGTCGGCTTTTGACCAGATCAACGCCAGCAAGATCAATGTGCTGTTTGTGGCCCGCGAAGCTTATTCGCCGGAGCTATTCACTTACCTTGCGGGAATGGATGTCGCCCTGATCGGCGGCCAATCCCCATTGGAAGAAGGACGCTCACGTTGGGTGGTGACGCTCTTCGCGGACGGCATTGCCCCGCTGAGGACCATCTGGCCAGATTTGCTGGCCGGCAGCGGCGGGAAGATCCTCAACGCGTCCATTAACATCACCGATAACATGTTCGTGTCCGTGCAGGACGGCCTGGTGTGGCTGAGCGAGGGCAAGTACAGCTACGCCCAGCGCGCCATAGAGCTGCTGCGCGACAACAAGATCGATCCCCTGCCCGCGAACTAACCAACTTCAATTGTCATCGCGAGCGACGAAGCCGCGCGGCAATCTTTGCAGCATCTCGTCAGAACGAGACGCGGAGACCCCCGAAGCGAGGGGGCATCACGCCACTGCCGCGCAGGTGGGCAAAAGCCTATCCAAAAAATCTTTCTTTGTCATCCCCGCCTTATCTGTCATCGCGAGCGGCAAAGCCGCGCGGCGATCTCCTGCCATGGAGTTCTGGCCTCAGGCTTGAACCCTAATAACCATTTGAAATATTACCTAGATTGCCGCGGCGCAAAGAACGCGCCTCGCAATGACAGCTCAGGAAAAGGTTACCAGACAAAAGTCTGACCTGTATAATGCAAAAAAAATCCTCCGTTCTACATCGGATCATCCCTCTCCCCACCGGGGAGAGGTTAGGAGAGGGGTCTTTTACTTACCCTCATCCTTTCCCATGAACTCATCCATGGTGGCCCGGCCGGGCTGCGAGACGCCTTCCCCGCGCAAGACTTTGCCGATCGTCATCAGGATGATGCGGATATCCAGCCACAGCGACCAGTGATCCACATACCAGACATCCAGCGCGAAACGCTGCTCCCAGGTCAGCGCGTTGCGTCCATTCACCTGCGCCCAGCCGGTGATGCCGGGCGGCAGCTCATGCCGGCGGGCTTGCTCCGCCGAGTAGCGGCCAAGGTACTGCACCAGCAGCGGCCGCGGGCCGACGATGCTCATCTCGCCCTTGAGCACATTTATCAGCTCAGGCAGCTCATCCAGGCTGGTCCGACGCAGGAAGCTCCCCAAGCGTGTGATGCGGAGCGCATCCTGATCGGGATTATCCTCATTTCCTGGCGAGGGCTGCATGGAGCGAAACTTGACCAACCGGAAGATCTGGCCGCCCAGTCCCGGGCGCTCCTGGGTGAAAAACAAGGGTAGGCCCTGAAAGATCAGCAGGACGAAAACGAGCAACACCAACACAGGGGACAAAACAAGCAGCGCCAAAAGCGAAAACAACAGGTCAAAGATCCTTTTAATCACTGGATAGCGAGGATTGAGGCTGTTCATCAGGTTGATTTTACCAAGAGCGCGCGCGGGAAAAACGCGTACGATATAATAAAATCCACCCGAAAGGAGAACCTCATGGCGGAAAAGATTTCTATCGAATTCTGCAGGGCCTGACATTTTGAACCCCAGGCCGCCAGTTTGGCGGAGGAGATCAAAATGCAGTTCGGCGGCAAGGTCAGCGAGGTGGAGTGCAGGCCTTCCGAACACAGCGGCGCTTTTGAAGTATTTCTTGGCGATGAGCAGGTGTACTCGAAACTGAGACAGACCGGCCGGCTCCCGCATCCGGGTGAAGTGGAACAGATCTTATTTGAAAGGTTGATGAAGTAATCATGGCAAGCAAAGGCAGGGTTTTTTCGGGCGCGCGCCCCACGGGCCGCCAGCACCTGGGCAATTACCTGGGCGCGATCAAGAATTATGTTGCGCTGCAGGCGGATTACGACTGCGTGTACTGCATCGTGGATCTGCACGCCCTCACGACGATGGAAACCACGGAGAACATCCGTGAGAACACCTATGAAATGGCGCTCGACTGGCTGGCCGCGGGGATCGATCCGCAACGCTCCATCCTTTTCATCCAGTCCAACGTGCCCGAGGTCACCGAACTTCACACCATCCTTTCGATGGTCACGCCGCTCGGCAAATTGACCGACCTGCCCACTTTTAAGGAAAAGGTGCGCGAGAATCCCAATAATATTAATTACGGGCTGGTGGGCTATCCGGTGTTGATGTCCGCCGACATCCTGCTGTATAAAGCCAACGCCGTGCCAGTGGGGGTGGACCAGGCGCCGCATATCGAATTCGCGCGCGAACTGGTGCGCTCCTTTAACCACCGCTACCAGACCAATGTCCTGGTTGAGCCTGAAATGAAGGTCACCGAGATTCCCAAGGTGCTGGGCCTTGACGGCGTCAACAAGATGAGCAAGAGTCTCAATAATCACATCGAGATTGCCGCGACGCCCGAAGAGACGCGCGAGCGCGTGATGAAAATGGTCACCGACCCGGCGCGCCTGCGGCGTTCGGATCCCGGCAACCCGGATGTCTGCAACGTCTTCACCCTGCACAAGATCTTTTCCAGCCAGGAATGGGTGGATCATGTGAATGTCGAGTGCCGGCGGGCGGGCATCGGCTGTGTGGAGGATAAACAGGCGCTGGCGGAGAGCATCAACAAGGCCCTGGCGCCCCTGCGCGAGCGGCGTGCCGAGCTGGCCAAACGGCCGGATGATATCTTCGACATCCTGAAGGATGGCGGCAAACGCGCCCGCGTCATCGCCCAACAGACCATGGTGGAAGTGCGCGAAGCCATCGGACTAGTTTCTTAGTTATTTATGAAAGCTGTCGTCCAACGCGTCACCCGGGGAAGCGTGACCATTGCCGATCAAAAGGTTGCATCCATCAACCAGGGGTATGTGATTCTGCTTGGCGTCCAGATGGATGATGACCGCAGCCGCGCGGACGCGCTGGCCAAAAAGATCGCCAACCTGCGCATCTTCAGCGATGAGAACGACAAGATGAATCTCTCCATCCTGGATATCCAAGGCGACGCCATCGTGGTGTCGCAGTTCACCTTGATGGCCGACACGCGCAAAGGCAACCGCCCCTCATTCATCTACGCCGCGCCGCCCGAGATCGCCAGCCCGCTGGTGGATTACTTCGTGGATGCGTTGAAAAGCCACGGCATCCCCACCCAGACCGGCAAATTTGGCGCGGATATGCTGGTGGAAATTCATAATGACGGTCCAGTGACCATCCTGCTGGAAATTTAATCTAAAAGAAACATTTAACATTCAGAAGCGTATATTTAATGATTCATTAATATGCGCTTTGTTATTTAATGACACAATATGCATAAGAAAAGAAGAGGAGAAGAATGAGAATCACAGATCTTTTAGCTGGATTATCCGCCCTGCTGTGGCTGGGCGTGATGGCAGCAATCGCTTTATCAACTATCCAGGCATCCCGCGGGCAGAAGGTGAAAAACGCGCGCCTGATCATCCTGGTCGCCCTGGTCGCCGCCATACTGGTGACCACCTTGAGCGCCGGATTGGTCTTCGTTGAACCGCAGGAGCGCGGCGTGGTCATCTCCGCCATTTCTCCGCGCGGCTATCGCGAAGCCGCGCTGGAACCGGGACTGCGCTGGATCGTGCCTTTTGTCGAGCGAGTCGTTCTCTACCCCATCTCGCGCCAAACCTACACCATGTCGATCGCGTCATTTGAAGGCGACATCCAGGGCGATGATTCCATCACCGCGCGCACCTCGGATGGGCAGGAGATCTACGTGGACGCGTCGGTCATTTACCAGATCGATCCCGCGGAAGTGGTCAAGGTCCATATCCTGTGGCAGAATCGTTACGGCAACGACCTTGTCCGCGCGCAGTCACGCGGTATCATCCGCGACGCGATCTCCCAATTTGGCGTGGAGGAAGTAGTCACCTCAAAACGGCTGGAAATGGTTCAGATGGTCAACGAAGCAATGTCACTTAAATTAAAAGATAACGGCTTGACGTTGGTGGATTTCGTGCTGCGCAACATCACCTTCTCGCCGGAATACGCCGCCTCAGTGGAACAGAAACAGATCGCCGAGCAGCAGGCCCAGCAAGCCAAGCTGACGGTGGAGCAGCGCATCCAGGAAGCCCAGCAGGCGATCGAAACCGCGCGCGGGCAGGCCGAATCCGCGGTGATCGCGGCGGAAGGCGCGGCGGAAGCCCGCCTGATCGAAGCCAAAGCGGAAGCTGAAGCCCTGGCGCTGATCCAGGAAGCTCTGGCCAACAATCCCGAGCTGCTGACCTACCAGTACATCACCAAACTGGCGCCTAACATCAACGCCATGTTATTGCCCAGCAACGCGCCGTTTGTTTTCACGCTGCCGGAAGGCACGCCATAACTTGGTTTTTTACTACAGTCCCGCAGGTTTCACACGACCTGCGGGATTTTTGTTTTAACGAGCGAAAATACCCCAAAATGTGGCGTAAATAACCTATTGACTGCCTACCTGTACCATGCTAATATAATATGTGTTATTTTTATTAAAAAAATTCATGTGAACCAGTCTCTGGAGGAGAAAATCATGAAAAAGAATCTAATCGTTTTTATCGGCGCCCTCTTTTTACTCAGCGCGGTGCTCGGCGCCTGCACGCGATCCGCATCAGGGGGCCCTTCAGAAGTCGCTGATGGCGAAGACGCCCTGCCCAACCCGGTGTCCACCCAGTCGCAGATCATGAAGGACATCATCGCCGGCACACAGACCGCCATGGCAGCTCCGGTGGACGCGACGCCTGCTGAAGGCGAAGAAGCGCCCGCTGCGGAAGATGACGATGACGCAGCCACCACCGAAACCACGCCGGAACCCAAACAGGTCGAACCCACCGCTTTACCGCTGCCCACTTCCACCGCCGGCCCGCCGCCCGTGGTTGAACTGGAATACAACGCCAAGAAATGCGCGCCAGGACTTTATCTGTGCATTACTGATTATGTCAAAGACCAGACCGTCACCGTTCAGGGATCCTATCCCTGGCTGTTGAACGACATGGACATCACTTTCAAGATGGGTCCTGAAGGGCAGTATGATTACGACACCTATATTGTGGTGGGTACTTCCAACTACAAACCGGATGCCTCCAAGGGGTACGGCTTCCGCGTGACACTGAACATCCCCGACAGCCTGCGAGGCGCTCCCTCGATCGTTGTGCTACTGGAAACCGATCATGCGAGCTACTACGGGTCGGATTTCTTCGCCAATAAGTAGGATCACGACCCTGAAATCAACCCGCGGTTGACCCCCGCGGGTTTTTTTGTTTAGCCAATATAAGTGTTTTCCTCAATGTTTTTAGTTTTTATTAAATGCCTGGACATGGAAGATTGATCTTGGGATTCGCGAAAAAATCTCGCTTTATTGTTCTGGACTCCTTGAAATCTCTCCGAGATGCTTCGCCCTTGCAGGGTTCAGCATGACAAAAAATATAGTGATCAATATCTGTGTCCATCCTTTTATATCCGCGTTTATCTGTGGTTAAATTCAAGAAGAATTCACCTTCGGAGGCCCTCATGACCCATCATATCCTGTCCCGCGATACCGTGTATAAAACACGCGCGTTCAATGTTGAATTGCTGCACGTCCAACTGCCGGACGGGCGCATGCGGGATTATGACCTGGTCAGCCATAATGACTCGGTCACCATCCTTCCTGTGGACAACGAGGGCAATATCTGGTTCGTCACCCAATTCCGCATGGGCAGCGAACGTGAGATGCTTGAGCTGCCGGCAGGCGTGATGCATGACGACGAAAAACCCGAGCTGTGCGCCGCGCGCGAGGTGCGCGAGGAAACCGGCATGGCCGCCGGCCGTCTCACGTATCTGGGTTCTGCTTACCTGGCGCCGGGTTATTCCTCCGAGAATAATCACATTTTTCTCGCCGAGGACCTGTCTGAGTCGCCTCTCGAAATGGATGACGACGAGTTCCTTCACATTAAAAAGATCCCGATTCCCGCGGCATACGAAATGGCGGAGCGTGGGGAGATCCAGGACAGCAAGTCATTGGCAGCGCTGCTGCTCGCCAGGAAACACGTCCTGAAATAATGTGCCATTTCGCCTAAAATTTATCCAATTATTAAAAAGTGGTAAGATTAATCGGTTTAACGCAAACCGCTTTATTCCGCCTGACAGGCGTTAGAGACCAACACCAAAACCAAATCTTAAGGAGTTTTTCTGATGAAACGTCAACAGGTCATGATCGATGGCAATGAGGCAGTTGCCTACACGTCTTACCGCCTCAACGAAGTCATTGCGATCTACCCAATCACCCCCTCATCCGGCATGGGCGAATTTGCCGATGCATGGGCAGCCGCCGGCATTTCCAACATCTGGGGCACCGTCCCGAATGTCATCGAAATGCAGTCGGAGGGCGGCGCCGCCGGCGCAGTGCATGGCGCGCTGACCACCGGTTCGCTCACCACCACCTTCACGGCTTCCCAGGGTCTGCTGCTGATGATCCCCAACATGTACAAGATCGCCGGCGAACTAAGCCCGACCGTCTTTCATGTCTCGGCGCGCTCACTGGCCGCCCAGGCGCTTTCCATTTTCGGCGACCATTCCGATGTGACCGCAGTCCGCGCCACCGGCTGGGCGCTGCTGGCTTCACGTTCGGTCCAGGAAGCGCATGATATGGCGCTGATCGCCCAGGCTGCCAGCCTGGAATCGCGTGTACCTTTCCTGCACTTTTTTGATGGCTTCCGCACCTCGCACGAAGTCAACAAGATCGAACTGCTGGACGAGGACGTGATGCGCCAGATGATCGATGAGGAAGCTGTGATCGCCCACCGCGAACGCGGACTGACCTCCGACCGGCCTGTCCTGCGCGGCACCGCCCAGAATCCCGACACATACTTCCAGGGGCGCGAGACGGTCAACCCCTTCTATGCTGCCACAGCCGAGATCACCCAGAAGGCGATGGATAAATTTGCCAAGCTGACCGACCGCCAGTACCATAACTTTGAATACGCCGGCGCAACAGATGCCGAACGCGTCATCGTGGTCATGGCTTCCGGCGCGGAAACCGCTGAAGAGACGGTCAACTTCCTGGCTGCCCAGGGTGAAAAGGTCGGCGTTGTCACAGTCCGGCTGTACCGGCCATTCTCCAACAAACAGCTCATTGCCATGCTGCCCTCCACTGTGAAGGCGATCGCCGTGCTCGACCGCACCAAGGAACCCGGTTCCGAAGGCGAACCGCTCTACAAGGATGTCGCCACCGCCATCAATGAAGCCCTCAAGATCGGCTATGCGCCATTCGAAAACATGCCCGCTGTGGTGGGCGGCCGCTACGGCCTCTCCTCCAAGGAATTTACCCCCGGCATGGTAAAAGGTATTTTCGAGGAACTGAAAAAGGACGCCCCCAAGAACTCCTTCACCGTCGGCATCATCGACGACCTGTCGAACACCAGCCTGGATTACGATCCCTCCTTCTCGATCACCTCCAAGGACACGGTCAGCTGCGTATTCTTCGGTTTGGGCGCTGACGGCACTGTGGGTGCCAATAAAAACTCCACCAAGATCATCGGGGAGGAGACCGGCAACTTCGCGCAGGGTTACTTCGTGTACGACTCCAAGAAATCCGGCGCCATGACCATTTCCCATCTGCGCTTCGGCCCCAAGCCCATCAAAGCGCCATACCTGATCGGCAATAATGAAGCCGACTTTGTTGCCTGCCACCAATTCACTTTCCTGGAGCAGTATGACATGCTCAAGTATGCCAAAATCGGCGGTGTTTTCCTGCTGAACAGCATCTACAACCAGGATGAAGTGTGGAACCACCTGCCCAAGGAAGTTCAAAACGACATCATCGCGAAGAAGCTCAAGTTCTACATCATCGACGCTTATGAAGTCGCCAACAAAACCGGCATGGGCGGGCGCATCAACACCATCATGCAGACCTGCTTCTTCGCCATCAGCGGCGTGATGCCCAGAGATGAAGCGATCGAAGAGATCAAGAAATACATCAAGAAAACCTACGGCAAGCGCGGCGACGCGGTGGTGAAGCAAAACTACGCGGCTGTTGATTCCTCAATTGAGAACCTTTACGAAATTAAAGTGCCCGAAAAAGCCACCAGCGACAACACCCGCCGCCCGGCAGTGCCGGCGGAAGCGCCTGAATTCGTCCGTGATGTGCTGGGCATGATGATCAGCAAAGACGGCGATGACCTGCCCGTCAGCATGATGCCCGCCGACGGCACCTACCCAACCGGCACCACCCAGTGGGAAAAGCGCAACATCGCGCTCGAGATCCCTGTCTGGGAACCGGATGTCTGCATCCAGTGCGGCAAATGCGCCTATGTCTGCCCACACGCGGTAATCCGCAACAAGGTCTATGACGCCGACCTGCTCAAGGACGCGCCCAAGACTTATAAATCTGTGGATGCCAAGTACAAGGAATTCCCGGGCTATAAATTCACCGTCCAGGTGTCACCGGAAGACTGCACCGGCTGCAGCCTGTGCGTGCAAGCCTGCCCGGCCAAAGACAAGACCAATCCGGACCGCAAAGCCATCAATATGGCCCCGCAGCCCATGCTGCGCGAAGCGGAAAGCGAAAACTGGAACTTCTTCCTCAATCTGCCGGATCCTGACCGCACCAAGTTCACACCCAACACGGTCAAAAACGCTTCTCTGCTGCGACCGCTGTTCGAGTTCTCCGGCGCCTGCGCCGGCTGCGGCGAAACGCCCTACATCCGCCTGATCACCCAGCTTTTCGGCGACCGCACCGTGATCGCCAACGCGACCGGCTGCTCGTCCATTTACGGCGGCAACATGCCCACCACCCCCTATACCTCCAACACCGAAGGACGCGGTCCTGCCTGGTCCAACTCCCTGTTCGAGGATAATGCCGAGTTCGGTTTGGGTATGCGCCTGACCCTGGACAAACAGAATGAATTTGCCAGCGAATTGGTCAAGAAACTCTCCAAGACGATCGGCGATGACCTGGCCAATGACCTGCTGAACGCCGACCAGTCCGATGATGCCGGCATTCAGGCGCAGCGCGAACGTGTGGAAGTCCTGCGCAAGAAACTCGCTGGCGTCAAGGAACCGGATGCCAGGCAGCTTGCCAGCTTGGCTGACAAATTGGTCCGCAAGAGCGTTTGGATCGTCGGCGGCGACGGCTGGGCGTATGACATCGGCTATGGCGGCCTCGATCACGTACTGGCCTCCGGCCGCAACGTCAAGATCCTGGTGCTCGATACCGGCGTATATTCCAACACCGGCGGCCAATCCTCCAAAGCAACCCCGCGCGGCGCGGTGGCGAAGTTTGCCGCCAACGGCAAAGGCCTGCCCCGCAAGGACCTCGGCATGATCGCCATGACCTACGGCTACATCTATGTGGCACAGGTGGCGATGGGCGCCAGTGATATGCAGACCCTGCGCGCTATCCGCGAAGCGGATGCCTACGACGGCCCGGCGCTGGTCATCGCCTACTCGCACTGCATCAACCACGGCTTCGAAATGAAGCTTGGCCTTCAGCAGCAGGACCTGGCGGTAAAATCCGGTTTCTGGCCGATGTACCGCTACAATCCCGACCTGATCAAGGAAGGCAAGAATCCGCTGCAGCTCGATTACAAAGAACCCAGCATCCCAGTAAAAGATTTCGCGTACAACGAAACCCGTTACACCATGCTGGTGCGGGCGAATGAAGAGCGCGCGGAAATGCTGCTCAAACTTGCCCAGCAGGATGCTGAGGACCGCTGGCAGAAATATGACCAGATGGCTTCGGTGGATTACAGCCAGTTCAAACAAGAAGGATAGCTCAATCAGACTGGTGGAAATATCCGCCAGTATAAAAGAAACATTAAACCTGCGGATGCGCAAAACATCCGCAGGTTTTCTTTATATAATAGTCAGAGGAAGAAAGGAGAAAAATGGCAGACCTAAAAACCAAATACCTCGGATTGGATATCAAGTCGCCTTTGGTAGCTTCCGCCTCGGCCCTCTCCAAAAAACTGGATAATATCAAAGCCATGGAGGACGCCGGTCTCGGCGCTGTGGTGCTTTATTCGCTTTTTGAGGAGGAGATCATTAATGAACAGCTTGCCCTGGATCATTTTCTCACCCGCGGCAGCGAATCCTTCGCCGAAGCGATCACCTATTACCCTGATCTGGAAAAATATAATTCGGGGCCGGATAAATACCTCCAACTGATCCGCACAGCCAAGGAAGCCGTGGATATCCCGGTCATCGGCAGCCTGAATGGCGTTTCCACCGGCGGCTGGATCAAATATGCCAAATTGATCGAAGAAGCCGGCGCGGACGCTTTGGAATTAAATATGTATTTTTTGCCCGCCGACCCGCAGTTGTCTTCCGATGTTTTGGAAAAAGCGCACATCGATCTGGTCAGTGACATCCGAAAATCGATCAGGATTCCGCTGTCGGTCAAGCTCAGCCCCTTCTATTCCAGCATTCCGCACTTCGCTGCTTCCCTGGTCAAAGCCGGCGCCAAAGGTCTGGTGCTGTTTAACCGCTTCTACCAGCCGGACCTGGATATCGAAGCGCTTGAAGTAATCCCAAAACTGGAGCTCAGCCGCTCATCCGATATGCAGCTGCCTCTGCGCTGGATCGCCATCCTGTATGACCGCGTCGCGGCAGACTTTGCGTTGACCAGCGGCGTTCACAGCGCTGAAGACATCGTCAAATCGTTGATGGCCGGCGCGACGGTCGCCATGACCGCGTCCGCCCTGATCAGCAATGGAATCGGATTCGCGGGCGCTCTGATTGAAGAGCTGGCGCAGTGGATGAACGATTACGAATATAAATCGGTTGACCAAATGCGCGGCACGCTCAGCCAGAAGAATGTGGCCGAACCGGCCGCTTTTGAACGCGCCAATTACATGAAGGCGCTGACGCTCTACGACAACCGCATCATGTACACCGGGTAAAATACCAACACAAGGAAATTACGAAGCATGCATCGTGAATAGGGAGATCATCCTTAAAAACAAGAGACACGGCCGGCCGTGTCTCTTGTTTAAACAAAAATTTCACACGAAAAACAAAATACCCCTGATTATGATATCAGGGGTATTCATTTATATTATTCTATTCTTCCATCTCTTCCGCGCCGCCAACTCGTTGTTTCTTCTGGCGGTACGTGATCCGGCCGCGGGTCAGGTCGTAGGGCGACATTTCCAGCTTCACTCGGTCTCCCAGCAGAATGCGGATGTAATAGCGCCGCATCTTCCCGGAGAGGTAAGCCAGAACCTCATGGCCGTTATCCAGCTGGACCTTGAACTGAGTTGCAGGCAGCGCCTCAATCACAGTGCCTTCCATCTGGATCTTTTCTTCTTTTCCCATTAAATAATCACTTTCCTTTCTTTTCAGCCACAGCCCATCTAGCGGTCAGGACGTTCGAATTGTTTTCGTTTCATCCTGCGCGCTGATTTCTTGGCTTCCTGGCGCCGTTCTTCGCTCTTCGAAACGAACCAGCGTTTCTTTCTGACGGTGCTTAACACACTTGAGCGCACCACCTTCTTGCGGAAGCGGCGCATGAGCGATTCCTGTGACTCATTTGGTCTTAATACAACAGTCGTCATTCTTCTTCTTTCACCTCCCTTCTTTTCGAAGGGTGAGATGGCATTAAAAAACCCGGCTGATCTACATGGCAGTCGGGTTAAAGTCTGTTGGTAAATCAGTTACTGGAAGCTGTTGCTGGTTTGCCTCCTGGCAAAAGGTTTTTAATGTCGTACGCGCTATATTATACGGCGATGCAGGGATGATGTCAATTATCTGAAAGGACCTAAAAGCCCCGCAAAACCACACCCAGCCACAGCAGCACAAAGGCAACAGCCAGGGTGATAAATTCATAACCGCTGACGATGGGCAATTTGGCCACGAATTGGCTGATCAATGCGGCAGCCCCCAGTATGGTGGATATGGTAAATACAACTTGTGTTGGTGCTTTGGTTCTCATTTCACACTCCTTTGTAATTGGTGATACATAAATTGTAGGTTTGTACGCCGTATTTTTTTGTTAACATTTCGTCATTTTTCCGTGGGTCTTTTTTTTCAATTACTTGCAGCAATAATTCTTGACATGCTAATTTGAAGATGATAAAGTAGAGTCCGTTTCTCCAGGTCAAGCATCCCGGGCGATGCGGCCGCACCCAGCCTAATTTGGTTTTTCTGACGCCCGATACCACCAGTAAGTTCAGTGGTTTAATCACCTGAAACTAAATCTAATTTATCGACAGGATATGAATAATTCATTTAATCAACCTCATCACAAAGGCATCGCCCCTGGATTTCGGTCATTTTTAATGATCTGGCTTGGGCAGGTGTTTTCTCTCACCGGCTCGAGCATGACCAATTTTGCCATCGGTGTATGGGTCTACAAGGAAAGCGGCTCGGTTACCGAATTCGCTCTCATCGCCCTGTTCGCGAGCCTGCCAAGTATTGTCTTTTCCCCATTCGCCGGCGCGTTGGTTGACCGCTGGAACCGCCGCACCGCCTTGATCTTAAGCGATGCCGGTTCAGCCGCATGCACCCTCCTGATCGCCTTGTTGATTTTCACCGGCGTGCTGGAAGTATGGCATTTGTATATCATTCTGGCAATCAGTTCGTTGTTTAACTCATTCCAATGGCCGGCCTATTCATCCGCCATATCGCTGTTGGTGCCCAAGGACCAGTTTGGGCGCGCCAGCGGCATGGTGCAGGTCGCGGACAGCATCGCTTCGATCGGCGCGCCCCTGTTGGCCGGCACATTAATGGGAATTCTTCCTGTCCACAGCATCTTATTCATTGACCTTGCCACTTTCTTGATCGCGTTATTCACGCTAGTTATCATCCGAATACCCCAACCGGAATATTCGCTGGAAAGCCAGCAGGCGCGGGGATCTCTGCTGAGAGAAGCAGCTTTTGGCTGGAAATTCATCTCCAAACGGCCAGGGTTGCTGGGATTGCTGATCTACTTTGCCTCGACCAACTTCTTTTACAGTATTGCCCAGGTGCTGTTTACACCCATGATCCTGAGTTTCACCACGCCATCTACCCTCGGCGCCATCTTGTCCACAGGCGGCTTCGGCATGCTGGCCGGCAGCCTGTTCATCAGCATTTGGGGAGGGCCCAAACGCAAAGTGTCCAGCATCTTTATTTTTGGCCTCATCCAGGGATTGGTATCCGCGGCTGTTGGCGCCACGGTCAACACAACCATCCTTTCCATTCTCATGTTCATCATCTTTTTCAACAGCCCGGTCGTGAACGCCAGCAGCCAGGCCATTTGGCAGAGCAAAACCACACCGGATGTACAGGGGCGCGTGTTTTCTGTGCGGCGCATGATCGCCTGGGGCACCATCCCCTTGGCCAACCTGCTGGCGGGGCCGCTGGCAGACAAGGTGTTTGAACCCTGGATGGCCGCCGACGGCTTGCTGGCTGGAAGCGTTGGGCGCCTGATCGGCGCAGGCCCGGGGCGCGGGATTGGATTCCTGCTTATCATCTTGGGAATTTTCAGCATGATTTCCACCCTCATCCTCAGGTTCTACTCGCAGACTTGGCATGTGGAAACCCGGCTCCCGGATATGGTTCCAGATCATCAGGTTTCATCTACATAGAAATACGATTCCATCAAAGAATTATTGACACCCGCCCCTGATGGTGATAAATTTATTTCTGCGATTCTGAGGCAGGCCTGACAGGTCTGCCTGTTTATCTTAATCGCCGGTTTTTTCCGCACGAATGGAGAATTAATATGAGCGTCATTGAGACAAAAAATCTGACCAAGTATTACGGCAAATCCCGCGGAATCGTGGATGTGTCATTCAGTGTTGAGGAAGGCGAGGTGTTCGGTTTCATCGGCCCCAACGGCGCGGGGAAATCCACCACCATCCGCCTGCTGCTCTCGCTGATCTATCCCACCAGCGGCAGCGCGCTGATCTTTGGCAGGGACTGCATCCGCCACGGCGCGGAGCTCCGCCAGGATATCGGTTATCTGCCTTCCGAGGTCTTTTATTATGAAGGCATGAAAGTGCTTGATTTATTGAAATATTCAGCCAGTTTTTACAAGCGCGACTGCACCCAGCGGCTGCATGAACTCGCTGATTTGATGGAGCTGGATCTCAAGCGGCGCATCGACGACCTTTCCTACGGCAACAAGAAAAAAGTCGGCATAGTCCAGGGGCTGTTGCACTCGCCGGATTTG
>CAYPAG010000034.1:0-15669 GCA_964408645.1 uncultured Pelolinea sp. | reverse complement strand
TTGAGAATTTTGAGAGGATCTGTGATCGATTTTACAGAAAAGATGTTGCATAATCAGCTAATTTTTATTACTTTAAAGAAAATAATAATTAATAACTTGAAATAATATCTTCCTTAACTTATTCTTTTTTGCCCAACAAAGAGCAGGGGAAACGAGATATGGGATAATCTGTTTTTTTATACTTATTGCTTTCGATAAGTACTATTATCACAACCAATATATATAGCATAATATGAATGTGAAATCTATAAAAGAAGCAATTGAGGACTATTTACAAACCATTCGTCTCGCGAGGAGTGAAAATACATTACTTTCATATCGCACTGCGCTTGAGAATTTAATCCTCACGCTTACAGACCAAGGTCTTGATGTAGAGAAAGATCCTATCGACAATATCAACGAGGAATTGGTCAGCTGGTTCGCGCGTGATCTGAAAGATTACGCGGCAACTACAGAACAACTTTATATGACCGCGGCAAAGGGTTTTCTTGAATATCTTGTGGCTGAAGAATTAGCTGACGTCAATCTTTCAAAAGTAAAACTTTTAATTAGGCAGCGAACACGCCGGCCAGGAAAACGTCTTCCCCAATTCCCCGCTGGAGATATTTCCCGGATCGTTGAGCATTTCGAATCACAAGATATTCAGCCTGGAGAAGATCAAAACGAATATCTACGCGCATTAAGGGATCGGGCTTTCCTTATCACGCTTGCCGATACAGGCTTACGTGTTCATGAAGCATGCAACTTAAAACGCGGAGATATCGACTGGAACGAAGGCAAAGCGATCATCATCGGAAAAGGCAATCGCCAAGCGGTTGTACGATTTTCCCGCCGCTCTCAAGCCGCACTAAGGGATTACACACAAGCGCGTGCAGAAATCGATGGAAAATCGAGAAAACCCCTTTCCGCCCTTCCCCTTTTTGCCCGCCATGATAAAGGCGCGGGGTCAAAAGTCAAGCCGATTACGCCGACTACAGGCCGGACCATTGTTGCAGATCGCGTGCGCGAAGTATTGGGAGATGAAGCTGTCGGTACTATCACACCCCACTCTTTCCGGCATTATTTTGTCACCCGAGTGTTGTCAGCGACCGGTAATTTAAAATTAGCTCAAAACCTTGCGCGCCATCAAAACATCGCGGTCACCCAGCGCTACGCTCACCTATCCGACGATGAATTGGACCGTGGATACTGGGAAGTCTTTGAAGATTAGGAGAACGCCAAAAATGTCTGATTATTCACCCGCAATATTTAGAACAATTATTCTAATTGCCCGTCCTGCTGCTGGCAAAAGCGAAATTATTAATTACCTTATGCATATGACCGAATCCTCGCGGCTTGAAAAATTCCAGATTGGGAATTTGAAGGTCATCGATGACTTCCCTTATCTCTGGCGTTGGTTTGAAGAAGATGAATTGTTAGAGAAAATGGGCAAACCCCGTCTTTTTACTGATAACGAAGGTTATTTTAAGCATAATTATTTGTGGGACCTGTTGATTGAAATGATCAATTTGGAGTATCAAAAATTTCTGCGAGAAGAAAAGATTCACGAAAGAGGGACTGTGGTGATTGAATTCTCACGCGGCAAAGAACATGGCGGATATGCGCATGCTTTATCACTTTTATCCGACGAAATCCTTGAGAACTCAGCGCTAATTTATGTGGATGTTCCCTGGGAAGAATCTCTTCGCAAAAATCGCCGCCGCTTTAACCCGGTCAAACCCGACAGCATCCTGGAACATAGCTTGCCGGATGAGAAATTAAAGCGGTTATACTTTGAGTGCGATTTTAAAGAAGTTGCCCCAGAAAGCAATGGATTTCTCAAAATTAGGGGTTTCAAGATTCCGTATGCAACTTTTAATAATCACAAGGATCTCACCACAAATCCCGGAAATGACTTTGTGGCGGAATTGGAGAAAACCCTCTTGACTTTAAAAAATCTTGGAATCCAGAATTAATTTTGCTTTTTACCCCACTTAAGTTCGATGACCGCACTTAAATGTGCGCAAAAAATGGTGATCGTACTGATCAGATAGATCCAGAACATCAAACCGACGATTGTGCCCAAGGATCCGTAAACAAGCTCATATCGAACAAGACCTTCACTTAATAGCCAGGCAAATAACCGCGTGGCTAATTGAAACCCAATTGTCGCGATAGGCGCTGCGATGAGTACACCTGTCCATCCAATTTTTTTCTTGGGAATGAACCGGTAAAGACCGATGAACATCAAGAAAGTGATGATGGTTGGGATCACTTTGATCAGATAACGCCAAACCAATGTCTCATGTAATGCTTTGCCGCTGATAAAGAACAAGTTGATCTGGGGAATGATGTTTGCCAAAGTGTTAGATAAAAGTGATAACCCCATTAAAAGCGCAAGTAAACCGATCATGCCCAATGCCAATGCTCTATCTTCAAGAAAATTTCTTGGCTTGTAATTAGGATTCGCCCTGTTAATATTACGTGTGAGAATGGCAAAAAAGCTGGTACTCGACCATAGAAAACCAACCAAACTGATCAATCCCACCGCACCACGCGAACTCAGAACCTGCTGAAGGTTCGCGTCAATCACAGATTGCGCTGTCGGCAGCACCATGAACACCTGTCCCATCACGTAATCGTATGCGGACTGAACCTGCAGAATATAGCTGGTGCCAACCACCAAGAATAGTAGTAATGGAAAAAGAGAAAAAAACGCGTAATACGACATTCCAGCAGCTGCTTGAGAGGAGTTTGATTCGCCAAAGCGATCAATTGTGATGCGTAAAATCCGTAGAGCTCCCCCTGTTTTAGCATTCAGCCACAAGTAAACCGATCTAATTTTCTTCTCAAGATTGTCTAACATATCGGACTATTTTAATCCAATAAAAAGAGCCGGACCTTTTCAGCATCCGGCTCGGTTACGAAATTTATTTATATAAAGCGCTCGCGGATCTCTGCGCTGATGAAATCAAGCGCAGCGACAGTGACTGCGATGAACCATACTGCCATCCCGGCAGCCCGGTAATCCAACAGACTGATCCATTGTGAAAGCAGATATCCAATCCCGCCGCCGCCGACGAAACCAATCACAGTGGACATACGGATATTGATATCCCAGCGATAAATCGTGAAGGACACAAAAGGCGGGATGATTTGCGGGACCACGGCGTACATGATTGTTTGCAGCCAATTGGCACCTGTTGCCTGGATGGCTTCAATTGGCCCGGGATCAATGCTTTCGATCGCTTCAGAATATAGCTTCGCTAAAGCAGCCAGAGAATGGAGAGTGAGCGCAACAATACCAGCAAACGGGCCAAGACCCACGACGATCACTGCTATGATAGCCCAGATGAGCGGTTCAATAGAGCGGATAATATTCATCAACGATCGAATGATGTAATAAATCGCCAATGTGACTGGTGAACCCGACATTAAATTTCGTGCTGCCAGAAAACTCACCGGCACGGCCAAAACGATACCAAATAGCGTAGCCATCATGCCAATAATGATGGTTTCGATCATCTTCTCAATGGCAAGTTTCAACTCATCGCTAGCCTGAGGTTTACCAGTAATCAATAATTGGCGCGCTTGAATTTGCCAGACTTTAGGCCCTTCTCCAGCGACAGGCGGAAGCAAACGATATGGCATTATTAATTGAACGGCAAAGCTTCCATTTTCATCCGGCTTGAGAGTTAAGTATTTTCCATCCGCTCGATGGCGAAAAACATTGCTGATCGGATCTTTCCACCAAATTTCTATTTCTTCATCCGGATTAAAGTTATTGCCCACGAGTGAGAATTCGGTGCCTAATTGTCCACCTGCTTCAGATGGGTCTCCACAGGTTGGATCAACAATCAAATATGCCTCGTCGTCTTTTTCCTTCCCTTTTGGGAAAGGGACATCCGAACAAGGCGCCTGTATTTCAACGAAAATAGTGCTGAATTCCTGAGGATAATAAATCGCTTTCTCCCAAGGCCAAAGGAAACGCGATAATGCGGGAACTGCCTCATCTGCATCCCTGATCAATGACTTGAAATCGATCCCGCCAATTTCCCACCCCTGGATGAAAAACACCAGCAGAATAAGAATGACAACCCCAACCGTACCTCTCGCATGCAGCTTGGGATTCGCGCAAAGGTATGCATCATAAACAATCCAAAGATACGTAAATAGAATTAACGCTGTGATGAGGTAAAGAATTGGATGAAGCGTGTAGGCCTTACTGATCTTCAGTGCAAGTCCTTCATAGCGCCGGCTGTAGCTAAAAATTCTCCAAACAAGCAAAGCCAGCGACGTTCCCGTGCTGACCAAAATCACCATCCCCCGTCGGGATTTTCTGGCAAAGATCTGGCCTAATCCAGGAAGAATGGCGGAGAGAATGGCCGCGATGATTGGTGATACCAAACTTGGTTTTTGTTCTTCTTTTTTATAAGTCTTTCTCGTGGATCGCATCCCTCACCTACTTCCCGCGTTTGCCTTCGATACTTGAGCCCACCCGTTCAGCTTCCGCGCCATATATCTGTTTGAATTCATCGTCGGATAGAGCCATAATGTCATCTTTTGTTCCACGATATACGATATTTCCTTCCTTGAGACCAATAACTCGGGTCGCATATCGTTGAACCAGATCAAGATAGTGCAAGCTGCAGATCACTGTTAATTTATCCTCCTGATTCAATTTTTCGATGATCCCCAATATTGAATGGGCTAGTACCGGGTCCAGACTGGCGACTGGTTCGTCAGCCAGGATCAATTCAGGCTCTTGCATCAACGCCCGCGCAATCCCGACGCGCTGCTGCTGACCGCCGCTCAACTCATCCGCGCGTTTATGAACTTGGTCTGTGATCCCCAACCTTTCCACCACCGACCTCGCCTTATCGGTGTCTTCTTTTGAGAATTTACCAACCATGCTATTAAGAGTTTTTGAATATCCCAATCTTCCGGAAATGACATTCTGATAAACCGATGACCTGCGGACCAGGTTGAAGTGTTGAAAAACCATGCCAATTTTTCGCCTGGCTCTTCTCAGCTCTTCACCTTCTAGTTTTGTGAGGTCGACTCCGTTCCAAATGATCTGGCCTTCAGTAGGATTTATAAGCCGATTGATGCATCTAAGCAAAGTGGATTTGCCTGATCCACTCAACCCGATGACCACCAAAAAATCGCCATCCTCAACGGTGAAACTAACGTTTTTTAATGCGACCGTGCCATCATCATAAATCTTGGTGAGATTCTTAATTTCAAGCATACTTTGGTCTCCGAAATAATTTGATACTACATATTATAGTAAAAAAGGGAAAGGATGTACCTTTCCCTTTTTATAAACTTTGGTTTTATTGATTAATCGTTAGCCAACTCTTCAGGATCGATCCCGGCTGCATCCAAAACCTGGCGGAATTGATCGTAGAAATCGTCGCCATGCTGTTCCATTGCAGTCCACTGGTAAGCTTCTTCCATCGCCGCTTTTCCCTCTTCAGTCATGAAAAGCTTCGTGATCGCTTTGATGAGTTTGAATTTCAAGACGTATGGGAAATCGGTAACAAATTGGATACCATCATTCGGGATATCAGGCATTACATCAATAACCACAGTCTTTTCCATGATATCCGGGAATTGCTCTTCAATGCGTGAGCGGGCATCGATGTACGAGGTCGCAAAATCGCAATCTCCATTATAGAGACCTGTTAATGCAACTTCATGCTTTCCACCGCCGTCCAGAACACCAGCGAAATCGGTGGCGGCATCAATTCCAACTGCTTTAAACATGATAGAAGGAATAACATATCCACTGGTGCTGGTCAAACCTGGAGCACACCAAGTAAGACCTTTAAGATCTTCGAGTTTCTCCAAACCGCTATCCGCTTTTACAACGAACTGGCCATTGTAGTACGCAGTACCATTACGCACCGAAACAAGCGCGGTTTCCGCGCAGCCCTTGGATGAGGCCAGAATATAGGCAAAAGTCGCCAAGGCACCCATGTGAGCTTTGGGCGGTGTCTGGCAGAAGGCTTCGATCGCGCTCACATAGCTGGTGGCCACGAACGGCTCGATTACCAGGCCTGTATCTTCATAAATAAGATTAGCCATTTTTTCGAAACCGGAAAGCACGCGCTCGGTTTCACCCGAGGGAACCGCAACGAAAATGATTGGATTCTCCTCGGTGCCCAATCCGTCCCACCATTCTGGATCAGTGGACACTTCTTCTACAGGGACTTCTTCCGCCGCGGGCTCTTCAACGGGCGTGGGGGTTGCCGCCGGCGCGCATGCGGTAAAAAGCAGCATGCCAATCACCAAAACGGACAGAACCAACAACAATTTCTTACTCATACTTTCCTCCTCCATAAAGGATATAGTTTGGATTACAGAATTACTATATATCAGCGCAGCTTTAAATGCAATATTTTTATCCTTAAATATTCAAGATTTGCTCTTAATTCACTGATTTTTCCGGGTGATATAATCCAGAAAATGCACATTCTTGATAAAACCAATGGGGAGCTGGTCAAGAAAATCAAGAACCTGCTTCTTGAGTATTTGGAAATTCCTGGCGAAAATTCCGCGAAAGAAAATCAACTTATCAAGACTCTCCTGCTTCAACTCGATGATCTTTTTTTAATCGTGGTCGCGGGTGAATACAACTCAGGGAAATCCGCATTCATCAACGCCTTAATGGGTAGTGAATACTTAAAAACAGGAATAACTCCCACCACTTCTGACATCACGATTCTTCGATATGGTGAGTTCTTGGAGTCAAAAAAAATGTCTGAAGGCGAGACACTGCTACAGCTACCTGCTCCACTGCTTGAATCTGTCACGATTGTTGATACACCTGGCACGAACGCGATTCAACGCGAACATGAGCGATTAACTACGGATTTCATTCCACGCTCCGATCTGGTTCTCTTCATCACCTCAGTAGATCGGCCATTTACTGAGAGCGAGCGGATCTTTCTTGAGACTATACGCAATTGGGGTAAAAAAGTCGCGATATTAATTAATAAAATCGACATTCTCTCGTCAAGGCAAGATCTGGACGAGGTGTTGGATTATGTTAAGCAAAATTCAGAAAAACTACTTGGTATTGAACCGCGAATATTCCAAATCAGCGCCCATGAAGCCCTCGATTACAAAACCAAGAATAATCGCTCAGATGACTTAATGGCAAAGATTGAACGGTTTATCGAAGAGACCCTTAACCCAATTGTCCAAATTCCCATAAAACTCAACAATCCATTAAGTGTACTGAGCACATTATTGGAAAACAGAAACCAAATAACGGTCGAAAAACTTGAGTTATTAAATAATGACATTCAGCTTCTTTCCGACATTGAAACTCAAATCAATTTGTTTGATGAAGATATGTCACGAAGTTTTCACTTCCGGTATTCCGAAATCGATAATATTCTGCTTGAATTTGAGAAAAAGGGTCTTGATTTTTTCGATCAAACTTTTCGCGTTGCGCGTGTATTGGATCTTCTGAATAAAGAGAAAATTCAAAATGATTACAACCAGCATGTTCTCAATGGCTTGGCCCGGCAAATAGATGAGAAAGTGGATGGATTAATCGATTGGCTGGTTGAACAGGACCTACGCCAATGGCAGGTAATCACCAGCAAAATTGACCAGCGTATTACAAAATATCCGGACCGCGTTTTGGATAATCCTGAGACTCGAAAAATACAATTTGAACGCCAAAAGGTCATCGATTCTGTCAGGCGGGAATCCCAGCGAGTGGTGGAATTGTTTGATAGAGAAGAAGAATCACGCAAAGTTGCTGAAGACGCTCAGATGGCAGTGGCTGCGGCTGCCGCAGTTGAAGTAGGGGCACTTGGGCTTGGGGCTCTGGTTACGATTCTTGCCACCACGGCATCAGCTGATCTGACCGGTATCATGTTGGCGGGATTGACTGCTGCTTTAGGATTATTCATAATACCAGCGAAGAAGAAACAAGCACGAAATCTCTTTTCCAGGAATATTTCGGAGTTAAGAGAAAAACTTAAAACAACCCTGGCCAAAGAATTCGAGGAACAGGTAAATCATGTTGTGGCACATATCGATGAAACCATTCAGCCATACAGCCGATTCATCAGGTCTGAGCAAGGGCTTCTAGAGAAGAATCTCGAAACGTTCAAAGAACTAAAGAAACGGATCGTTTTGTTAAAAGACGAAATATCAAAACTTTAATTCACAACAACTAATAAATTCCGGAGGGAAAATGACTTTCGTTGCTGCGATAGATCAAGGAACCACGAGTTCCCGCTGTTTGATTTTTGATCACTCGGGCAGTGTGATTTCATCTTCACAAAAGGAACATCGTCAAATATTCCCAAATCCTGGTTGGGTTGAACATGATCCAAATGAGATTATTCATAATTGCACAGAGCTCTTTTTCAATGCGTTGAAAAACAAGAATTTAATATTAAGTGAAATTCAAGCGATTGGCATAACCAATCAACGAGAAACCAGTGTCATATGGAATAGGAAAACCGGTCAACCCTATTGCAACGCGGTCGTCTGGCAGGATACGCGAACTGACAATATTTGTTCCAAGCTGAAAAAGGCAGGCTATGAACCATTATTTCAGAAAATATGCGGCCTTCCCGTATCAACCTATTTTTCTGGCCCCAAGATAAGGTGGATGATCGACCACTATCCAGAGATCCGGGAAGGAATTAAAAAGGGTGAAGTCCTTTTTGGAACCATGGATACCTGGTTGATATGGAATCTGACCGGCGGACCAAATGGCGGCATCCATACCACGGATGTTTCCAATGCTTCACGCACGCTGTTGATGAATCTTGAGACATTATCCTGGGACGACAAGTTGTTGGAAATAATTGATATCCCAAAGGAAATCCTTCCTGAGATCAAATCCTCTTCAGAAGTTTATGGATTTTTTACTTCGAATAATATTCGAATTCCAATTTCAGGTGATCTTGGAGACCAACAAGCTGCGCTGTTTGGGCAAGCTTGCTTTGAACCTGGAATGGCTAAGAACACATACGGAACCGGTTGTTTCATGTTAATGAATACTGGGAATACCATCGTTCCAAGCCAAAATGGGTTATTGACCACTATCGGTTACCAAATTGGATCTCAACAACCTGTTTTTTGTCTGGAGGGTTCCATTGCGATCACTGGGGCGCTTGTCCAATGGCTGCGGGATAATCTCGGATTAATCCACTCCTCAGCGGAAATCGAACAACTCGCTATGACTGTTGATGACAATGGAGGAGTTTACTTCGTGCCCGCTTTTTCTGGATTATTCGCGCCATACTGGAAATCCGACGCGCGGGGATTGATCATCGGATTAACCCGTTTTGCGAACAAAGGGCATATCGCTCGTGCTTCCCTCGAAGCTACCGCATTCCAAACGAATGAGGTACTTGAATCAATGATTAATGATGCTGGGATCAAACTCAAGGAGATTCGAGTGGATGGCGGGATGGTAAACAACAACTTGTTGATGCAATTTCAGGCTGACATACTTGGTGTGCCTGTGATCCGCCCGTCCGTTTCAGAGACAACCTCTCTTGGTGCTGCTTATGCTGCCGGTTTGGCGATAGGTTTCTGGAAGGGTCTCAATGATTTAACCAATAATTGGCACGAAAACCACCGATGGACACCTGCAATGGATGAAAGTAAAAGAATCGATCTGAATGAAAATTGGAAACGGGCGGTACAACGCACATTTGACTGGCACCAAGCCACTCCTTGACGTTTAGATAGGTCATAGTAAAATACTACCTTGTCTTAATCAAATTAGCGAAGGTAACCTCAATTTGAGGTAAGAGGCGCGAAAGGATAATATGGAAAAAATAGTTTTAGAAGCAAAAAAACGCCAGGAAACTGGCAAAAGGGTAAAAAATGTCCGCCGTGCTGGTTTTATTCCAGCCATTATTTACGGACACAAACAGGATCCCCTACCCATCTCACTCGAAAAACAGAGTGCCACCCAAATACTAAACAAGGTATCCGGCTCTACCGTTTTAACCGTGAGGGTTGATGGAAAAGATTACTCAACTCTCGTGCGCGATGTCCAACGAGACCATCTGAAAAACGAATTCCTTCATTTGGATTTCTTGGCAGTTTCGTTGACTGAGAAGCTGCGCACCGCGGTTTCAATCACCTTGATTGGAGAAGCGCCGGTGCTTAAGGAGTATGAAGCCTTGATTGTGGCCGGTATCTCCGAGGTCGAAGTAGAAGCATTACCCCAGGATCTACCTGAAACATTGGAAGTGGATCTCTCTGGTCTCGTGGAAATTGGCGACGCCATCTACCTGAAGGATTTACCTGTTCCTGCCAATGTCGAGTTCTTGACGGATACTGAAGAATTAATTGCAGTGGCATCCGCGGTTAAGGAAGAGGTTGTTGAGGAAGCTGCTGTTGAAGGACTTGAAGGTGAAGGAATCGCTGAACCGGAAGTGATAGAACACGGCAAAGCGGAAGACGAAGAGGAGTAAACTCCCTTTATTAATTTCCGGATATTTAAAACGCTGACCATCAAATGGTCAGCGTTTTATTTTTGGTGAATTAGTTCCAAAAATGATTTAGTGATTAATCCGGATATCCCCCATAGCTGCTCACCGTCAAACTTTTCAAAAAACCAGACTTTTCTAAAACTTCCATCTGACGTCTGGTAATCCATTAATTTGGAGTTCTCAGGATCAGAAAGCCATTTAATGGGGATACAGAAAATCCGATCAACCTCCCTGCCATTCCGTTGAAGTCCGAAGAGATCCTGAATAAATCCCACTATGGGATAAATAAAATACCCGGTTTGGGAATTGAATGGTTTCATCATCCCGAGAATTTCTATTTGATCCTTCTGAATATTGATCTCTTCGTGAGTTTCTCGCAGCGCTGTGTCAGTTGGATTTTTATCGCGCTGGTCGAAAATCCCTCCTGGGAAAGACACCTGTCCTTTATGCCGCGCAAGATCGGAGGCTCGCTTGGTATATATCAACTTAAATTCATTTTGCTGATAGGTAATCGGTACAAGCACAGCCGAGAGCGCCAAACCAAATTGAGATTCCTTGCCGTATATATTTGTTACTTCGGCTTGTTCTAAATTCGCGCGAATATTTGACAAAAAGTTATCAATAATTTGTCTGCTCATTCACCATAAAAATGCTTTTATTAATTCTTGGTTTTTATTCTTCTATTAGCGTCTCTATTACTGACCGGGCGAAAATAAGATACCCCGTGTGAGCAACCATTCTGTCAACTGGACGAAACTTAACCGGATCTGATTGATAAAACCGCAAAGCGATCTCGCACACGTCAATAAAGACAAAGTTGTTACGCTCTAACGATATCAGCAACTTGATTACCTGATTGGCAGTTGGTAATAGCGCTCCAAAATAACCGCCGGGTTTTAATGCATCTTTTACCTGCTTAATTAAATCGTAAGGATTAGGCAGGTCTAAGAATAGTGCGTCAGCACCGGTCATACCAAATCCATCACTAATATCCCGGATATTAAAACTGATCCGATTTTCGATTCCAAGTCTGGTGATGTTTTTCTTGGCCAGATTCTGCATTTCCTCCCGGCTCTCAAACGTGTAAACAAGACCTTCAGATCCCACATAAGAAGCCAAGACTTGTGTCAGTCCACCTGATCCTGTACCGGCCTCAATCACAATACTTCCGGGGTGTATATCTAAACGCAGAAGGATATACCCAATATCTTTTGGATACATGATTTGCGTGTTGCGTTTGGTAGATTGAACCAACTCGGTAATTCCAGGCTTAAAAAGATAAAAATGGCCGCCTTTGTGGCTATCGATAACAGATCCATAAGGTTTGCCGATCATGTCGTCATGTTTGACAATACCCCTATGTGTGTGAAATTCCTCACCTTCCTTCAATTCAAAGATAAAATATTTCGCTTGATTGGAAGCAAGTTCAATCACATCGCCTGGTTTCGCAAGATCAACAATTTGATTAGCCGTATTCACTCTTAATCACTCTCCGGTTTATTTTCACCCGAAATCCAGTAACCAAAAACAGAAAATATCAGTGAGTTCACTACAGAAGACCCATAGCTTACTAAACCATATTTCAATATCTCCAAACTCAAACGGTCTGCCAAATAGTTTCCTGCCCAGAAACCGATCAAGGCGAAAAGCATGCTAAAGATCAACCTGAGTAATTTCCCGCCGGCAATCAAATGAACCAGAGCGCCTATCAAGAGCGCAATCAAGCTACCAAACAAAAAAACTGGAAGGGTCAAATCAATCATTTTAATTTTCCACCGTTTGAATCATTCCTCCACCAAGCAATTCGTCACCTTGGTAAAAAACCGCGTACTGACCTGGAGTAATGTCTCTTATATCATGAGAAAACTCAACCCGGTAATTATTCTGGTCCCGATTAACAAGTTGACAGTCATAATCTGGTGAACGATATCGAATTTTAACCTTACAGGCAAGATGGTCTGGGGAATAACCTGAAACCCAATTGACTCCTGAAATTATCATGGAACGAAATTTAAGATTTTCTTTTGATCCAACCACCAAAACATTTTTCCTGGGGTCTTTACTAATCACATAATAGGGTTTATCGGCTGCAATCTCAATTCCTTTTCGTTGGCCGATCGTGTAGGTGGGTAAACCGTGATGTTTACCAATCACCTTGCCAGTGATATCCCGTATCTCCCCTGGAACCACAATTTCGGGAAGTTCCTCACTGACAAATTGCGCATAAGATGCGTTAGTCAAAAAACAGAGATCCTGGCTCTCAGGCTTGTCCTCAAAGTTTAACCCGAGTTGACGTGCCAAAATCATATTATCCTGCTTCATTGTAACGCCAAGTGGAAATATGCAATTGCGCAGGATATCCTGATTTAATTGGCAAAGAAAATAGGATTGATCTTTTGACAAATCGATCGCTTTGTATAGTCCCACAAATTCGTTATTCTTCAATTCCGCACGCACGTAATGCCCGGTTGCTATCATATCGATCTGCTCATTTTGGGCAGTATTTATCAGATAATCAAATTTCATCTTCGGGTTGCAATGAATACAGGGATTCGGGGTTAACCCCTCACCGATCTGATCGAACATCTCTCTAATTACCCGGTTTTTAAAAGTTTCCTGAGCGTCAACTTCAATCAATCTTATTCCGATTTGATCCGTAAGCCGATGAAGGCGCTGTAATTCATTTTGATATTCGAAATCATTTCCACGCCATTTCCAGAACCGAAAATGTACTCCAATTACATCAAAACCATGGATTTTCAATTTGTAAGCGGCGATAGTGCTATCCACTCCACCACTCATCGCAACAAGTATTTTCTTAGACATATATCTTATAATTGTATAACAAACATCAATCAAGTCGATTGATATAATATCAAAAAATTCGCCATGGAGGATGAATGTCTACTGTAATCAAATTTGGGACAGACGGCTGGCGCGGAGGGATCGCCAAAGACTATACCTTTGAAAGTGTTATGCGTTGCGCCCAAGGGTTTGCATCATACCTTAAATCACTGAAAAGTGATAATAATAAGGTTGTTGTCGGCTACGACAAGCGGTTTTTGTCTGAAGATTTTGCAAAAGCAGCAGCAGAGGTTTTAGCGGGTAATGGTTTCCAGGTCTTTCTGACAGATAGTGCTACGCCAACCCCTGTCATCTCATATTCTGTCGTCAGCCAAAGCGCGTTAGCCGCAGTGAATATTACTGCTTCCCACAATCCTCCAACTGATAATGGATTTAAAGTTCGGGACATGAATGGTGGCGCGATCGATCCCGAAGGTTTAAAAAAGATCGAGAATCTAATCCCTTCTGACTTTAAAGATGTTAAATCACTCGATGCGGAAAAAGCTAAAGCCGAAGAGAAAATAATAATCTTTGATCCAGCGCCCAAATATATTGATCACCTAAAAACCTTGATCGATTGGGAACCAATTAAACAAGCCGGGTTTAATATTTTAGTGGACTCGATGTGGGGCAACGGCGCGGGCTGGTTTCCCAGATTGTTGGAAGGTGGGAAAACAACAATTGAAGAGATTCACAACGAAAGAAATCCAACCTTTCCTGAAATGAAACGACCAGAACCCATTGAACCGAATATTGATGTTGGTTTAAGGGAAGTTGTCCGCCGCAAAAAGGATGTCCTGCTGATAAATGATGGTGATGCTGACCGGTTTGGTTTAGGCGATGAAAACGGCGTTTTCATCAACCAACTTCAGGTTTTTGCCTTGCTTGCCTATTATCTGCTCGAAGTGCGTGGAGAACGCGGCGCCATCGTTAAGACATTATCAACCACTGGTATGCTTGAAAAGCTGGGAAAGATGTATGATGTACCAGTATACGAGACTGGTGTAGGTTTCAAGTTTGTCGCCCCGAAGATGATGGAAACAAATGCCATGATCGGCGGCGAAGAATCAGGCGGATTCGCTTTTAGAGGCAATGTGCCTGAACGAGATGGCATCCTGGCAGGCCTCTACATTTTAGATATGATGGTCAAATTGAACAAGAAACCTTCCGAATTGCTGGAATTGCTATTCAGTAAAATTGGTCCTCATTATTATGACCGCATTGACAACCGGTTTTCAGGCGACCGCAGAGAAAAAGAAGAGCGAATTTTGTCAGCCAACCCTAAGGAGATTGCTGGTCTAAAAGTGACGGGTCTTAATTCCACGGACGGATATAAATTTAGTTTGGAGGATGGCGGCTGGCTCCTTATCCGTTTCTCCGGCACTGAACCGCTCATCCGTGTTTACTGCGAAACAACCCACAAAGACAAAGTTCACGATATTCTTCAGCAAGGGCTCAAAATCGCGGGAATTTAGTGAATTGTTAACCGATACGCATTGTCATCTCAACTTACCTGAGTTTGAGCACGACCTCGACCAAGTTATACAATCAGCCCGGGAGACCGGGCTGAAAAAAATCTTGGTGCCAGGAATTGATCTTTCCTCAAGCATCAAAGCAGTTGAGTTGGCTGAAAAATATCCCGGCCTTATTTACGCAGGTGTTGGTATTCATCCCAATTACGCATCAGACCAAGATGATCGAGTACAAAAAAGCCTTAGATCATTACTTTCCAGCGAGCTGGTGGTGGCAGTTGGAGAAATTGGGTTGGATTATTACCGCGACTTTACTCAAAAAGAAGTTCAGAAAAAGACTTTTCGGTTAATGCTTGATTTGGCTGCCGAATACATGAAACCTGTGTGTATACACCAACGCTCGAGTAATGAAGACCTTATTGGTGAGCTAAATCGGTGGCAGAAGGAATTAGCTTCAGAACACTCTATGCTGCTTCAGAATCCGGGAGTTTTTCATTCATTTGGTGGAGAATGGGGAGTATTAGAATTTGCCAATAATCATAACTATTTCTTCGGTATCAGCGGTTTTATTACATATAAAAAAGCAGGCTCATTAAGAGAAATGCTTGGCCAAATTTCCAATAAGCGGATCTTGCTTGAAACCGATTCCCCTTATATCACCCCAGAACCTCATCGCGGCAATCGCAACGAACCATCCAATGTTTGTTTAACTGCAAAAATGATAGCGAATACACTGGAAATTGACATAAATGAAGTCGAGAATCTCACCACCGCCAATGCAGCAGTTTTATTCAATTGGTAGTCCAATAAAAAAAACCACTTGAAAGTGGTTTTAGTGCGCTGGGGGGGAGTTGAACCCCCACGCCTTGCGGCACATGGCCCTCAACCAT
>CAYPAG010000033.1:0-15790 GCA_964408645.1 uncultured Pelolinea sp. | reverse complement strand
AACAAGTGCTGGCGGATGAAGAAAAGCACGAGGATGAACTGCTGGAGATGCTGGATGAGGAAGGGCTTAAATATGCCGGCTCGGTAGTTTTAGGTCTCAACGATGCCCTGGTGGAATTAACCGGGGCACTAGCGGGATTTACCTTTGCTTTCAAAGATTCACAACTCATCGCCCTAGCAGGTTTGATTACCGGTGTTTCCGCTTCGTTCTCCATGGCTGCCTCGGAATACCTTTCAACCAAAGCGGAAGAAGGTGAGCAGGACCCGCTGCGGTCCGCGATCTACACAGGTATTGCTTATCTTGTCACTGTCTTTCTTCTGGTGATCCCGTTTCTGATACTGGATAACTATCTGTTTAGTTTGATGTGGACGATTTTGAATGCCATCGTGGTGATCGCGGTGTTTAATTATTACATTTCAGTCGCTAAAGGGTATAACTTCCGCCGGCGGTTCCTGGAGATGGCATCCATCAGTTTAGGTGTCGCATTGTTCTCGTTTATTTTAGGTAACATTATCAGTAACTGGCTGGGTGTGGAAATTTAAAGAGTCGGCCTTTCTATCAAAGTATCAGTCTCACGTTGAGACTGATTCTTTTTTTTTTCTTGTTGTGTGCTTCGTTGTACATGATTCATTTTTCACTAAAAGTTTCGTTATATACTATTAGTATGTACTAATTAGGAGGGCTTATGCGTATACTCGTTTTTGGCGCAGGGCCATTGGGCAGTTTATTGGCAGCCCGGCTACAGCAGGGTGGGTAAGACGTAACACTGATGGCGAGAGGTCAGCGTTTATCCGATCTCAAACGCTATGGTATCTGCCTGAAAAACTGGACCACCAAAGAAGAAGAATCGATCCAGATCAAATTGATTGAAACACTCGAACCTGATGACCATTATGACCTGATCCTGGTGGTCATGCGCAAGAACAGCGCGATTAAAATCCTGAACATTCTGGCAGAGAATTCCTCCGATCTAATTGTTTTTCTGATGAATAACGCCGCTGGGCCTGAGCAGTTGATAGAATCAATGGGAGAAAATCGTGTGCTGACCGGTTTTCCTGGCGCGGCGGGCTATCGCGAGGGATACAAGGTTGTTTTCATGAACGGCGAGCCGGAGCGACCGATGGGAGTTCTGCTGGGCGAGCCAACTGGCGGCGTAACTGAGAGGGTGAAGCGTATTGCTGCTGAGATTGGGAAGGGACGATTCGTCCAGGTCGAGATTGAACCCAATATGGATGCATGGTCCAAATACCATGTCGCCCTGCTTTTTCCTTCCCTCGCGCCCGCGTTCTATTTATGCAATCATGACCGCCTGCGAGTGGCAAGAACACGCGACGCGGTTGTGCTGGCGTATCGGGCAATGAAAGAAGGATTTGGCGTTCTAAGGCAATTAGGTTATCCCCTCACACCCTCATCGCTCAAGCGGTTTCTTTGGTTGCCGGAACCAGTGATGATCGCGTTCCTTGGAAAGATGCTGCGTGACCCGCGCATGGAAGTGGCGATGGAGAAACATGCTGAAGCCGCGCAGGACGAAATCGCGCAGTTGATCGATGAATTCATGCTGCTGGTGGATCGTTCCGGGCTTTTTACGCCCAATATCCAGTTCCTGGTTTCGCAATTTAGGTTAAAAGCGCCGGCATTACCAGATGGCAGCCGAACCATCCGGTTACACTGGGAAGGCGTTATCCTGCCACTATTGGTGTTGATTTTCGCCTTGTTGGTCCTGGTTTTCCTGCTTTAGAAAAAAATCTTCACCAGTTTGAGGGCTTTCTGTTTCCAGGGCACGCGATGGGTGACCCCTGCCTGCCGGGCGATATTCGCTTTATTGGCGAGATACCAGCGGTAATTACGCACGAGCGCTTCCTGGTTTGAATGGCGCGGTTCAAATCCCAAAACCTGCTTGGCTTTGTCGATCGACACAAAGGAATCTTTTGATGCGGTTTCGTAGATCCAGGGATAAAGCGGGGATAGTTTTAGAAAATCGAGGATTTTAAGGGCGGCAATCACCGGTTCAGCGGGGAAGGGGATGATGCGCTTGCCAAACCCGGCTTCATCGAGCACCGCCTGGTAATCCTCCTTCATGGTCGTGTACTCCTTCGCGCCGATGTTGAAGGTGTCATTGACCTTGCGCGCGTCCAACTCCATACACCTGAGGATCACCTGACAGAGGTCCTCCACATCCAGCAGCTGGTAACGGTTGCGTCCGCTGCCGATCATGGGAAAGTGCCGGCCTTCGCTGGCCCATTCATAAAAAATGGCAAACACGCCGAGGCGCTCCGGCCCAATGAAGGATTTGGGGCGCAGGATGGTTACAGTCATGCCTTGGTCCCGATAACCGGCGCAGATCTCTTCGGCTTTAACCTTGGCTTCGCCATACGGCCCGACACCGGTCACCGGATCGGTCTCGAACAATGGATGATGATCGGGCACACCATAGACTGCGGTGGAGGAAATGTGGATGAATCGCTTGACGCCGTATTCGCGCGCCTGTTCGAGCACGTTGCGCGTGCCTTCGATATCCGTTGAGTAGATTTCCTCCGGTGTATACAGCGGGAGCGCAGCCGCGGTGTGCACTACGACATCTGCTCCGCGCATGCTTTGGTTCAGGTCCTCCTTGCTGCGAATATCTCCCTTTAGGAATTTAATTTGGTCTTTTTCAGGATAATCAAAATCCACCAGGTCAATGCCGGCGATGTCGTCATAGCCATTGGCTAATAGATGTCTAACCAAATTAATACTGAGAAAACCGCTGATGCCTGTGATGTAGATCTTCATATTTTTTTAATGAATCCTTTTATTCAAGAAAAGTCTCCGCGAAATCAATAAACGCCTGAACATCGTTGAAATTACTCGCCATGCCCAGCGAAACCCGCACCGCGCCGGAGGCCTTGGGATCGATGCAGCGCTGAAAATCCAGGTCTGAGATGCGGCTTTCATATGATGGTCGCGAGAAACAGGATGACAATTCATCGCCGGATATATCCAGCGCAATCTCGCCGGCGCCAGGATTGCAGAAAAAGCCCATGCGGATGGATATCCCGCGGCAGTTGGCTTCTTCCTCGAGCAGGTGCTTGGGAATGATCCCGCCGCGGGCATCGAAGAAATTTAAGGCGATGGTGCCGCCGCGTGACTGTGTATCCAGCGGCCCGTAGATTTGAACGAGTGGCATTCCATTGGTGTGTTTCATGTTAGACATTTTTTCCAAGAGCCAGCCAGTCAACGCGGTGACTCGTTCGTGAATGGCTATATAACCTAAGCTTTGTAAATGGCGCAGCCCGATCTCAACGGCAGGGATGTTGAGATAATTCAACGTCCCGTCTTCGAACGCCGCAGGCGCGTCGGCTGGATAGAATTTGTTGCCGCGCACCGAGGCGACCGTCGTTGTCCCGCCGGCGAACCAGGAACGGCTGAGCTTGCGCAGCGTTTCCCTGCGCGCGATCAGCGCGCCTACCCCGGTGGGATAGCCAAACATCTTGTAGAAGGAAATCGGGACAAAATCAGGATGATATTTTCCTAGATCTAATTTATTGGTGGGCACAAAGGCGGCCGCGTCCAGCAGAACGTCCCAGCCGTGATCCTGCGCAGCAGTAATCCAATCCAGGGAATGCTGCACACCAGAGAAATTGGATTGGGCCGGAAAGGCGAATAAGTTGTAGCAGCCGCTGTCAAGATTGAGCAATTCATTCATCAAGCCGGATTCATCCACGCGCAGATCAGGCAGGACCACTGGCAGATAGGTGACTGACGCGCCGCGCGCGTGGGCATATTCCCGGATGCCGTTGACCGAGTTGTGGTTGTCGAATGTTAAAAGGTAGCGGCAGCCGGCGCCAAAAGGGTAAGCCTCACCGACAATTTTCAAGGCACCAGAGGCGTTCTGGGTAAAGATGCACACATATTCATCCGGCGACGCGTTGAAAAATTCGAGCACATATGCTCGTGCCTGTTCAGCCAGCTCCGTGGAGCGCATGGAAGTTGGATTGTATGAGTGGGGATTGCCAAAAACGTAGCTTTTTAATAACCTTTGATGTTCTTTCAGCTGCGATTCCGCATAAAGTCCCGCGCCAGTGTAATCGAGGTAAACATGCCCCTGGCTGTCCAAAATGCTGTAATCAAACGCACGCGCATGGTCGATATATTGATAATTTACATATGTGGGATTCTTCTTGATGAATGAGACAAAGTCGCCGATTGACATGGACTTATTTAACCACATTAAGTTTGGGAAGCTTGATGAATTTGCTTTTAGATTCCAAAACCTTGATAATTAATTCACCGCCCCTCTAAGGTGGAGGGTTAATGGATTATTTTTAATGATCAGCCGGTCTTCGATTTCCCAGGCATGATCAAGCACGTGCCAAGCCACCCTGCGCGCGAAGAAACGGGCTGGCCAGCGTTTTCCACCACGAGGACCGATCCGTTCGATTTTGCCGCTGGCAGATAATTCGATCCCTTCTAGGGCTGTTTTCCTCAGATGAATGATTTTTTCCTGTTCGCTTGTTTCCTTGTCAGCAAAAGGATTCACACCTAGCGTGCGCAGATAACTTTCTTCTGCTTCAATCACGTGTTGGATCATCCTGTTCAGGTCGCGCCCGCCGCCCCGCGGACCTTTCCTTAACTCCCTGCCGGCTGCTGCTTCAATGGCGCGGTTAAACGCATTCCAACAAGCGGAAATAATCGCCTGATAGCGTTCAATTTCATCAAGGGAATGTGGTTCCCAATCATCCGGAAAAAGAGCGTCCGGGGCGCCGAAATCGGTGGTGAGGTTGCCAGCGAGCCGGCCGATAATCACAAAATCGGCATGAAGCTGAGGTGGATTGAAATCCAATCCAGTCTCTTTGATGACATCTGCATACCTCTCTGATGATGAAATCATCGCCTGAATTGCCGAGGTTTCATCCTTCCCAGAACGCGCCCATCCAGGCCAATGAGTGGAGACCGCAAACACCTTTTTCTTTCCAATTTCAAGGTAAATTTCACGCGGGTCGAATTTTTCTGACATATGATTAATTATGACAGCAATTGATGAGTGAGATCAATGCAAGCTATTCGATTTGAATTCATGCTTTTTGATTGCTCTTTTACAAACCAAGCAGATAACGTCCCAATCCAAAGATTACCGCGCCCAGAATAATCCAGGTGGTGTTCAGTCGGGCAAAAACAACAAGGACAAGAGAGAGAATTCCGAGAAGAATTGAGGGGGCATCGACAAACGCAGCCATCGCCAACTGCCAGGCCACCACCGCCATCAAACCGAGCGAACTGGCATTGACGCCGTCCAAAAACGCGCTGAAGAAACGCGATTCACGCATGCGCGGGATGAGGGGATAGGTGAGAATGACCAGAAGAAATGAGGGCAAGAACATGCCTATGGTTGCCAGCAAAGCGCCGGGAACGCCGCCCAGCACATATCCGAGAAATGTCGCCGCAGTGGACAGGGGGCCGGGCGTCACCTGTCCGATAGCCACCGCGTCAATGATCTGCTGGTCGGTCAGCCAGCCCAACCCCTGAACGAATTCTGACCGAAGGAAGGCGAGCAGGACATAACCGCTGCCGTAAAGCACACTGCCGATCTTAAGAAAGGTGAGGAAAAGCGTGGACAAACTAAAACCTTGGGCAGGTGTCTGAAGGCCAGGGATGGAAGCAAGGGGGATAAAGGGGAGGATGGGTAATCGAGTCCCGCGATGCTGCCAGAACCATTTGACGATGGCGAGAAGGATGCCGCCACCGATCAAAAGGATAATATTGTTGAAGCCAAAAATATTGAGAAGTATCGCTGCCAGCGCGATGACGCCTGTGTAAACATCCTTGACCGCTTTCTTTCGCAATGACCAGATGGCATTCAGGATGATGGCGATCACCACCGGCTTGACCGCGTAGAGCACCCACTCGATTTGCGGCGCGCTGCCGAAACGCGCATAAGCCCAGGCCAACGCAAGGACGATCAGGGTGGAGGGGAGGATGAACCCCATCCCGCCGAGAATGAGACCCGGCCAGCCGGCGCGCAGGAAACCCAGATGAATGCACATCTCGGTGGAGTTGGGGCCGGGAATCAGCTGGCTTGCGCCGAGCAGGTCGAGGAAACGCTGCTCATCGATCCATTTGCGCTTCACCACCACCTGATCATGGAAAATGGCTACATGAGCGGCTGGGCCGCCAAACGCGGTAAAACCCATCCATAGAAAAAGGAGAAAGACTTCTTTTAAATTACCTGGATTTTTTGACTGTGGTTGTTGATCTTCTTGTGATTTCATTTGATCTTATTTGGTTTTCAATGAGGAATATTGCCGCCATCATAGCATAACGACAGGATTGGATGATTAACCTTTGGTTAAAGATCTTTGAGGAATTTTCTCCCCTCGTGCATATTTTTTTATAAAGAGAAAATTGAGCCTGTTAAAATTTTTTGCCTGCGTTTCGGCAACTAGCTGTTATTTGGCTTCTTTGTATATTTGGGCTAACTTTCTTTGAGCGCGTCCAGCACCTGCGCGAAGATTTTTTCTCCGTCGCACATGCCGTAGGCAATGGTGTCGATATCCTGAACAATGATTCCAAGCGGTTCGGCTTTATCGATAATGCTTCTTTTTTTGAAGCGCACCTGAGGCGCGACCAGGATGATATCCATGCGTTCCTGGTCGTAATCCCAAAACGCCATGCGGGTGGAATCCACAGCTTTCAGCTCCATCTGCTTGCCTGCCGCTTCTGCTGCGTGTTTGATCTTTTCCTCGATCAAACTCGAAGACATTCCCGCCGCGCAAACCAGCACCACCCGAATCTTCTTTTCTGTCATTTTCCACTCCTGTTCGTTGTCATTATTTAAAGTGTATAACAAAAAAACCTCTCCAAATTGCTTGGAGAGGTTTTTCTCTTTGGCATTATTTATGAACAGGTGACGTCCACGTCCAGCGGGCCAAACCACTGATTGTTGGGATTATCGATGTAAATTCTGACCGTATAAGTGTCTGTGGCGCTTATATCCCAGTCAAATTGCACAGTCTTCGTGCCTTTTTTGTCAAAAGTGACCGATTTCTTGTCCATCGTCACGCCATCGCTGCGCTCCCAACGATAGGTCACCTTTCCCGCGGCGCTTGAAGTGATCTCGGCCTTGATCGTCAGTGTGGTCGGGCACGCGCCGGAATAAGATGCGGGTGTGGACGTTAATTTGACGCTGGTTACTGCGAAGAACGCTGAAGGCACTTTAATCTTGACAAACACCTGGGCAAATTTACTTCCCTCATCCGATTGCAGCTTCCAGTAGCCGGTATAAGTGCCTGGCTTGGAGGGTGCTTTGAGGTCAACCAGGATATCAATTTTCTCTCCTGGTTTGACATAGTTATTCAATTTAACCGAGTTGGGACCGGACATTTGATTGCCGTCAACAAAGACCAATTTGTAGCCTGGATTCCAGGTGCAGGTGCCGGTGTTTTTCAAGCGCCAACTCTTGGTAAAGGCAGCGCCTGCATCCAATTTAGTGCCATCAGGCACAGTCTCGCTCACAAAAACCGCCTGATTGCAAGGCTGCGGTGTCGGCGTGGGTGGCGTTTTTGGCGTGGCTGTTGGCACTACGGTCTGGGTTGGCAGCGCGGTGGGCGTGGGCGCGGGTTGCTCAGGTGTGGCAGTAGGCGCGTTCTGCGTCTGGTAGGCCTGAACGGTCCGCTGCGCTGCCGTGGCGATGAAATCATCCTGAGATTGGATCGTGAACGGTATCGTGCAGCTGATCGATATGCCCAGCAGCAAAATGATGATAATGAGAGTTGTTTTTCTATTCATTCTTCCTCTTACAATGACACTATTGTTGATTTCTTATCACTCTATAGACGTAATAGCCTGAAAAAAAGTTCCGCTTTTTTTCACTAAACAACCAACCAAAAATCAACAGGCCCAGAGAGAATAGTAAAATAACGCTTTATGAGAAAAATCGCGAGCTTGCTTGTTTTGTTTGTATTCCTTCTGTCTTCTTGCGCGACTGGCATCTCTGAAACAGAGACATGGGCCACTCCAGTTGCCCAGAATGAGCTGGCTGAGTCCTATTTAGATAAAACGAAAACCGCTGCCAGTGGACCGGAAAGCGAGGTGCCAGCGCCCACAGCTGCGCCGCGATTTGCGCCTGAAGCGTGGCAGCAATGGCCGGTGGTGCCAGAAGTCACCGATACGGCTCGCGAGATCTACAAAAAGGGATTGGCGATGGGCAATAACCCGCGCGCTTTTTCCAAAGTGGGCGACTGCCAGAACCTTGAAACGGTCTTTTTGTGGAAATATGATCACCTGGATATTTACCAATTCGACTACCAACTGGATGATTACATGGATACCATTGAGAATTTCCAGGGATACTTTGACCGGGATGGGTACTCCGCCAAGTACGGTTTTACTGCCGCGTCGCCCTTGACTCAGTTCGAAGCAGACCCGGATTACTGCCTGCCTGAGGAGACGCCCCTGGAATGCGAGCTGCGCATCAGCCGCCCGACATTTGTGCTGATCAGCCTGGAATTTCCCTTCAATGGGCGCTCCGCGGATTTATATGAAAAGTACCTGCGGCAGATCATCGAATACACCATATCGCAGGGCGCAGTGCCGATCCTGGCCACCAAAGCCGATAACGTGGAGGGCGATCATTCCATTAATTTAACCGTGGCGGAATTGGCTTATGAGTATGACCTGCCGTTATGGAATTGGTGGGCGGCTGCCCAAGCATTGGGCGACAAGGGCATCGACCCTTACCGCGACGGGTTCCACATCAGCGAACTGGCCTGGGAGGAACGCAGTCGGACATTCCTGATGGTGCTGGATCATTTGTGGAAAGATTTGAGGAATTAGAATCTTGGAATTTATCTCTTAATTATGAGATAAATGTAGAGACACGGCCTGCCGTGTCCCTACTGCAATGAAAAAGTTTACGCCTGACAAATCAGCGCAATTCTGTGATTGAAAGGTTGCTGAAAACGATCGCGTCCTCACCTGGGCTACCGCTGGCCTTGGTGTAGAGGCCTACCCGCCCAAAGTCAACATTGAAGCGTGTGTCGGTTATTGAAGCGACCTGGATCTGGTTGATATAGAAATCAATTTGATCCCCGCGGCAGTCCAAACGGAGAGTGTTGGTTTGGCGCCCTGAGAGGATCGCGTCGGACGCCTTACGGGCGAGCACCGCGAGCGGGCGTTGAGGTGTGTCGCGGAACAGGGTATAGGTGCCGTCCACTTTTATCGTGGCAATGTAGGCGCCTTCCTGACTGGATCGACAGGCAATCCCGGAAAACTGGCTGCCGCTGACACCCGGCGCTATTTCCATCAGCACGTCCACCTCGATTGAGCTGTCTGCGAGCGATGGGCCTGTTCTGACTGAATAGAACTCAAAAGGCACAATGGGAGAGAAGTGGAACCCATCAGTTTCATACTGGTTGAACGCGCCGGATAAGCCGCGGGTAGAAAAGGTACCTCGGTCGGTTGTCAGGTCGTCAGAAAGCGCATAAACTGGAAGCGCCGGCTGGTTGGGGATGGTATCATCCACCTTGAAACCGGTGAATACTACGCGTCCGAAGCGCTGATCCCATGCAGCGGCTGCAAAAAAACCGGCACCTGTGATGGTGTCACCGGATTGAGGAATGCGGCCAGCCAAGGCTCCATTAACCATCAGGTCGCAAACCGCAGGAGAGCAGTTGAGTTCCAGGAAGTTACTTTGCCCCTGTGGTAGAAGAAGCGGAGAGAAGACTCGGCTGGTTTTGACCTCAACTTCAAAGCCGCTTTCACCCGCAGACCAGGTCTCAAAATTGAAATACTGGCCTGAGATGCGCATCGCCCGAGCTGAGCCGTCCTGGTAGGTGAAATACAGACCATAGTGGTTTTGGTCAAGCGGTTGACCTTCAGGCGGTGTTGAGAAAACCTCTGCCTGGATGGCTGCCGCATCTGAATTGAGTGTCACTTCACGATTTAAGAAAATGTCCATGCGGCGGGAGTCATCATTGCGGGTGATGGCCAATGAACCATCTTCGCAATTTGTTATAAAAAGGCTATTTGGATCGTTCTCGCACAAGACACTATCAGAATCGATGGGTGGTAAAGGAGGCAGGGGCGTGGACGCAGTCTCTGGACGCGGTATGCCTTTCTGATTCTCATTGGGTCCAGTCCCTGTGACAATGGGTAAAACTGGCGTCTCGATTCGAACTTCGGGGGTTGAGCCAATGGGCTGGCAGGCAGATAGCAAAAACACCAGCAGTAATGTGGGCAGAGCAAAATGGTGATTTTGATGATTCATATGCTGATTATAAATAGAAAGTAATTTGAGTTTCTGGTTAAGTTGGATAGAATAAGGGCAATTCTGTCGCCCAAAATTTTTTCATGGTTATATTCGATCTAAAAAATTTTTGCGAAGTGAAAGGATTTGAAATGGAAGGATTGCTCCCCACAGATATACTTGAAGCCGAACACCGTTTCATCAAGCTGGCTGTCAGCGCGATTGAACATATCGTTGAAAGATTCAGCGCATCCGGCGAGATCAACATCCAGATAATTGAACAGATCGTTGATTTTATGCGGTCATACGCAGATCAGTGTCATCACGGGAAAGAAGAAGACCTGTTGTTTCCTGCATTGATTGAGTTGGGGGTACCCGAGCAGGGTTGTCCTGTTGGCGCTTTAAAAGGAGAGCACATCAGAGGCCGGTCTTATGTGGCGAATCTCATCGAAGGGTTGGAATTGGTCAAGGCCAACGACGAACGCGGTTACGAGCAAATTAAAAAAGGGCTCGAGGGGATTGTGAAGCTTTATCCCAATCATATTTGGAAAGAGGATTTCCTGCTCTTCCCGATGACTGAAAAGATAATGAATGAAGAAACCCTGATAAACCTGAAAGAGAAATTTTCCCGGTTTGATGAAACTTTCGGGGTAGAGAAAATCAAATTCTATGAATCATTCGCGCGCGACATCAGCGCTGCTGCCGACTGATCTCCGGGCACCAAATTCATAAATATCAATCCCTGGAGGACTCATAAGATAGCCACCAGGGATTCTTTATATTAAAACCCTTTGAGTACTTTGTGCGTCAGCCCGCCATCCAAAAAATAAGCCAATTCAAGCGGTGTGTCGATCAGCGCGGTCACTAAAAATTCGATTTGGCTGCCATCCGGTTTTTTTGCGGACACGGTCAGGGCGGGCTTGAGGGCATTGATGCTGCTTACCCCGAGAATTGAAAATTCCTCTTCGCCGGTCAATCCGAGCTTTTCAGCCGACTCACCCGTCTGATACTGCAGCGGGAGGATGCCCATGCAGACCAGATTGGTGCGGTGGATGCGCTCATAAGACTCCGCGATAACCGCGCGCACACCCAGAAGATAGGTGCCTTTGGCAGCCCAGTCGCGGCTTGAGCCGCTGCCGTAGGCTTTTCCCGCAAGGATAACAAGGGGTATGTTGTTATCTATGTATTTCTGCGCGGCTGCGTAAATGGTCATCACCTCGCCGCTGGGTAAATAACGGGTGAAGCCGCCTTCGGTTTCCGCCACCAGCTGGTTGCGCAAGCGTGGATTGCTGAAGGTGCCGCGCGCCATGAGCTCATGATTGCCGCGGCGTGCGCCAAAGGAGATGAAATCCGGCGGTTGAACACCCAGACTACGCAGATATTGACCAGCGAGGATATCCGGGGCGATGCGGCCGGCGGGCGAGATATGGTCCGTGGTGATCGAATCGCCCAGCACGGCCAGCGCGCGGGCATGCTGGATATCCTCCAATGTATTGAAAGTGGATCGGAACAGGAAGCCGGGTTCCAGGATCATGGTGGAAGTATCGGACCAGGGGAATATCTCGCCCTCGGGAATCTCCATCGTGTTCCAGCGCGGATTGCCCTCATACAAATCGCTGTAATTCTCCTCATAAATCAAGGGGGTGATGTGCTCGTCAATCACCTGTTGTATTTCTGCGTTGGACGGGTAGATATCGCGCAGGAAAACCGGATGATCCTCTGTGTCAAAACCCAATGGCTCATTGTCAAAATCAAATCCGGCGCGGCCGGCCAGCGCGAATGCCACCACCAGCGGCGGTGATGCCAGGAAACTGGCGCGGGCATCCGGGTGAATGCGGCCTTCAAAGTTGCGATTGCCGGACAGCACAGCGGTGCCAACCAGCCCTTCCTCCCTGACCAGCCGGCTGAGAGCGGCGTCGATCGGGCCGGAGTTGCCGATGCAGGTGGTGCAGCCATAGCCGACGATGGAAAACCCCATTTGGTCGAGATCTCCCATCAGGCCGGATTTATTTAAATAGATATCCACCGCGCGGGAGCCGGGTGCGAAGCTGGTCTTCACCCAGGGTTTGGGCGCCAGGCCTTTGGCGGCCGCGTTGCGTGCCAGCAATCCCGCGGCGATCATCACGCTTGGGTCGGAGGTGTTGGTGCAGGATGTAATGGCGGCGATCAACACCGCGCCCTGGGGCACTTGCAACTGGCTGCCATCAACCGTGAAATTGAATACTTGATCTTTGGCCTGAGGTTTGGGACCGTAACCGCGGAGACCTTTCTCGGCAGTCAGCATTTGTTCAAACTCGGCTTTGACGGTGGTCAGGCGGATCACATCCTGCGGGCGCTTGGGGCCGGCAATGGTGGGGGTGATCTGCGACAAATCTATTTCAATCATGCGGCTGAATTCCGGCTGGGGGGAGCCGGACTCACGGAACAGCGATTGGGCTTTGAAATAGGCTTTCACCAGCTCTACCTGTGAGGCGTCCCTGCCGGTGCAGCGCAGGTAATCCAGAGTCTGATCGTCCACCGGGAAATATGTGGCGGTGGCGCCGGATTCGGGTGACATATTGGCGATCATGGCGCGCGTTTCCACCGGCAGATGGTCGAGCCCGTCACCATACACCTCAACAAATTTTCCCACGACACCCAGCTCACGCATGCGGCTGGTGAAATTGAGTGTGAGATCGGTGGGGGTAACGCCATCATTAAGCCGGCCGCTGAGTTTAATCCCGATCACATCCGGGATAGGAAACTCGCTGGCATAACCGAGCATGGCTGCCAGCGCTTCAATACCTCCGACGCCCCAGCCCAGGACACCCAATCCATTGATCATGGGCGTGTGGGAGTCTGTGCCAAGCACGCTGTCAGGATAGACGCGCGGTTTTGGGCTGGACTCATCAACAAAGGCCACCTGGCCGAGGTACTCCAGGTTCACCTGATGGCAGATACCTAATCCGGGCGGCAGCACGCGCAGGTTATCAAACGCTTTTTCGCTCCATTTAAGGAATTGGTAGCGTTCAAAATTGAGGTCGAACTCCAGGTTTTCGTTGATTTGGCGCGATTCCGGGCATCCAAAAGATTCCACCGTGACGGAGTGATCGATCACCAGATCCGCGGGGATCAACGGGTTGGCGCGTGATACCTGCTTGCCGCGCCGGGCGAGCTCTGCTCGCAGGCCGGCCAGATCATTGAGCACCGGTACACCGGTAAAATCCTGCAGAAGGATGCGGGCGGGCATCAATGGAATGGCCGCTCGCTCGCTGTTGGATTGCGGCTGCCAATCAATCAGGGCGTCAATCGAAGCGGGTTCAAAACCACTCTGGCCGAGATTGCGCAGGCAGCCTTCCAGGAGGATCCGCAAAGAAAAAGGCAGGCGGTAAAGATCTTTACCAACCAGCGATGATAATTTCGGCAGACTGAAATATTCAAAGGATTTGCCTGCAATATTGAGGGTGGATCGCGTGTCTGAATAATTGGTTGTCATTGCCTCTCCTGGTTGGTATTACAAATTTGAAATAATCGCGTCCGCGAATTCTTGAGTTCCCAATGTCTGCGGATTCTGGACCTGCTTTGCCAGATCGCGGGTGACGCGTTTGGATCGGATGGTTTCTTCAACCGCGTGACGCAGAAGGTCTGCTTCATCACCCCAGCCGATGTATCTCAGCATCATCTCGCCGGAAAGGATCAGTGAACTTGGATTGGCGATATTCTTGCCGGCAATATCATCCGCTGAGCCGTGGTTGGCTTCAAACACGCCGATGCCGGCTTCAAAATTAATATTGGCTCCGGGCGAGATGCCCACGCCGCCCGAAAGCGCTGCAGCCGCGTCTGAAAGATAATCTCCGTTGAGATTGGTGGTGGCTATTACATCGAACTGCTGCGGGCGGGTGATCAGCTGTTCAAAGACTACATCAGCGATCACATCATCAACCAAGAGCTGACCTTTTTCGAATGCGACCTTTTTGTACAATTCGGCGGCTTCATCACCTTGGTCTTTTTGGATGGATTTCACCTGGCGCTGAGTGAATGCTTTGCCCGCGAAATCAGATTCAGCCAGGTCGTATCCCCAATTTCGGAACGCGCCTTCGGTATACTTCATGATATTGCCTTTATGCGCGAGGGTCAGGCGGCGCTTATGATTGGCCAGCGACCATTGGATGGCTGCGCGCACCAGGCGCTGGCTGCCTATCCTTGATACGGGTTTGATGCCGATGCCGCATTCTTCCGGATGGGGTAGCCGGGCGAAGTCCTGCGAATGACTGGCTTTAAAGGCATCCATCCAATGGCGGTTTTCTTCGGATCCGGCTTGATATTCAATGCCGGTGTAAATGTCCTCGGTGTTTTCACGGAAAATGGTGATATCTATCCCGGATGGATCACGATGAGGAGAGGGCAGCCCTTCAAACCAACGGGCGTGGCGCAGGCAAACATATAAGTCTAGTGCCTGACGTAGTTGGACATTGAGGGAGCGAAAGCCCCCGCCTACTGGTGTGGTGAGAGGCCCTTTGAGGCTAATCTTGAAATCCTTCAACGCTTGCAGGGTTTCATCGGGCAGGGCAGCACCGGTCTCTTCCAGTCCCTTTTTGCCAGCCGGAAATTCTTTCCAAATAATGTGTTTTTCCCCTCGGGATGACCGGGTGACCGCGGCGTCAATCACGCGCCGGGCGGCGGTCATGATCTCGGCGCCAATGCCGTCGCCGGGGATGGCTGGGATTGTAATCGTTGAAGTCGTCATGAATTATTCCTGATTTACGAGAATTGTTGGATTATTTTAACATTCCCGGTTCCCTGAAAATCACTTGACAATTTGCCGGAAATGCGTAAAATCTTACCATTATTAATGGGACACTGTCCCGAAATATGGGACAATATGAAAATGAGCGAGAAAAACCAATCTTTGGAACGGATCGTGGATATTCTGGACTCCTTCAGTTTGGAGGCGCCGGTGCTGGGCGTGCGCGAAGCCGCCCGCAAGACCGGGCTTTCCCATAGCACAGCCGGGCGGTTGATGGCTAATATGAAAACACTGGGTTTGTTGAACCAGGATCCGGAAACACTTTCCTACATGATGGGCGCGAAAGTGCTGGCTTGGGCTGGAATATATACGGTAACGTCGGATATCCGCTCCATTTCCTTGCCCATCATGGTGCGGCTTCAGGAAGAAACTCGAGAGACAATCAGCTTGTATGTGCTGGAAGGCAATGAGCGTGTTTGCGTTGAACGACTGGAAAGCCCTGAAACAGTTCGCATCGTGGCGCGCATCGGCCGGCGCATCCCGCTTTATGCCGGCTCCGCAGGAAAGGTTTTCCTCGCTTTTTTACCGGAGGAGCGGCGCGAAGAGATCCTGGCTGCGACTGAGATGGTGCCGATGACGCGCCGAACCATTACGGATATGGAAGAACTCCGCTCTGATTTGAACCGGATCCGCAAGCGCGGATACGCGATCAGTAAGGGCGAGTGGATATTGGAAGCTGCCGGTGTGGCCGCGCCGATATTTGACCAATACGGCCGGATCAGCGCAGCGTTGACGATTTCAGGGCCAGCGCAGCGATTCACCGAGGAAAAGATCAACGAGAC
>CAYPAG010000032.1:6472-16112 GCA_964408645.1 uncultured Pelolinea sp. | reverse complement strand
GCAAAACCTAAAAGGCTATCAAGCGTATATCAAGTTGAATCTGACTGGAGGAAATCATGAAATCACGCTTAATGAGTTTTTTCTGGGGGCTTGTGTTGGTCGCGGCAGGCGCAGTTTTTATGCTGAGGGAAGCCGGAATGATTGATTTTGATATGTTCTCGGCATCGGTTTGGGCAGGGGTCTTCGCTGTGTTGGCTTCTTTCTTTTTGCTCACCTATTTCCTCAATGGAATTGAGCATTGGGGCTGGCTTTTCCCGGCATTGATATTGGGAAGCATCTCTATGATGATCTTTTCTTCCGGTACCACGCTGGGCGAAGCGCTTTCCGGCGCGCCGATCTTCATAAGCATTGCCGCGCCGTTTATTGTGGCGTACGCGTTGGATCCTCAAAATCGCCGTTGGGCGCTTATCCCTGCTTGGGCGATGCTGGTGTTGACTTCTGTGATCTTTCTGGAATCACGGGTGAATGACAACTTGATCGGCGCGATGGTGCTTTTTGGCATTGGTTTGCCTTTCCTGGCGGTCTATCTGATGAATAAAACCCGCCGCTGGGCGTTGATCCCCTTTGGTGTGCTCTCACTGGTGGGGCTCATCCCTCTGATGGAGCTCTTTGTGCCCGGCCGCATTTTTGATATCCTGATCATTGCTTTGCTCGCTCTACCCTTTTATGTTGTCTTTTTCCTGGCAAAGAAGAACTGGTGGGCGTTGATCCCCGCGGGAGTGTTTACCAGCGTTCTGCTGATTCTTATGGTTGAGCGACTGAACCTTTCCATTGCCGGAATCCCAACCGGCACTTTGATGGGCGCGCTGATGAACCTTGGTTTGGCGGCGACCTTCGGCATCCTGTGGCTGATGCGGGAGCGTTATTCCACTTCGTGGGCAATCTTCCCGGCTGGCGCTTTACTGGCCGTCGCGCTGATGGTGCTTATTTTTGGCGACTTGAACAACCTGGTGGGTCCGGTCTTGTTGATCGCGGTGGGTGCGGGTGTTTTGGCATTTGTCCTGATTCGTAAGCAGAAATAACAATAAAAAGCATTGATCATTAATGCGCCTGGTACTTCAGGCGCATTTTTTATTTTCAAAGTGATACACTAATCCATTGAAAATTTTCTTGGAGGAGATTTAATGGCTGTTGATAGCGAGTGTGTACTCTGTCGTATGCGTCAAGCCCTGGATGTCTGTAACTTCATTGGTGCGGATGAAGCCACCAAGCAGAATGTCCTAAAAAGCGTAATGCAGATCCTTATTCGAGGAATAGAAGAGGACTTGCCGGATGGGGTTGGTTTTCATATTCAGAAAGAACTTAAAAAACTGACCAATCATGACGATCCCTACAAACAAGTCAAAGCCGTAAGTATTGCCAAAGCGCTTGAACTCTATCCTTATTTGAAGAGTCTTGTCCGAGAAGCTGATGATCCTTTGAAGACCGCTGTGGAATTATGCATCGCGGGTAATGTGATCGATTTCGGCCCATCCAACAGTCATGATATTGAATTGGCGGTTCAGCAGGTGCTTAACGCAGAGAAATCCATTTTTCATTTTGATGAATTCTCTTCATCAATTGAAAATGCGAAAACGGTTTTGATACTTGGGGATAACGCCGGAGAGACGGTTTTTGACCGGCTATTAATGGAGCAATTGGACAAGCAATATTATTACGCGGTTAAGAGCGAGCCAACAATAAATGATGCCTTGTTTGAAGACGCGATTGCCTCTGGCATTGACCAGGTCGCGCAAATTGTGAAAAATGGATCGCCAGTGGGCGGCACGCACCTCCCCAGCTGTTCGGAAGAATTCAAGGCGTTATTTTATTCGGCAGATATGGTGATCTCGAAAGGCCAGGCAAATTTTGAGAGCCTGGTTAATGAACAGCGCCAAATCTTCTTCCTGTTCAAGGTAAAATGCGCGCTGCTCCAGAAGAAACACGGCTTGCCGCTGAATGAATTTGTTCTGCTCGACAACCGGAAGAATGAAAAAGTATTGACCGGGTAAAAAAAACGGGGCGGAGCCAGATCATGGCATCCGTCCAGTCTCCCAAAATGCTTTTATTTTGGGGTGGGTTTACTGGTCATCAATCCCCAGAAGATCAACCCCAATGCCAAAGCGCCGCTGATACCTCCGACCATCAGGAATGATGTGGAGACACGCGGAATGGCAGCGCGGATGATGGCGCGCAGCGCTTCCCTCAGGCCCGGGCCGAAGAAAGGCAATCCATTGAAGTTGGCGCGATCCAGACCGTAATTCGCCCAGAAAACGGGGATGTTGCTGGCAGCGGCTACCCCTGTCAGGAAGATCACCGTAGAAGGGATCATCAGCATCCAGCCCAGCCACTGCAGCCGGTTGCGCCAGGCATCATCGGCGATGAGCGCAGAGAGATACCAGAGCGACAAGGCGATGAGGATGAAGGCGATGCCGCTCAGAAGCAAGCTGGCTGGCACGGCCATGCCCGGGATAAAAGATTGGTAATTGCGGTAACTCTGCAATTCTTCCCAATTTTCCACCAGGAGCACCTGGTCCGGGATTTGAGCTAAAGTCAGGGGCAAAATCGGTTTGAGATAATCATTTGCCAATGCATCTATTGACACGCCTTGAGGTTTACACGCGGAAAATTCTGATCCGCCAATCCCCGGGATTTGGCCGGGTTCACAGTCAGGCAGCGACTGAGCTAAAGCCAATAAAAAATCATTCTGCTTTTCACCTGCCAGCGCTGATTTCAACGGAACCAGGTCAACCATGGGTACAAAAGTTTCCTGCTTTCCCTGGATGTAATCGAAGGCATTACCCACAAAATTGGATACCTGGGATCTGAGATAGTCCTGATCAAGTACGGATTCGAAGACCGACGCCAATTGAGTAACATCAATTCCTTCCGGTAATGCCAGTCCGTTATTAAGGAAGCCGGGGATCAATGTGCCGGAAATCAAGGTTTCGTAAACCTGCTCGTTATCCAATGTGTCAATATAAAACTGCCTGTCCATGATGAAACTGCTGACACTGGCCAGCGCCTGCGCGGCAAGCAGCATCGGAATGACGAGGATAACCGCCAGGATGATGGCTATGAATTTTCGCATGTATCTGCTCCTGTCAAAGTGTTTAGTATTTATACGCTTTTTCAGTGTAATTGGTTTGTTAATGATTTGTCAATTCTCTTTATCCATGTAGTTTTAACCATGCGATTGGGTTATATTTTTTATAATTCAATTAATTCTGGAGGTTATTATGATGGAAAAAATTATCGGCGCGTTTACTTTTAGAAAAGAGGTTTATCAGGAAGTGGAAAATGACACTTCCTTCACCCCAACTGCATGGATGATCGTAGCAGTCGTGGCTCTCTTGAGCAGTCTGGGATCCTCGGCAATTGCGGCAGGGGCGGCAGATTCTTCAGGGTTATCAAGCGGCCCATGGATCCTCGGGGCATTCGGCGGCGCGATCTTCGCCGTCGCCGGCTTTGCGCTGGGCGCTTTTGTGATCAGCTGGGCAGGAAAAACCTTCTTTAATGCGGAGACTTCATTTGAGGAAATGGTGCGCGTTCTTGGGTTAGCTTATGTGTGGAACGTGGTTGGATTCCTGGGAATTCTCGCACTACTCGGTCCGGCTTTAACCTGCGTCACCGGGCCAATCTCATTCCTGGCTGCGATCGCTGGATTGATTTCCTGGTTCATCGCAGCAAAGGAAGCGCTGGACCTTGAATGGCCCCAAACCATTGGAACAGTGATCATCGGCTGGGTTGTCACCTTGGTGGTGACGATGATCGCAGGCGCGATCCTGGGAATCTTTGGGTTGGCTGGCGCGGGCATCGGCGCGGTGTTGAGAGGTCTTTAGTTTTTGCAAATTCTTTTGTTTATTTTTTGAGTTCAAAGAATAACTTTGTGTCACAGGCACGGTGTTACTACCGTGCCTGTTTTTGTTAGAAGCAACTTTCTTGAAGGCAACTCGTATATTACTTATAAGAGTAAAAGGAGAAAACCATGGCAGACAGAAAAACTGAAATTCGAGAATTAGGTGAATTCGACCGCATCAGCATGCGCGGGATTGGCAAATTGGTCATCTCGCAGGGAAAGAAACAGGAAGTCACCCTGGAGGGAGATGACATCGCCATCAGCCGCATCACCACCAATGTCACTGATGGAAAATTGGTGATCGATATCGGCCGCGATTGGGTTGAAAAATTGAGCGCCGGATTTGATTTTCTTTCTTCTCACGACATCCGTATAACAATTGTTGCCAAGAACCTCAAGGATTTAGAGGTTGCCGGCGCGGCGGATATTGAAGTTTCAGGGATCAAAACCGACGAATTGGGTTTGAGATTGGTCGGCGCGTCCAATGTGAAAGTTGATGGGCTGAAAGCCGACCGGCTTGAAACCGAGATCCCCGGCGCGGGAAAGATCCGCGTGGAGGGCGAGGTGAAAGAACAGAGTGTTGTTTTAGCCGGCGCGGGCAACTTCAGCGGGCACCAACTTAAATCAAAAATCGCCAAAGTCGTGCTCAGCGGGGTGGGTTCTGCGCAATTATGGGTGACCGATGAGCTGGATGTGACCATTGCCGGGGTCGGGAGTGTTGAATATTATGGTTCCCCACGAATCAAACAGAGTGTCACCATGCTGGGCAAGGTGTCCAGCCTGGGTGAGCCAAAATAATCAAAAGACTTGACTAGGCCTGTTATTTCGGTGTAAACTCTATCTTGGAAAGAGTAGAAATGAACGAAGAAAAATCATTAGATTTGGATCCTGGACCTAAACGTAGCTCTGCTCTGCGTCCTTTTAAATATGCATCACCGGGAGGTTATCCGGCTTAAACCGTAGTTGAAGTAACGGCGGTCTAACCCTCGGCGCATATCCACAAGGATCAGAGCCGAGGGTTTTCAGTTTAAGGATCAGCTTCAAAAGAAACGGAGGAAGCGATGATCACAATCTTAAAGACTGCCGAAAATCGGCTGAGCAAGCTGCCCCAGGTGGCGGATGGCGCCTGGATCAATATTGTTAACCCATCTCCATTGGAGATCGAAGAGATCTATGGGCTGGGGATTCCCTTGGATTTTGTTACTTATTCGCTGGATCAAGACGAACGTCCGCGCACCGAGAAAGAAGCGGGCACGACTTTGCTGCTGCTGCGAATTCCTTATTACCAAGGCGATACAGAGGATATTCCGTATACGACCGTCCCATTGGGAATCATCCTCTGCTACGATTACATCATCACAATCTGCAAATATGAGATTCCTTTTCTGAAACAGCAGATTGCCAAATCGGGCCAATATTTCACGACAACCAAACGCAATCGCTTCATTTTGCAGATTTTGCTGGCAATCGCCAATCAATACCTCGCGGCTGTGCGGGTGATCAACAAAAAAGTGGATTTGATTGAAGATGAACTGCATAAATCCATCCAAAATAAGGAAGTGCTTGAACTGCTCAAGTATCAGAAGAGCCTTGAATTGCTTTCGACCGCTTTGAAATCCAATGAACTGGTTTTCGAGAGACTTCAGCGCTCGCGGTTTTTTGCCACTTATCCAGAAGATGCTGACTTGCTGGATGATGTGATCACGGAGAACCAGCAGGCGATTGAAATGACCAGTATTGCCGGCAACCTGCTCAGCCAGATGATGGACGCATTTGCCTCAATCATCTCCAATAATCAGAACCAGGTGATCAAACTGCTGACCTCAGTGACCATCATTCTCAGCCTGCCGACGCTCATTTCAAGCTTTTACGGCATGAATTTGGCCCTGCCCTTGCAGGGCAGTAATTTGGGATATGTGGTCATCGCCGCGCTTTCTATGGGCGTGATGGGCTTGGCAGCTTTGTTGTTCAAGAAAATGGATTGGTTGTAGCTATTGGAGACTTGAGAAAATGATCTATATCAGTGAAATCATCGGAAAAGATGTTTATGATGCGTATGGTGCAAAAGTAGGAACATGCACAGATTTGCTTGTTGGGAGATCAACCAGGGTATTTCCTCCGGTTGTGTCCATACAGGTAAAGCACACCGACGGCCGGTTTTTGCTGATCGCTGCGGATCAAATTGGCACCCTTTTTCCCGGGATTGCTCTGAATATTCCGCAGTCCCATCTGAATTTATTTCAACCAAGAGGGGATGAGCTGTATCTAAACAAGCAAATTTTGGATCATCAAATCGTCGATGTTGAAGGCAGGCGCGTCGTGCGCGTAAATGATATTCAGGTTGCTTTCAACAAAAAAGAATATGTCTTAACCGGGGTTGATGTTGGAAATCTGGGATTGCTTCGCCGTTTGGGTTTGGAAAAACTGATATTAAAAATCATGAGGATACTTGGTCAGCCCTCAGAAAAATCGGTGATTGCGTGGAATGATGTGGTTCACATCGAGGAGAAAGACCCTTTGAGACTGGTCAAATCCAAGGAAATGATCAGCAAATTGCCGCCCGCTGATATCGCAGCGATTCTTGATGACCTAGACCGCGCGTCTGGTCAATCATTAATGGAAAATATGGATAATGAAATTGTTGCTGATACTCTGGAAGAGAGCCCTTTGAAAACTCAAATTGAAGTGCTTTCCAATATGGATTCAGAAAGAGCGGCTGATATTTTGGAAGAAATGGAACCGGATGAAGTGGCCGACCTCTTGGCGGACCTTCCTGCTGAGGAGAGCCGGACATTACTTGCGTTAATGGAAGAGGATGAGGCGGAAGATGTGCGTTCGCTGTTGGATTACCCTCCGGATTCTGCCGGTGGCATCATGACCACCGATTTTGGATGGATACCTGAGGGATTGACTGCGATCCAGGCAATGGATTATTTACGACAAAGCGAAGATGCACAGGATGTTGAAGATATGTACTATATCTACGTCCTGGATCAGAATGAGATATTGTTGGGCGTAATTTATCTGCGTGATCTTGTGATGGCTGAACCGGACATGAACGTGGATAACTTAATGAATCCCGACCCGGTAAAAGTCATTCCGTCAGACAGCCAGGACGAAGTTGCATACCTGATTGCCAAATATGACCTCCTTTCGATTCCTGTGGTTGAGTCCGATACAGGAAGAATGTTGGGTATTGTTACATTGGATGACGCAATTGATACTGTGCTTCCAACTGCTTATAAGAAACGACTGCCAAGGTTTTTCTAGATTAGATGGAAAAAGTAAATCGAATCAATTTTATAAAAAGAATCGGATTATTCCTTGCGGTTTTTGGGCCGGGATTGATCACAGCATCGGCTGATAATGACGCGCCGGGAATAGCGACCTATTCGATGGCAGGATCGCGGTATGGGTACAATTTCCTTTGGTTATTAATTCTGGTCACATTTGGCGAAGTGATTGTCCAGGAAACAGCTGCAAGATTGGGAGCCATAACGGGAAAAGGGACAGCCGATCTGATCCGTGAAAGGTTTGGCGTAAAAGTCACATTGTTCGCAATGCTTTGCCTTTTAGTTGCGAATCTAGGCACAACCGTCGCGCAATTTGCCGGTATCGCCGCAGGAGCGGAGCTATTGGGTGTCAGCAGATATTTTGCCGTTCCAGTTGTGGCATTTTTCATCGCTTTTCTTGTTCTGCGCGGTTCATACAACAAGGTTGAGAAATTTTTATTGGTTCTCTGTCTTGCCGCATTGAGTTATTTGATCACTGCTTTCATCATTAAACCAGATTGGGGAGAGATCGCCAGAGCGGCGATTACCCCCAGGATTATTCTGGAGCGCGATTATATCTTTGCGGTATTAGCGACGATTGGGACGACAATCACCCCGTGGGGAATTTTTTACATGCAGGCGTCGGTCGTGGACAAAGGCATAGATGAGAAAGATTTTAAATTGACCAAAACAGATGTAGTTTTTGGAGCAATTTGGGGAAATATCATCTCCGCGTTTATTATCATTTGTACTGGAGCGGTGCTTTATCGCAACGGAATACAGGTAGAGGAAGCTGAACAGGCGGCCATGGCTTTGGCGCCAATGGCAGGCGCCTGGTCAAAAATATTATTCACGACCGGGTTGATGGGGGCCTCTATTTTGGCAGCGATGGTGCTGCCTTTATCAACTGTCTACGCGATTACTGAAGCATTTGGCTGGGAACGAGGGTTGGATAATAGCCGAAAGGAAGCGCCAGTTTTTTACGGCCTGTATCTTGCGGTAGTTTTCATTGGCGTTTTGGTTGTATTAATTCCCGGAATTCCGCTTTTCCCGCTAATGTGGCTTTCCCAATCGATGAACGCGGTATTACTTCCCGTTCTCTTGATCTTGTTGTTGAAATTAGCAAATGATCCCGAATTGCTTGGCCGTTGGGTGAATAAGAAAAGTCAAAACATATTGACACTCTCTTTAACTCTTTTGATAACAGTGATTACGATTGGTCTATTTGTAATTCCCCTGTTCAAGTAAATTGCTCTGTTGCAGAGAAAATTGGCACAGGCGATCAATTAAGGCGCATTGAGAATCACAAGAAAACCATCGTATCCGGTGTTTGTACGCGTCAAAACCGCATGAACAGATCAATTCCAAAACCTGATAGATAAATTTATGCCTGAATTCCCCTGGCATAAAACAGGGGGAACTCAGGATAAACAGTCAGTTCAAGATAGCGGATGCTCTTCGCTAAGCCTTCGGCTTTATCGCGAGATGCCATTGAAGCCAGCATCATGCGCGCGCCTGCGCCGGCCGCGTTGCCTACCGCGTGTATTTTTTCCAAGCGAATTTGAGGCAACATGCCGATGCGCATGGCCTGCTCGGGCAGCATGAAGGTGCCAAAGGCCCCGGCGATCACCACCTCATCGATTTCCTGAGCAGATATGTTCAGATGATCCATCAACACATCTATACCAGCCCGGATCGCGCCCTTAGCCAACAGAATCTGGTCCACATCCGTTTGGGATAAAGACACTGAATTTTTGCCAGATGCAAGTTGGATAAACGGTTTGCCATCCTCGGCGGTCTCAACACCGGGAAAATCTTTGCTAATTCGGCTGCGATTGTTCAGCATCCCTATACGGCGCATCTCGGCAACGGCATCCAGGATGCCGGAACCGCAGATGCCAATTGGGGACTGATTGCCGATTACCTGAATTTTCGCTTTTCCATCCTGATTGAGAATGACATGCTCGATCGCGCCAGGGGCGGCGCGCATGCCAAAGCGGATGTGCGCGCCTTCAAATGCCGGACCGGAGGCGGTGGACACGCTGACGATTTCGCTTCCCTTTTGAAGAGCAATCTCTGTATTGGTGCCGATGTCAATTCCCAGTCTGATTTTTTCGTCCTCGCCAAAATTCTCGGCCAGCAGAAAAGCCAGGTGATCTGATCCCACAAAACCAGCGATGACAGGCGGTGAATAGACCCGGCATCCGGGCATGGCGATCAATCCAAGCTCGGCTGCTGACGGGTAGGCAGGATCTGAAGAGACGGGGACAAAGGGGGAGGTCGCCAGGTTTTCGATCGGCAGGTTGAGGAGCAGGTGATGCATGGCGGTATTGCCCACCAGACAGATATCGGCGATCTGGCTGGTTTTCGCTCCGATCTCGCTTGTCAGCAAAGCCGCCGATGCATTGATCGCATTCATCAACACAGATTGAAGGAGTTTCGATTTGCTTATTGAATTCTGCGCATAGGCGATGCGCGCCATGATATCTTCACCATAAGCAATTTGCGGGTTGGGGACACCCCGGGCGGC
>CAYPAG010000032.1:0-6372 GCA_964408645.1 uncultured Pelolinea sp. | reverse complement strand
GTGTGTCGTTGGCGGCCATCGACCTGCAGCACCTGGCCTATGATGGCTGACTCCAACGGTACAAACACCTTCAAATTATCTCTAACCACGGTTTCGCATGCGAGCCGATATCCATTGGATAACGCTGGCTGTTCGATATGGGTTTGATCAGTTTTGGAGGGCGGGTACTCCGGCAGGTTTGACATCAGCTGAACTTTGCATTTTCCGCAAATCCCTTTCCCTCCGCAGTCAGCCCGCAGCAGCACGCCTGCCTGTCTGGCGGCATCCAGCAGGGTGACAGGTTCATCCAATATCAGGCGTAACCCTGAAGGCTGAAATTCAATGGTGTACATCGGGCTTTTTTTCCTGTCCATTTCCGCTGATTATATACAGTTAACCAAAAAGCCCGTGCGGATTGCGCACGGACTCTACTGGATAAGCTGAATTTAGTCCACTTCAATTTTCGCCACAGAATCCAGCGTTCTATAGGGGCGAAAAGGGAATTGCTGGATAGTTTGTTTATCAGTCACACCAGACAGCACCAGGATGGTTTCCATACCGCTTTGCAGACCAGCGACGATATCTGTATCCATGCGGTCGCCCACCATCACGGTTTGTTCGGAGTGTACGCCCAGGTAGTTCAGCGCGGAACGCATCATAAAAGGATTAGGTTTGCCGCAGAAGAACGCTGATTTGCCGCTGGCTTTTTCGATCAAGGACGCCATGGCTCCACAGGCCGGGACAATGCCAGCCTCTGAAGGCCCGGTGGGATCAGGGTTGGTTGCCAAAAACGACGCGCCATCCATGATCAGCCGAACGGCCTTGGTTACCTGATGAAAGTTGTAGTCATAGGTCTCGCCCAGGACAACAAAGTCTGGCGATTCGGTTGTCTGAATGAAACCGGCGTTGTGAATGGCAACGTTTAATCCGCTTTCTCCGATCACAAACGCGCTGCCATTAGGTTTCTGCGCCTTCATGAAAGCGGCTGTGGCCATGGCCGAAGTGAAGATCTGCTCGGCTTCAACATTAATGCCGCTGGTTTTTAATCGATGCGCCAGGTCGATGGGGGTGTAGATCGAATTATTGGTTAGAACAAGGAATTTGATGCCCTTGCTTTTTAGTTTTTCAATAAATTTATCGGCGCCGGGGATCTGTGTCTTTCCACTGACCAAGACGCCATCCATATCAATGAGGTAGTTTTTCTTTTCCATGATGTAATTTTCTTCCATTTTTTTATGATTGTATTATACGCACTATGGTATCACCATAAAAAAAGATCCGGCAGCGGGGAGGCAGACCGGATCTTTGTGTAAGTTTGTTTCTTAGGCTAAGATACCAGTTTGCGCACTTCCGCCAATTGGTTGGCGCTGCCGAGGTAATTGCTCTTTTCGACAATGAACTTGGCGTATTCGGCAATGAAAACCTTGCCGGGGCTGCGCAGGTCAAACCCTTCGGGATGATCGCGGAAGAATTCGCGGTGGACGCGCGTCCAAACCAGCCGGCCGTCGGTATCAATATTGATTTTGGTTACACCAAGCGTTGCGGCTTTTTTGAATTGGGTGGCATCCACACCTTTGGCACCGAGGATCTTGCCGCCGGCATTGTTGATGCGTTCAACTTCTTCCTGCGGGACCGAGCTTGAGCCGTGCATGACCAGCGGGAAATTCGGCAGATTTTTCTGGATGGCTTCCAGCACATCAAAGTGAAGCGACTGGGAACCCGAGAATTTGAATGCGCCATGGCTGGTGCCGATGGCGACAGCCAGCGAATCGCAGCCTGTTTTTTCAACAAATTCCCTGGCTTGATCGGGATCGGTGAGTTTGGCTTTCTCCTCTGAAACGCTGACGTGCTCTTCAACGCCGCCTAATTGTCCAAGTTCGGCTTCAACCACGATGCCTTTGGCATGGGCGGCTTCAACGATTTTTTTGGTAATCTCGATGTTCTTCTCAAAAGGTTCGTGCGAAGCATCGATCATGACAGAACTGTAGAAACCACTCTCGATGCAGTCGTAGCAGGCTTCTTCATCGCCATGGTCAAGGTGAACAGCGAAGATCGCATCCGGGAAGATGTCGTTGGCAGAGCGGATCATGCCTTCCAGCATGAGTTTGTGGGTGTAAGAGCGCGCGCCTTTGCTGATCTGAATGATGAATGGCGCCTGGCTGTCCAGGTTGCCGCGGAAAAGACCCATCGCCTGTTCCATGTTGTTAATGTTATAGGCGCCGATGGCGTATTTGCCGTAAGCGGCTTCAAATAATTTTTTCGTGGTTACGATCATTTCATTCTCCTGATTAAAAAATTCCGGGTTAAACCATCCAATTATATAACAAATTGGTTGTATGGTTTATTTACTAATACTTGTTTATTCGGATTTTTCAGCTGCCTGAAGCTTCTTCAACCACTTTTTCCGGTCTTTGCGCTCAAACTTGATGGCTTGGGTGATCACAGTATATGTGAAAAAGAACGCCAACAGGAAAATGATGCAAATCATTATCAGGTTGTATAAAGACACATTGGTGTTGATCACCGGCAGCGACAACTGCGGATTACCCAGGAAGAATACAACCGCGTTGGAGATCATGGCGATCACGCGAATTTCAGTTGGCCCGAGTTTGCCATAAGAGATCTTGAAAACGCCTTTGACCGAGGTGGTGATATAGACCAGGTTGGCCATGCACAGGTAGCCGATCAAAGCCAGCAGCGCCAGCGTCAGGTCCACATAGGGTGACAGTCCAATCCCGATAAAAATGGCCATCTCGCTGACCGTGTCGATAGTATGGTCGATGTAGAAACCGTACCGAGGCCGTTCGATTTTGCGAAAACGGGCGAGATTTCCGTCCAGACTGTCGCCAAACCAATTGAGGAAAAACCCCAGGTTGGCCAGCCACAAAAAGTTTTTGTCGAATGTGGTTAGATAATAACTTGTACCAATCAGGAAGGCAGCCGATAAACCCAAAAAAGTCAGATGGTCAGGAGTGACCCAGTGCGGCATGCGCTCCACCAACCATTGAATTGCCGGCCTTTCGATCGGACCAAGCAGGATGTCATTGACGCGACGGTGCTTCTCAATCTTTCGATGTTCTTTTTTCTTTTTTCCCATAAGTAATATTGTACTTTCGTATCGATTATTTGGGCATCTCATCCAGCGCGAACGGCCAGACCGGATAGGTCATTGACCATTGCTCCGGATTATCACGGATGAATGGCTCGGCCGCTTTGAGCACCAATTCCGCGTTTTTCTCTATCTCTTTGACCGGGTCATCATCCGGCTTCAAATAGATCAAATCTGAGCATTCAAGCTTGTAATCTGTCTGGGGAGTGCCGGTGCATGCGACCACAAAGACAGCCGACTTGGTTTGCAGCGCCAGCCGAACATAGCTCACTGGCACGGGCGCGGGATGGCCGAAAAACCTGGGGTAGTAATTGGTTTCCGGCAGCGGGCGTTCAAGTCCGGTAAGAATGGCGCCGCCATTTTTAAGGCGATCCTTGCTTTCCCGCAATGTTTGAACCGACATGGGTTTGATATTGATACCCGCATCGCGGCGCAATTGGTTCTGCCATTGGTAGCCGCCGGGGGGCAAGGGATAGGAAAGCGCGAGTACATCGTAGCCGTTGAGCGCGATCGCCCGTCCGCCCAAGTCAAAGTTGCTGAGGTGCGGGGCGAGCATGATAGTCCCTTCGTTTTTACCGATTCTGGTTTCCAGATACTCGCGCAATTTTGGGCTGAGCGTGACACGTTTTCTGATAACGTCATGATCGTTGATGTGATGATAAAAATCGTAGAGCGAATTTGCTGTGAATTGAAGGTTATCGAGCACCAATTCGTCCAATTCCCGCGAGGATAATTTCTTACCAGTAGCGATCCACAAATTGGCGCGGGTCGCTCTGACCATGGGTGAATCTTTCATCTCAGCCAGCCTTGTTCCCATCCGGTCAGCCAGCTTGAATCCCCAACGCGGGGGTAGGGCTTTGCCGATGCCCAAAATTAATCCAATGCCCAGCGGGCTATTTATGAGTGATTGTAATGATGACATGTAAAAATATTAACACTATTAAATATAAATTATTCTCTTAACCTACTCTAAACGAACGACTGATTGGTCTTGGAGATCTCAATCCGGTAATTGTAGCGGTCGATACGATAAAAATTTTCTCCAAATTCGAATGGAATATTGTTCTGGTCGTAGACAACATCCTTGAAATGAGAGATTGGCTCACCAGCAGTCAATTCAAGAATATCGGCGTAACATGCGGGGCAGGCCATGCCGCTGACCTCATGAATCGCCCTGGAAGGGAATGTATTGTATTTCGACCGCAGAATATTATAGAGAGAATTGTTCTCAAGGTCCTCTTCCAGCAATCCATGAAACCGGTTGAAAGGTAGAAATCGAAGGTCAACTCCGCTGATGCCAATGTTTTCCAGATATCGGGCACGTTCCAGCCTTATAACTGCCTTGCCTTCAGATAATCCAAGCATTTGAGCGGTTTCTGCCGTTGGCATTGTGGCTTCAAACGAGATGATCTTGCTGGTGACTTGCGTTTGATGTGTATATTTGATCTCATTGGAAAACCCGGACAAGCCATCAAAAGGTTTTCGGGCGGAGAATTTTGGGATGAAAGTTCCCTTACCCTTTACCCTGATCACTTTTCCCCGTAGAGCCAGATCGCTCAATGCCTGGCGGACGGTGATGCGGCTGATGTTGTACATTTCGCATAATTCGTTCTCGGATGGTATTTTCTGGCCTGGTTTGAGCTCGCCTTTATCTATCTGTTTTTCAATCATGGCAACCAATTGTTGATAAAGGGGAAATTGCATATTGGCGTTTGATCTCATGAATTCTTTTTCCTCCCTTTCAAATTCTGCAAACCGCTCTTCTGGACAAATACTACATTTTCATTTTGATGTTTGTTAATTTCTACATGGAAAGTGTAATAATCACCGCGATAGTATGTGTGGGTGTATTCAAACAGACGGTCATTCTGGTCGTAGGTCATGTCTGAAATGTGTAGAATGGGGACTTCCGGGGGGCATTCGAGCAAATTGCACAGCTCTTCACCGCATCGGATGGATTCAAAGTCCATCACCGCTCGAGTCGGCATGGTGTCAAAATCCGTGATCAGGACATCGTAGAGTGATCCTTTTTCAATTTCTTCTTTGGACAGCGTGGTGAAATATTTAAAAGGCAGATAGGTGCTCTCCATCCCCATTAATTGGCCGTCAATAAAGCGCAGTCTTTTCATATAGATGACGGCTTCGGAGGGATTGATCTGCAATATTTTCGCGATATCCATCGTTGGGATCATTACCCGAAACTCAAGCACCTTGGAGCTGGGATTGAATCCCTGCTTTTTCATGTCGGAAGAAAAACCAGTCAGACGGTAAAGCAGCCGGTCGCTCGGCCGATCAGCGACGAAAGTCCCCCGGCCTTGAGTCCGCACAAGTTTGCCTATGTTCACCAGTTCAGCGATTGCCTGTCGGGCGGTGGTGCGGCTGACGCCATAATCCTCGCATAACTGGTTCTCTGAAGGGATCTTGTCCCCAGGATTAAACTCGCCGGATGTTATCCGGGATTCGATGATCGTCTTTAGCTGAAAGTAAAGGGGGATTGGATTATCGGCATCCAATAACATTTAATCTCCAATAATTGTCATGTTGTTGTGACCTGTATTATAAGGTTTTATTAAAAAGAATAAAAAAATTGCTGAAAATCCAGTTATGACAATTTGTTGAAAAACCTTGACAAATGTCATGGGCATGGTATAAACAATACCAATATGTTTGACATTCGAACACCGAAAGCTAAACGCCATACGACAACGAACCTTCTGGGAGGTACGGCGTTTTAGCCTAGGGCGAATCAGGCATATATAAAATAAAAACGTAGAGGGCCTTCCGGGAGCGGAAGGCCTTTTTCGTTGCCTGCTGAATCCAACGCGGAGGTAAACGATGAAGAAAAGTAAACATAAAAGATGAAGATGGAAAAGTGATGGAACGTATTGTCACGAATGGGTTAATGAATAAACGCAGCAGGCTTAATAATAAAAAAACATTGGAGAAGAAATGAACAACAGAAGCACCTTGATTATTGGTTTGGTTTTGATCGGCGCGGTCGTTTTGAGCGCCTGCGGCGGGCAAGCCGCAGCAGCGAATGATCAACCGATGGACGCGGATGGCCTTCAGTATTCAGACGAAGGACTCCCGCTGTATGGCTGCCTGGGCAGCGCTGAAGAGGCATTGGTGGACCTGGAATGCCGCGAAGTCACCGTTGCGGTGGAGAATGCTTATCTGCCTTTTAACTACATTCACAGCGAAACTGGCCAGGCCGGCGGCTGGGACTATGATGTGATCCCTGAGATCTGCGAACGGCTGCACTGCCAGCCTGTTTTTGTGGAAGT
>CAYPAG010000031.1:12995-16236 GCA_964408645.1 uncultured Pelolinea sp. | reverse complement strand
GGTGATGGCAGCGTCCAGGGAGCCGCGATATAAGTCGGGCTGACCAATCCAGCCGAAGTGGCCAAATAGGCTACCGTGGTGTTGAGGAAGGTGATAAGGATGAACGGGATGGCCAGGATTGGGTTGAAGATGATCGGCGCGCCGAAGGTGATGGGTTCATTGATGTTGAAAATCCCGGGTGGGATGCCGAGCCAGCCAACGCGGCGTAGGCGCTCTGATTTGGAGCGGGTGAAGTAGATCGCCAGGGGCAGGGTGGCGCCGGAACCGCCAGGCACCACGAAGGAGCGGAACAGGCCAGTGTAAACAGCGGTTGGGGCAAGCCCGTCAGCTACAGCCTGAGCGTTGGCAGCCAGGTTGGCCTGCCAGACGGGTTCGAGGGCGATGCCGATGGTCAGGTCGCCATGGATACCCATGGTCCACAAGAAGGCGTGGAAGGTTTCCGCGATGGCAGCTGCCGTATAGGTGGAGGCCGCGGGCACAACCTTGCTGAGCACGACAAACAGGTTGCCGGCCAGGTCAAAATTGAGCACAAAGCGGATCAGCCACCAGCCGAACGCCAGGACGGCGCCGGGGATGAGGGCGGCGAAAGCCGCCGTGATCGCCGGAGGAACGCCTTCGGGCATCTTGATGACGATATTCTTCTTCACGAAGAAGTTGAATATTTCGACGGAAAGCACTGACACCACAATCGCCGTGAAGAGCCCTTGATTGTCCAGGAAGGTACCGGGTTCGCCGCCGGCTACCTGCGGGCTGGCGACCAGGATGTAGGACATGAAGGAGAAGAATACCGGCATGAGGGGATCCAGTCCGCGTCGGCGTGAGAGCGCGTAAGCAACCGAGATAACCACATACAGTGACAGCAGGCCAAAGGTCACATTGAAGACATTCCAGAGGGATCCGGATATGGCCGCAGGCAATGAGTTCTCCAGATAGCAGGCAGCTTCATCACGGAAGCACAGCGGGAACTGGAGAATGATCAGAACGAGCGCGCCCACAATAATGAGCGGCATGAGGGCGACGAAACCATCGCGCACAGAGGCAAGGATGGGCTGGTCAAAAATCGGCGCCATCTTTTCCATTGCGGCGGACAGGCTGTCTGCCCAATTACCTTTTTTCTTTTCAGGTGACATGGATAAAAGACTCCTTTACTAAAAATGTTTTTTATGATTTGGTCTTACAGTACTTGAAATTTTTCCCTTTCCAATTACCTCCTTTCTCTATTAATCTTGATGATTTTCAAAAAGACGGATGATGACGTCGTTTTAATTAAAACACCCCGCGAAAATGCAGGGTGCTTGAGGTCTTTTGTATGGACACGCAAATAAACAGCGCCAAATCAATTAGCGAAACCGAAATCAATCCGATTATATCTTCCCACCAATCAGTCATCATAATGAAAATGAATAATGTTTAATCATTATACAAGAAGTACCTGAGAAAAATCAATAGTTTGTCATACATATCCAGGTCATCTGTCGCATATTAATTAAAAAAACCGCGTGATGCGGTTGTGATGCCGAAGGTGGGAATCGAACCCACATTCCCGAAGGAACACGATTTTGAGTCGTGCGCGTCTGCCAATTCCGCCACTCCGGCATGTGCAAGAAGTATATCCAAGATTAAATCGAAGGTCAAGGTGGTTATATCTGATATCGCGCATATAATTGGGGAAAATTATCCGAGGGTTTTAAATGAAATTAGGCATTATCGGTTTACCCCAGTCCGGCAAGACGACCATTTTTAACGCGCTCACGCGCGGCAATCAGCCGACCGGCGCGGCTGTTGGACGAATGGAGGTGCATACGGCAGTAGTGGATGTGCCGGATGAACGTGTAGACCGTCTCTCGGCGATGTTCAATCCCAAAAAGACCATTTTCGCCAAGGTGACCTATGCCGACATTGCCGGCCTGGGCGGGGCTCCCGATAAGGGCGAGATCAGCGGACAACTGCTCAACCAGCTCGCCCAAATGGATGGATTTATCCATGTGGTGCGCTGTTTTGAAAATGCTTCGGTCGCGCACATTCATGAATCGATCGATCCCTTACGCGACATTCACCTAATGGATGAGGAATTCCTGCTCAACGACCAGATTATGGTGGAGCGCAAGATGGAAAAACTGAGCGAGGAACAAAAACGTTTCATGGGTCGCGATAAAACCGTGGTCGAGCGGGAAGCCGCGCTGTTTGGCAAGCTGCAGGAGGCGCTGAATTCCTCCATGCCGCTGCGCGACCTGGATTTGACTGAAGAAGATGAAAAGATCATGCTGGGATTTGGATTTCTCAGCCGCAAGCCTATTCTCATCCTGCTCAATCTGGGCGATGGCCAGGACGCGCCAAAGCCGGATTATCCCCACAAACGCAGTAAGGTCGTGGATCTGCAGGGCCGGCTGGAGATGGACCTGGTTCAACTGCCGCAGGAAGACTCGGCGCTTTTTATGGAGGAATACGGGATCAAGGAACTCGGTCTCAGCCGTCTGATATCCGAATCCTATGACCTGCTTGGCCTGCAGTCTTTCTTCACGGTGGGTGAAGATGAAGTCCGCGCGTGGACCGTCAACCGCGGCGCGTATGCTCCGCAGGCAGCGGGTGTGGTGCATTCAGATATGGAAAAAGGTTTCATCCGCGCTGAGGTGATCAGTTACAACGATATGATCGAAACCGGCAGCCTGGCCGAGGCGCGCAACAAGGGCAAGCTGCGCCTGGAAGGTAAACAGTATATCGTGCAGGATGGAGACATCCTATCCATCCGTTTTACTTCTTAAAAAGATAAGCCGCGCTTTCGAGCGCGGCATTTTTTTATGAATCAGGCCGCCAGGATTGACCGCCCTACGATTTTATAAACATTCGTACTCCGCGAATTATGCGTGGTTTAAATCCAGCCAGATTACCCGCGCAGAATATTCTCCAACTCCTCAAAAGACACGCGTGATGTCAGGTCAAGACTGATCGGAATCACCGCGACTTTTTTCTCGATGCGCAGGGTGTGAATATCGTTATCGAGCGGGATATCTTCATCCTTAAGTACATGCGAAGTGATTTTCGCTTTTCCGTGAAAATCGCCTTCGCGCACGACAAAAGGACTGTAATAACGAACCTTGGCCTGCCGCGTAACCTTCCACGGTGTCTGAGGGGTGGCGCCGGCCGGCACACCTACATTGAGCAAATCCACATCATCGGGCATTTTGTGTGTAAGCAGCTTTTCGGCGAAGAAACGGGTGAAGTACGCCGAAACAGAGAAATC
>CAYPAG010000031.1:0-12895 GCA_964408645.1 uncultured Pelolinea sp. | reverse complement strand
ACATCCCATTCCTGGCCGCCAACTGTCAGCTTCTTGCGGGTGATGCTGCCGTCGGCATGGCGCTGATGGCCACGGCCGGTGGCCGACATGTGTTCGAGCGGCGCGGTGACGGTGACGTAACCCAGCGCTGAAAGCGCTTCGGCCGCCGCCCACAAACCCGGCGAGTCAATCCCGTCGTCATTGGATAACAGAATCTGTTTTCTGGACATTTATATTACCTTTTCCCTTTAAGAATACGTCGCGGCAACGAATGAATTGTCGCGACGTATAAGATGAGTGCCCCCGGCAGAACTCGAATCTGCAACCTTTTGCTCCGCAAGCAAACGCTCTATCCAATTGAGCTACGAGGGCGTGAGAAACTTCGTCCGCATAATATACCGCAGCGCTTGAGAACCGTCAAGCAGCGGCTGGCTGGTGAATTTACTCAGCGGCTGAACCGTTCATCCTCATACATGGATTTGTATAAAGGCTGCAGCCGTCCGTACATTTTTAAATAGACTTGCTCAAAAAGCTCGCTGTAAATATCATGCGCAGACGGGTCAGGCGTGAATGTGTCACCCAGACGGGTCATGGAATTAAGCGCGCTTTCATAATCCGCGTGCAACCCAACACCGACGGCAGCGGTGATCGCCGCTCCCAAACCAGATGCTTCGTAGAGGAATGGCCGGGACACCGGCATGCCGAAGACGTCCGCGGTGAGCTGCATGGCGGCATTGCTCTGGCTGCCCCCACCCGCGATGTGCACCTGATCAATTCTCACGCCGGTGCGCTTCTCGGTGCGTTCCTTGCCTTCCAGCAGGGCGAAAGCCAACCCTTCCAGGATGGCACGGTACAAGTGGGCGCGGGTGTGGAAATCGCTGAAACCGATGATGGCACCGCGCGCTTCAGGCCCAGGGTGGCGCAGTCCAGGTGTCCAGTAGGGTTGAAGCACCAATCCCTGCGATCCGGGTGGCGCGCTGTTGACCAGTTTGTCAAAAAGCACCTCAGCCTCAATTCCCTCACGTTCAGCCAACCCACGTTCGAACAAGCCGAATTCCTGTTTAAACCAGCTCACCATCCAGTAGCCGCGGTAGATTTGCAGTTCGAGGTTATAAAGGCCGGGCACCGCTGCGGGGTAGGGCGGGATGAGCGGGATGATCTCGTGATATTTCTCGTGGGTGGTGTTGATGGTGGCGGTGGTTCCATAACTCAGACAGGCCGCGTTGGGTTTCAGGCTGCCCGTCCCCAGCACTTCGCAGGCTTTGTCGGCAGCCGCGGCGATCAACGGCAGCCCGGCGGGAATGCCGCTTTCCCTGGCGGCAGTCTCGCTGATCTGGGCGATCGGACTGCCTACCGGCACCAAGTCCACCAGTTTGTCGCGTTTGATCACCAATGCTTGCCAGTACCAATGGTTCCTGCCCGCCCAATTTTGGAGTTTGTAATCAAAGGGCATATAGCCCACCTGGCATCCGATCGAATCCTTGAACTCACCGGTCAGCCGATAGGTCAAAAAACCGGAAAGGTAAGTGTATCGGTAAGTGGAATCCCAAATTTCGGGTTGATGTTCAGCGATCCAGTTGGCCTCACACTCGGCCTGCAGGTATTTCACGGTGGACATTGCGCCGGCCAGGTTGAATGCCAGGCCCCAAAAACCACCCACCTTGGGAAATCGGGACGCGCGACGCTGATCGGGCCAGATGATCGCCGGGCGCAGTGGGCGGCCATCCTTTCCAAGATTGACCACGGTGGAGCGCTGCGAGGTCAATGTCACAGCGGCGATGTTGTCTTTATTTGCTTTGGGATCGCTGAAAACCGCCTGGCAGGCCTGGCACAAGGCAGACCAGAAAACCTCAGGATCCTGTTCGGCCCAGCCGGGTTTTTCGGAATAATAGGGTTCGATTGGGATTTTGCTTTTAACCAGCAGCTCCCCGCGCGGATTGAACAGCAGCGCCCGTACAGACTGCGTTCCGCAGTCGATCGCCAGGATATTCTCTTTCATGCGCTCCTCCGGTTTTCTTGGTAATGATCTCTACTTGCGAAATCCCCATCGCTTGTTCCGCTGCTCGCTGCTCATATCCAGTCCTAACGTTCCGCCAGGATTCATCAGATTTTGCGGATCAAAATGTTTTTTTAAGGCGCGCAGCACGTCCATGCAGGGTTCACCGATCTGACCCTCTAACCAAGGCGCGGTCTGCTTGCCGATGCCGTGGTGATGGCTCATCGCGGCGCCGGACTTCTGAATCGCGCTCAGGACGCTGTACTGGAGGTTGAGGTAATCGTCGATGTTTTGATACTTTATCACAAAGATAAAGTACAGGTTAGCGCCCTGTGGATACGCGTGCGAGATATGCGTCATGCAGATCGTTTGCGGTCTGGATTTCACCACGCTGCGAACCTGCGCGTGCACCTTCGGCAGCATATCCCAGGTGACCGCGCATTCCAGGGTGTCGATCAGGAGACCGTAATCCATCAAGTCTTCACGCATATAAGGATCAGTGAAACGGGAGTGCTCCCACATGCGCGTCACACCGAAGGGCGAGAGCGTGAACGCGCCATGCTTGCGGCAGGTGCGCGTCACCTTGCGCTTGACCAGGCGGGTGAAACTTTCATCTCCATCCGAGGAACCCAGCAGCAGGCAGCGCTGCATGGGCTGGTACCCCAGGTTCCGCAGCAGGCTGTCGGCCGGCGTGCCGTGAATGTGATAGATGCGCATGGCAGTGTCCGTTTCTTCCGGGTCGGAAAGCCGGAAGACGGAAGGCAGGCCGAACTCCCCCTGCATCGCTTCCCGGTAGGCGGAATAAGCGTCCTCCCAGGATTTAAACAGAAAGCTAAAGCGGCGGGTGTTCTTGGGCATGTATTTGTAGACTTTGAACGTGACCGCGGAAAGCACGCCGAACGCGCCTTCGCTGCCGATCATGATTTGGTTGTAATCCGGGCCGGTGGCGCAGCGGGGATAAGACGGGGTGCGCAGCACTCCCCGAGGGGTGATGTATTCCTGCGAAAGCACCAGATCTTCGATTTTGCCGTAGTAGGTGGAGTTCTGCCCCGCGCCGCGCGTGACCACCCAGCCGCCCACACTGGAGTGTTCGAAAGATTGGGGAAAATGGCCGCAGGTGTAGCGCTCCTGCGCGCCCAGTTTTTCTGGCGCGTGGTTAAGAATGTCTTCCAGTTCGGGACCGTAGATGCCGGGCTCGACCGTGATGGTTTGATCAACTTCGTTAAATGAAATCACGCGCCGCATATGAACGCTCATATCAATACAGATGCCGCCTTTGGGCGTCTCCATGCCGCGCGTGACCGTTGATCCGCCGCCATAGACAGTGACCGGGATTTGCCGCTCACAGCAGAAACGCATCAGTGCGATCAGGGCATCACGGTTTTCAGGCGCGGCCACCGCGTCACAGATATTCTCAACGATCCGCTCCCGCAGGCGCAGCATATCGATCATGCCAGCGCCAAACGAGCCACGGGTGCGGCTGTAGGTATCCGTGTGCAAGTTCTGGCTGCCGACAATCTCAGCGATTTCCGAGAGAATGGATCCACTCAACCCGCTGGGGATTTCGATGTCAAATGGTTCCAGGTCAAGCTTGGGTTGGGTGAAATCAGCGTCGCTCAGCTCGAAGGTATCGCGCAATAGTGTGTAGAATCCCCGGTTGGGGTGTTTAAACACATTCGGGTCGTGCCAGCGGAAGAGCGCCCTGAACGTACCCGGTGGTGTTGCGCCCTCATACCAATCAGGAATAAATGATTGTTTGGTTGCCATAATTCCTCCTGTTACCCGTTCGTTTCACCCGGAATTGGCGCGTAATACGCTTTCCAGGTGTCCAGATACCTTGTTTCTTCCTGGCTCCAACGTTGATCGTCCCAGCCGGTTTCCGCCTGGACAATCTCGCGGATGCGTGTCATCAAACTCTTGGCGCCATCCGGCAGGAGCATGCCAATGCGCACACGCCGCAGCAGAAGGTCATCCAGGTGAACGATCCCTTCCGCTCTGGCTGCCCAACGCAATTCCGCCCAAATATTGGGCAGCGCGTCAATGTGCCCGCGTTCATCGTGCTGTGCCGCGGCCAGCAGTAAGCTGGTCTCCAGCCCGTAGCGGCCGCGCAGATACCCTCCGGTGGTGGGGTCGATGCCCTGGAGGGCTGCCCGGTCAAGCGGGGCCAGCAATGGGGATCTGTCGCGGAGCTTGGCGTCGAGGCCGATGGAAGCCAGCGCTGCTCTCACCGTCTGGCGGGACATCAAGCGAAAGGTGGTCAATTTTCCGCCGGTGATTGTGATCAGTCCGTCCTCATTCCAGATCTGGTGGGCGCGTGATTCCTTGGAAGGTGTGCTGGCGCCGGTGTCGATGATCGGGCGCAGCCCTGAAAATGATGAGAGGATGTCTGCTTCAGAGATTTCAAGCGATGGGAACAGAAAATCCAGCGCTTCCAGCATGTAAGCAGCTTCTACCTGGCTGGCAAATGGTTCAATGTGTTCTTCTTCCAACTTCAGGTCATGGTCAATATCGGTCGTGCCGATCAGGGTGGTTCCTTCCCAGGGAATGACGAACATCGCGCGGCGGTCCCGGGGATGGAAGAGCGTGATCGCTTCCCTGACCGGCAGGCGCTCCTTTGCCAAGATCAAGTGGCTGCCGCGCAGCTTGCGGATGCGCTGAGGAGCGCCCAGAGAGGAGCGCAGCTCATCTGTCCATGGACCGGTGGCGTTGACCACCACGCGGGCTTTCACTTCAGCCTGCCGGCTGCTCAATCCGGTGGCGTCGCTAATCGCCGCACCCCGTACGCGCCCTTCGGCGTCACGCAGCAGGTGATCGACCCGGGCATAGTTGAGCGCGGTCCCGCCCAGCAGTACGCCCTCTTTGATCACGCGCAGCACCAGGCGGCTGTCATCCAGCACCGCGTCCTTATAGCGGTAAGCGCCGCTCAATCCATCGCCGCACAAGTAAGGATATTCCCGCATTATGTCCGCGGTGGACAAGCGCTGATGATCCCACTTGGGCGCCATCAGGTCGTAGATCGCCAGGCCGGCGCAGATCATGGATCCCGGAAAATGATAAGCAGCGTAATTGGGAAGATTGAATGGCAATGGATTGACCAGGCCTGGGGCTTCCTTGATCAACGCTTCGCGCTCGCGAACCGATTCGTAGGTTACATGGTATTGGCGGTTGTAGAGATAGCGGAATCCCCCATGCGCCAGTTTGGATGAGCGGCTGGAGGTGCCATAGGAGAAATCGTTGGCGTCAACCAGCAGCACCTTGAATCCCAGCGCCGCGGCTTCATGGAACACACCCGCACCGGTGATGCCGCCGCCCACCACCACCATATCCCACGTCTGGTCAAGCGCCGACCAGACCTCATCCCTCCATCCCTTTTTCCACATACGTCGCACTCCTGTCCTGTTAATTGATGTCTGAAATTTCTTCCCAAAGCGCCAGACTCTCACGCATCACCCGCAGCGACAGCTCACCTGCTGCGCTGGCATCCCTGTCTTTCGCGGCTTTCTTTAAATCCCCATAAAAGTTTTTCGAATGGCTGCGGGTTTTTTCGTGGCTGAAGTAAAGCACCCCCAGCATTTCATACAAGCCGCGCACGCTGTTGATGAAATGCGTGAAGAATGGATTGCCGGAACTGACTGTTAGTTGCCAGTGCAGCTCCCAGTCAAAATCCGCGTAGGATTGAGGGGCGTCTTCCAGCGAGTCCGCGCGTGAGAGAAAACCCGCAATCTTTTGCGCCTCTTTTTCGACCGCTTTTTGAGTGTAAGCCGGGCAAAGCAGCACGCGCACCTCGAGGAGATTGCACGCATAATTGGTTGGGAGCGGCTGCATGTGCTGCGCCAGCGCGATGGAGACGCCGAAATTCCCCTCCGTCCAGAAATCGCGCACGCGCGTGGCTTTCCCGTGCCGGATCTCCAGCCAGCCATCGCGCTCCATGCGCTGCATGGCTTCCCGCAGGGTGGGGCGCGTCACCCCCAGCAACTCCGCCAGTTCGCGTTCCCCCGGCAGACTGGAATTGACCGGGAAGGTCCCATCCAGGATCGCGTTGATCAGGCGCGCTTCGGTGATCTCGCCTGGCTTTTGGGGCGGCTGCCATTGATTGATGTTCATAATTTCACCTGATAAGAGGTCATACCAGTTAGACAATACCAAATTGAGTTATCAGACCGCAAGTGATAAATGTCAGAATTGGCGTTGATGAGAGACTAAATGATGCTCAATGAGATCTATCTTCTCACGGGATCATCGTCGATAAAATAAGAAAGGGAGAGTGAAAAATGGAAAATGAATTTTGCATGATCACAACAACTTGCGGCAGTCATGATTTTGCCAAAGAACTGGCTTCGCGGTTGGTGGAAGCCAACTTGGCAGCCTGCGTCCAGATGATGCCGGTCAGCAGCACTTACCGCTGGAAAGGTAAAGTGATGATGGAAGATGAATACCTGCTGATGATCAAAACTCTATCCCGGCTTTACCCTTTGGTTGAAAAAGCCATTCTTGAGAACCACCCATACGAGACCCCCGAGATCCTGAACATTCCCGTCCACGGGGGATTGACCTCATACCTGGGGTGGATTAAGGAGATTGTTAATTGAACAAATAATTCACGAAATTATGGTTCACCATTATGCCAATCCTGGGGCATAATTGACGGCGCGTCTTTTTTTGAGCCGCTTTGAAAACCAGGAAAAGGGAAAAGTATAAATAATGAAGGAAGACCTTTATTTTCCATCCGATTTCATCGATCAGGTCATTATCACCCGCGAAGATATTGAAACGAGGGTGAAGGAGCTTGGCGCCCGGATCACCGCGGATTATCAGGAGTCTGATAACCTGCTGCTGCTGGGCTTGCTGCGCGGGAGCGTGGTGTTCATCACCGACCTGATGCGTGAGATCCGCCATTCGATCACGATCGATTTCATGTCCATCTCTTCTTACAGCAAGTCGGAATCCAGCGGTTTTGTGCGCATCGACGCGGACCACAAGATCAACATCCATGACTGGAATGTCATCCTGGTGGATGATATTGTGGATACCGGGTACACCATCCGCACCGTTCGCAAACTTTTGCTCGACCGCAATCCGCGCAGTCTCAAAGTGTGTGCCCTGCTCGACAAGCCCGACAGGCACAAAGTTGATATCGAGATCGATTATCTGGGATTCAGCATCCCGGATTATTTTGTGGTGGGTTACGGGCTTGATTACGACGAAAAAGGCCGTAATCTGCCTTACATCGCATCCATCAAGAAAAAGAAAAAGGAGTAGCGCATGCCTCTCGATATGGTGATTGGAGCGCAATGGGGGGATGAGGGAAAAGGCCGCGTGGTGGATCTGCTCTCGGCTAACTCTCATTTGGTTGCCCGGGTGAATGGCGGGGACAACGCGGGCCATACGGTGACCGTCGGCGAAGAAACCTACAAACTGCACCTGATTCCCAGCGGGATTATTCATCCCAGTACGATCGGCGTGATGGGCTCGGGCATGGTGATCAATCCCTTCACCCTGGTGGAAGAGATCGAGATGCTCAGAAAGGCAGGCATCGAGATTTCACCAGACCGCCTGTGGATCTCGGATGCTGCACACCTGATCACGCCCCTGCACCGGCTGCTTGACCGTGCCAAGGATGCCGCCCTGGGAGCCGCGCAGATCGGCACCACAGGACGGGGGATCGGCCCTGCTTATACCGACAAGGCTGCGAGGCGCGGCTTGCGTGCGGGCGAGATCCTGGACGCGGAACATTTCGCCAGCCGCGTTCGCGATCATCTGCAAGAGGGCAACCGCCAACTGGTCGAATGGTATGGCCAGCCGGCGACTGCTATAGAGGGGATGGCTGAAGATTTCCTGAATAAAGCCGCTGAACTGCGCCCTTATATCCGCCGGATCGGGCCGCTGGTCAAATCGGCGCTGGACGCGGACCAATCGGTGCTGGTGGAAGGCGCGCAGGGAACGCTGCTGGATATTGAGCAGGGCACCTATCCATTCGTCACCAGTTCATTCACGGTGGCTGGCGGAGTGCCCAACGCGCTGGGCATCGGGCTTTACCCAGCCAGAAGGATCATCGGGGTGGTTAAGGCGTTTCAAACGCGTGTCGGCGCCGGGCCATTCCCGACTGAAATGGATGGCGCCATCGCCGGCCATTTGCGCGGAACCGGAGAGAATCCCTGGGACGAATTCGGCACCACCACCGGCCGGCCGCGGCGCGTTGGCTGGCTGGATCTGGTGCTGCTGCGTTACACGCATGAGGTCAACGGGTTCAGCGAGCTCTTCATCACCAAGCTGGATGTCCTCTCAGGGTTGGATGAAATCCAGGTTTGCACGCGCTACCGGCGCCGGGGCTGCGAACTGGAAACGCTTGATTTTTCCGGTGACGCCCGGCTGCTGGATGAGTGTGAACCCATGTATGAGATCCTGCCGGGTTGGAATGCGGACCTGCGCGGCTGCCGTTCGTGGGATGATCTGCCGAAGGCTGCCCAGGCGTATATCCGCTTTATTGAGCAAAGGATTGGAATACGTGCCGCGTATATTTCCGTCGGGCCGGAACGGACAGACCTCTTAATCGGAGCTTGACCCATGACTGATTTTGAGACCTACCAGTCGCCTTTCACCTGGCGCTATGGATCGCCGGAGATGCGCGTGATCTGGAGCGAAGCCGGCAAACGGCGGCTCTGGCGGAAGCTGTGGGTGGCCATGGCTGAAGCCCAAATTCCTTTCGGTTTGGTAACGCGCGAACAGGCGGATGAACTGGCAGCGCACAGCGAAGATATTGATGTCAGCCGCACGCTCGAGATTGAAAAGGAGATCCATCACGACCTGATGGCGGAGATCCGCGTCTTTGCCGCGCAGTGCCCCGCTGGCGGGCCGATCCTGCACCTGGGGGCAACCTCCATGGATATCAAGGATAACGCTGAAGCACTGCAAACGCGGCAGTCCCTGGACCTGGTTCTCTTGAAACTTGCCAAGTTGTTGCGAGCCTTTCAAGATAAGATCAGCGCCTATGCCAACCTGCCCGTGATGGCCTATACTCACCTGCAGCCAGCCGAGCCGACCACGCTGGGCTACCGTTTGGCCAGTTACGCCCAGGATTTTCTGGATGATCATGAAGACTTGCTCAGAATCAGGCAGAACCTGAAGGGCAAAGGATTCAAAGGCGCAGTGGGCAATGCGGCTGCCAGCGTTGAGCTGCTTGGAGAACAGGGGCAGCTTGATTTTGAAATGCGTTTGAGTAAGGAACTGGATCTGCCTTTTTTCCCGGTTAGCACGCAAACCTACACCCGCCGGCAGGATCTCGTGGTGTTGAGCGCCCTGTCTGCTTTGGCTGCCAGCGCGCATAAACTTGCTTTTGACCTGCGGCTGCTTCAGTCCGAAATGACTGGCGAACTGGCTGAACCTTTCGGCCGGCAACAGGTGGGATCATCCGCCATGCCCTTTAAACGTAACCCCGTGGAAGCTGAAAAGATAGATTCGCTCGCGCGGCTGGTGGGCAGCGCGCCGCTGACAGCTTGGGAGAACCATGCCAATTCGCTGCTCGAGCGTACGCTGGATGACAGCGCCAACCGCCGGCTGATCCTTCCGCAGTCCTTCCTCGCGGTGGATGAGATCCTGACCTCGCTGGCCAGGATTATGGATGGATTGGTGGTAAACCAGACAGCCATTGAGAGGAACCTGCAAAAATTCAGCCCCTTCTCCGCGTTGGAACGGGTGCTGGTGGAAGCGGTGAAACGCGGCGCAGACCGGCAGGCAATGCATGAGGCGCTGCGTCAGATCAGCATGAAGGCCTGGGAAGCGATGCAGCAAGACGCGGCTAATCCTCTAATTAAGCTGCTGGCAACGGATCAGCGGATCATCAAATGGATCCCTGAAGCCGAACTGGCGGACTTGTTTGACACATCCAGCTATTTAGGCAACGCTGAAGCGAGTGCTTTGGCGCTTGCTGCCCGAATTCGTGACCGTTTAAAAGATTAGGTAATTACTATAGATAAAAAATAAAACACCGTTGGCACCTGACCTCTCGTTCATTGAGAGAATCCCATTGCCAACGGTGATTATTTATGGGCGGTTTACGCGTTATATGAAGAAGCCGTCACATCCCCGCCTTCGCCGGTCCAGTTGGTGTGGAAAAATTCACCACGTGGACGGTCCACGCGTTCGTATGTATGCGAGCCAAAGTAATCGCGCTGCGCCTGGGTCAGATTGGCGGGCAGGCTGGCGCTGCGGTAACCGTCAAAAAAGCTGAGGGCTGTGCTGAACGCCGGGATGGGAATGCCAGCCTGAGCGGCCAGTGAGACTACGCGCCGCAAGCTGTTGATGCTCTCATGGGTGCGCTGCCGGAAATAGGGGTCGAGCAGCAGGTTCTGCAGGCCGCCGTCGCGTTCATAAGCGTCGCGGATATGGGTGAGCAGGGCGGAGCGGATGATGCAGCCGTTGCGCCAGATGTTGGCGATGGTCTGGTAATCAAAGTCCCATGAAAATTCCTTGCCTGCCTCGCGGAAGAGCATGAAACCCTGGGCGTAGGAAATGATCTCCGAAAGATAAAGCGCGTTTTCCAGATCGTCCACCAGTTGGTTTTTGTCGCCGGAGAATTCAAAGTCCGGCCCGGGGATGGCTTCGGCTGCGGCCACCCGTTCTTCCTTGAACGAGGATAACAGGCGGGCAAAAACCGCTTCGGTGACCAGTGTCAGCGGGATGCCCAGCTCCAGGGCGGATTCGGATGTCCAGCGGCCGGTACCCTTCTGCCCGGCGGCATCCAGGATCTGGCTGACCATGGGCTGTCCGTCGCTGTCCTTGAATCCCAGCGTATCACGCGCCACCTCGATCAGGTAGGAACTCAGTTTGCCTTTCGCCCAGCGCCCAAAGGCGGCGGACATATCGTCATAGTTGAGTTTGAGCATATCCCGCATGATGTGGTATGACTCGGCGATCAACTGCAGGAAGCCGTATTCGATGCCGTTGTGCACCATTTTCACATAGTGGCCAGACCCGTCTGATCCCATCCACTCGCAGCAGGGAACGTCCCCGTCAACTTTGGCGGAGATACCCTGAAAGATGGATTTGACCAGTGGCCAGGCGGCTTCCGAGCCGCCCGGGGTGATGGAAGGGCCGAAGCGCGCGCCCAGCTCACCACCGGAAACCCCCGTGCCGATGTATAAAATGCCTTTTTCTTTTAATGACTGATAACGCCGGATGGTATCGCGGAAATAGGAATTGCCGGCGTCGATGAGCACATCGCCCTCATCAATCAGCGGCAGAAGCTGCTCGATCACCTGATCCACCGGGCTGCCGGCCTTGACCAGGATCATCACCAGGCGCGGTTTCTTGAGCAATGCGACAAAATCTTCCAGCGTGTAGGCGCCCTCGATCTCGCGCCCTTTGGCTTCACCGTTGAGGAATTCTTCGGTGCGGGCGCCGGTGCGGTTGTACACGGCAACTTTGTAGCCATGATCGCTCATGTTCAACACCAGGTTCTGGCCCATGACGGCCAGGCCGATCAATCCGATATCAAAATTTCCCATATTTTTCTCCACGCGAATGATGTTAATTGGTTATACCATGCTGAAGGATGGAACACAAAAACCGCGCCAGTGATTGACGCGGTTTTTTGAAGGTTGAAAAAATTATGCGGCTTTCTCTTCGACAGCCGGCTCTTCGCTGGTCACTTCTTCCAGCAATTTAACGGTTTTAAAGGTGTTGTCTTCCAATGAGATGAGCAGCATGATCAGCTCGCCATAGCCGTAAAGAAACAGTGCGTAAAGCGCGCCGAAGATGACGATCATGAATGCGCCCAGCAATCCAGCCAGAACACCGCTGCCAGCCGGCATGCCAAACTGACTGAATAGATCCCCGCCTGCGAAGGACATCACGAAAGTAATCAACCCACCCAGGACGGCCAGGGCGGCAGTCACGATGCCCAGGATCTTAAGGATCGTGGATACGATCCGCAGCACAGCAAAGCGTTTTTTCATTTTTCCTCCAAATATGTGAATGATTTCCTTTATTAAATATTATATACACGATGTCAATTGATGCATCGGAGAGTATAAAAAAGAATATCACTTGATGATCGATAAATCTGGTGAACTTGTTAAAAAATCCGGGATGTTTTCCCAAAAGGGGACAGTTCCCAGTCAGGCAACACCTTCACGCGGAGCGTGCTCTTCGAGCAGAATGACAAACTTTTCTTTTATCAATGATGTTGTGCAAAAATAATCATAGAATTGTCACTCTGAACGTAGTGAAGAGTCTCGGTTGGATTTATTTCAACTTATATAATTTAAATCATAAATTTTTCAATTCTCAATAAATATCAAATCAAAGTGGAATAGCTTTTTGACTGATTGAGAACTATAAAATATGGCCGGTTAAAGGCCAAACGCTTGGGTGAGGGGGGCACCCAAGCGTTTGGTATCTCTTTTATATCACGTTTAATTGTGATTTGTCAAGGCTGTTATCACAAGTTATGACAAGTAATTTTTGATGTTTTTTGACTTAAGCAGCCAAAATTTCTTTTCTGGCCAGCGCGCTGGCTAAAGCTTCCTGGGCGGCTGCCCGGTTGGCTTCGCTTTCACCGCCGAACATGACCGCCAGCTCATTCTCGCGGCGCGCTCCGGTCAGCGGCTCCACCACCGTGATGGTTCGGCCATCCTGCACTTTCTTGAAGACATGGAAATGCTGCTCACCGTAGGCGGCCAACTGCGGCAGGTGTGTGACGCACAGCACCTGGTGGGCGCGCCCAAGCTGCCAGAGTTTCTCGCCGACCACCGCGCCGACCCGGCCGCCGATGCCCTGGTCAATCTCATCGAAAATCATGGTCGGGATGGTATCCGCTTTGGCCAGCACATTTTTTAGGGCCAGCATCAGGCGCGAGGTCTCGCCGCCTGATGCGATCTTGACCAGCGGCTTGAGCCCCTCACCGGGGTTGGGCGCGATGAG
>CAYPAG010000030.1:0-16357 GCA_964408645.1 uncultured Pelolinea sp. | reverse complement strand
AAAAAACAATACTGCCGATACTGCCAACATCGGCAAGGAAGTAAAAGCTGTAACAGTCCAATTAATTCTTATGCGCATTTTTCCTTATATATCTTGAAGTCATTTGATGAATCGATTATAGAACCCACGAAGCGCAAAAGAAGGGATTGTTTCAATTCCAATATTTTTCAGATAATTAATTATTGAAGGGAAATAAAGGCTCGTATGGTTCATTCTTTAATAACGAATAATCAATATACACAATATCAAGAACCAAAATTCTTGATCAGATAGAAGAGAGAATGTCCCAACACAAGTCGGACCAAGCCGCCATACCGCAGCAGATCTTTTATCGAAGATGGTTAGTTCCATGCTAAACTTTTCAAATGGAAATAATTTCAGCCAGCGCCATTGCTCATCCCAATATCGCCTTTATAAAATACTGGGGCAATCTGGACCATGACTTGCGGCTCCCCGCCAATGGGTCCATTTCCATGTCGCTCGGCGCGCTTGAAACCCACACAACCGTCTCAATTCATCCCGAACTCAGAGCAGATGAGCTCATTTTGGATGAAAAACCTCAGTTAGGCGATTCCCTTGAACGTGTCTCAAATTTCCTGGACATTGTCCGTGAGATGAGTGGAGTTCAGTTTCACGCCCGCGTGACCAGCCAAAATTCATTTCCTCAATCGGTCGGCGTCGCCTCTTCTGCTTCTGCTTTCGCTGCCCTTGCTCTCGCTGCTTCACATGCTTACGGCCTTGATCTCACCGTAAAAGAACTTTCAATCCTTGCCCGGCGCGGTTCTGGCTCCGCGGCACGCTCGATTCCAGAAGGTTTTGTGGAATGGTATACGGGTAAAACCAGCCAAGAATCATTTGCCGAGACTATCGCCCCAACGGAGCATTGGCCGCTTTGGGATTGCATTGCCATTGTGGAAAAAGCGTCAAAAAAGGTGGGGTCAACACAAGGCCATTACCTCGCGGGCTCATCACCGCTCCAATATGCGCGCGTTGCTGACACTACGCGCCGTCTCGAAATTTGCCGCCAGGCAATCCATCGCAAGGACTTTGAGAAACTGGCGGACATTATTGAACTCGATTCCAACATGATGCACGCTGTGATGCTCACCTCCAACCCGCGATTGATGTATTGGTCACGGCTTTCCGTTGAGATCATGCGCCAGGTGGTTGAATGGCGGGCTGAAGGCTTGGAAGCCGCGTTCACGCTGGATGCAGGCCCCAATGTGCACATCATTTGTACAGAGAATTCCTGCCAAAATATTCAGAAGCGATTGAGTGAGATTCAAGATTTGGCGGATGTCCTCGTTTCTCCAGTTGGCGGAAGCGCTGTCCTTGTCAGTAATTAACTCCATTTTTACAAACTTCATACGATTTTCACATACCCAGGCGTTATAATCCCTCAAAATTATGATAAATAATACAACCCTTAGCTTAATTGAATTTTTGGTTGCCTTAAGCTTCCTGCTTTTCGTGCATGAGCTTGGCCATTACCTCGTCGGAAGATTGTTCGGCATTAAAGCAGAGGAATTCGGTTTCGGATACCCGCCCAAGCTGGTAAAGCTCTTTACATTGAATGGCACCGATTTCACCCTCAATCTGATTCCATTTGGCGCTTTTGTGCGCTTCAAAGGTGAGATGGATCCGGACGAACCGGGTGGGCTTTACACCGCCAACAAATGGAAGCGGCTCGGCACCTTGCTCGCAGGGTCCTTCATGAACTTGTTGACCGGTGTGGTGCTGTTCTCAATCATTATTTCACAGACCGGAATGCCTGAATCAAAGATCGTCGAGATCGGCGCGGTAGAGTCCGGCTCACCGGCTGCTGAAGCGGGCATCCTTCCTGGCGACCAGATCCTGATGATCGAGGAAACCGAAGTGGACAGTCTGGCCATCGTATCAGAAATCACCCGTCAGAATCTGGGGAAATCGGTGGATTTGCAATTATTACGGGATGAAGAAATCCTGACTGTATCGTTGGTCCCGCGTGTTGATCCGCCAGAGGGTCAAGGCGCAATGGGCATCCTTATGCAAAACCCTGTGCGGCAGGTCGGATTCCTGCAGGCCATCCCTGCTGGAGTGCGCATTAGTTATGAGCAGTTCCGCCAACTCTTATCCCTTCCTGGCATGCTCATCAGCGGAGAGCTCCAGGGGTCGGAAGCGCGAGTTCTATCACCTAAAGGTGTCTTTGACGTCTACTCCCAGGTGCGGGAAGATTCCCGTCCATTGGAACAGGGAGATCCTGGATTGGCATTTCTGAATATTGCCTGGTTCTTCGCCATCATCTCGGTTTCCCTGGGATTTACAAATCTGCTCCCAATTCCTGCTCTGGATGGCGGCCGGATTCTGTTCATTATCCCTGAAATACTCACCGGTAAGCGTGTCCCGGCTAAATATGAAAACATGGTTCACTTTATCGGTTACACCGCCTTGCTGATCTTGATGGGTTATGTGTTCTTCCAGGATTTTGTCAATCCTGTCCAATTGCCTTAAAATAAGCTGTGATGAAAAAACCTGACCAACCAGAGAAATCCCTACTGGTTCAGCCAGTCATAGATGCACTGCTGGACACAAGCCGCATTTTTCCTGCGCGTTATATCTCTTTCTTTTCGGATATTTCTGACGAAGGGCTGAAAGCAGTTAAGGGCGCATGGCCTCGCGTATCGATCGAACGCAAAGTGGCGCTACTTTCTGACCTTGAAGAAGCCATGGAGACCGATTCACTGCTTTCCTTTGACGACCTGGCTCAATTCGCCTTAGAAGATAATGAAGCTGAGGTTCGCAGCCGTGCAATTTCCCTTTTATGGGAATCGAAAGACGCCAAATTTCTTGAAAAGCTATGCGGACTCCTTGCTTCCGATCCAAGCGATATGGTGAAGATAGCTGCAGCCGCAGGTTTGGGGCGGTTTGTGCTGATGGGAGAGTTGGACGAAGTGCCAAAAAAATCCCGGGATCTGGCCATATCAGCATTACGTCAGAAGCAATTGGAAAAAACACACAAGGAAATTCAACAGGAAATTTTGAAATCCCTGTCGTACCTGGGAACGCCGGAGATCAATCGCCAAATTGATCAAGCAAAAAAAGAACCGGATCCCACCTGGCAGCTGGCGGCTCTCATCGCGATGGGTCGTACTGCGGATGAGCGCTGGGAAACAGATGTTTTGCATGCCATGGACAGTCAAATCACAGCGATTCAAAATGAAGCCGTTAAAGCTGCAGGTGAGATCGAAATGGAATCTGCCCGTCTGCCCCTCTTGGATATGATTAAAGCCGGGATCTCGGATCTTGAACTTCGGATGCATGTCGTCTGGGCATTGGCGCGCATCGGCGGCGAAGATGTGAAAGAAACGCTCAATCACCTGCTCGATGAAGCTGAAGACGAAGAGGAGATCGAAGTCATCGAAATGGCGCTTGAGCATCTGGAATTTTCTGAGGAGCTGCCGGATTTGGATCTCGATGATTTCTAAAAAAGCCTGATACCGCTCAATCCAATTAGCGTCCAACAATACAAAGGAGGCAGACGAGTTGGAGGAAACTAATCAAAGAATGCACGTGATCGTCAAAGGCATTGTCCAGGGAGTTGGTTTTCGTTTTTTTGTCCTCACACATGGCAAGAATTTTAATCTGCGCGGTTGGGTGCGTAATCGCGCGAACGGGGATGTCGAAGTTGAAGCTGAGGGCCCGCGTTCCCAACTGGAGGAGCTGCTGCAAAAATTGAAAACAGGGCCTGACTCAGCCATGGTGGTGGATACAGACGTGAATTGGGATACCTTTAAAGGCAATCTCCCCCCTTTTACAGTCCTTCCTACATCTAACTAAACCTCATCTTCTCCCGAAAGTATCGCGACTTTTTTCCAGGGCGGTAGGTTGGATTGGTCAGCCATCATTTTGCGCAGTTCATACACCTGATCACGCAATGCAGCTGCGCGTTCAAATTCCAATGATTCTGCCGCTGCCCTCATTTTCTCTTCCGTTTCCGTGATCAAACGCCTTAGTTCCTTTTCAGGTAGGCGGGTGATCGCGCCGCTGGCGTCATAATCGGCTTGAGGTTCTGCGATCTGGGAATACTCTGAAAGCCGAGCTGAAATATCGTAGATTTCCTTGACAATACTGAATGGCTGGATGTTATGTTCACGATTGTAAGCTTCCTGTTTTTCCCGCCGGCGGTTTGTTTCTCCAATGGCTTCATTCATCGAGCGTGTGACCTGGGCTGCGTACATGATCACCTTGCCATTGACATTACGCGCCGCCCGGCCAATGGTCTGAATCAACGCGGTTCCGGACCTGAGGAAACCTTCCTTATCCGCGTCCAGGATAGCCACAAGTGAAACTTCGGGTAAATCCAGCCCTTCTCTCAGCAGGTTAATCCCCACGATGACATCATAGACACCCATGCGCAGATCCCTCAGAATTCCAACCCGGTCGAGTGTTTCGACTTCGGAATGAAGGTAATGGACTTTGATGTCCAACTCTTTGAGGTATTCCGAGAGGTCTTCAGCCATTCTTTTGGTGAGCGTGGTCACCAATACTCGCTCACCCCGGCTGGTTCGGTCACGGATTTCGCCAATCAAGTCATCCACCTGGCCTTCTACCGGCCTCACCTCAATTTCCGGATCGACAAGTCCGGTCGGTCGGATGATCTGGTCCACTACCTGTTCCGCGATCCCCATCTCATATGGACTTGGCGTTGCGGAGGTGTAGATGGTGTATCCCATCTTGGCTCTAAACTCATCAAACGTTAACGGTCGGTTATCCAAAGCTGAAGGCAGACGGAACCCAAACTCCACCAAGGTTTCCTTTCGAGAGCGATCGCCGTTATACATTCCGCGTATCTGCGGCACGGTCATGTGGGACTCGTCCAGCACCAAAATATAATCGTTGGGTAGAAAATCCATTAGGGTCCATGGCGGAGACCCGCTTGGACGCTGGTCAAGATGGCGAGAGTAATTCTCGATACCGGAGCAATAACCAATCTCACGCAGCATTTCCAGATCGTATCGTGTCCGCTGCTCCAGGCGTTGTGCTTCAAGGAGTTTCTCATTGCCCTTGAGATGTGTCAATCTGGATTCAAGTTCTTCCTCAATGTCGTTGATTGCTTTTTTCAGACGGTCTTCCTCGGTGATGAAGTGCTTGGCCGGGTAGATATCCACCCGATCCAGGTCTTCCAAAATCTCACCTGTTATTGGATTAAGCATGGTGATGCGCTCCACCTCATCACCAAAAAATGAAACACGGTAAGCCAGATTCTTCTCATACGCCGGAAATACCTCAAGCGTATCCCCACGCAGCCGGAATACACCAGGTCGCATTTCCATATCATTTCGGGAGTAATGCGATTCGACCAATTGCCGCAGCAAAACATTTCGCCGGTAAACCTCACCCTTGATCAGCTGCATCACCACACTGCTGTAAGCTTCCGGGCTGCCAAGGCCGTAGATGGCGCTGACTGAAGCAACCACGATCACATCCCGACGGGAAACGATGGCGGTCGTTGCTGCGAGGCGCAGGCGCTCAATCTCTTCATTGATCTCGGTTTCCTTCTCGATATAAAGGTCTTGCCGTGGAACGTATGCCTCAGGCTGGTAATAGTCGTAATAGGATACAAAATATTCAACCGCGTTCTCAGGGAAAAACTCTTTAAATTCCGCGTAAAGCTGGGCTGCCAGGGTTTTGTTATGGCACATGACCAATGCGGGTTTTTGAACCCTTTGGATCACATTGGCAATGGTGAATGTTTTACCGGTTCCAGTTGCGCCCAGGAGTACCTGGTTTCTCTGATTGGCTTGTATTCCAGCCACCAGTTTATCGATCGCTTCGGGTTGATCTCCCATTGGCTGGTATGGGGCATGTAAATTAAATTCCATTTATCCTTTGACCTCATTCACAAACACTTTTTCCAAACGGTCCAGTAAATTTACCAATTCGGTTTGCCAATCCACATTTTTCCCGATGGGCAGCCAATACGCGTTCTTTCCCCGTCGAATTCCTTCTCCAATTTCCGGAAGTCCGCGGTCCTTAACCCCTTCAGGCAGAGGGGGAAAGCGAAACACAATATTATCGCCTTCAAATGATACCGCTGACAACCCTATTCTCTCAGACCTCAATTTTATTTTCAACTGCCAAACCAAATTACGTAATTCTTCTCCAAACACGCCAAACCGGTCTTCAAACTCATTTTCAAGCGCATCAAGTTCAGTTTCATTATTGACATCCGCCAGTCTCCGGTAGAGCTGTAAGCGAAGCTGCTCGTCGGGGATGTATTCAAGAGGAATGCCAAGTGAAAGAGGCAGGTCAACAGCAACCATTGGCCGAATTTCCTTAAAAGCCCCGGTTTCGATCAATTGACGGGAAATACCGCCATCCTTTTTGATCTCTTTAACTGCTTCGGCAAGCAGCCGTGTGTATAGGTGAAATCCAACTGCCGCAATGTGCCCGTGCTGCATGGTGCCTAATAGGTCGCCAGCGCCGCGCATTTCCAGATCCCGCATGGCGATTGAATACCCCGCGCCAAGCTGTATATTTTCAGCGATTGTTTCCAGACGCTCCAGCCCTTCAGGTGTCGGTAGATTCTTGGCGTGATGGAAGAAGTAAGCATACGCCCGTGACGCGCCTCGCCCCACCCGGCCGCGCAGTTGGTAAAGCTGCGATAAACCAAAGGTATCACCCCGGTCAACGATGAGAGTATTGGCGTTGGGAATATCCAAACCGGATTCGATGATGGAGGTTGATAGGAGCACATCAATTTCACCCGCCGTAAAACGCCGCATGACATCCTCAAGCAAGTGTTCCTTCATTTGCCCATGCGCGATGCCGACCCTCGCTTCAGGCACGATACGCTGAAGCTGGCTGGCCACCGCGGCAATGGTTTGAACACGATTATGAACAAAGAACACCTGCCCACCCCGGTCAATTTCCCGAATGATTGCCCGCCTGATGATATCCGGGTCATATCCACCCACATATGTGTGGATTGGCAGCCGGTCCGACGGAGGAGAATTGATCACCGAAATATCGCGGATGCCTGCCAATGCCATGTAAAGAGTGCGAGGTATGGGAGTAGCTGTTAATGTGAGCACATCGATCTCGGTCCGCATCTTCTTAAAGAACTCTTTGTGCGTCACGCCAAATCGCTGTTCTTCATCTATGATCAGAAGCCCGAGGTCCTTAAAGATCACATCGTCCTGGAGCAAGCGGTGGGTGCCGATAATAATATCCACATCTCCCGCTTCCATTTCCAGCAATACTTGCGCCTGTTCCGAAGGGCTGCGAAAACGCGACAACATTTCAACTTTAACCGGAAACGGGTTTAATCGTTTGCTGAAAGTCTCAAAATGCTGCTGCGCCAGCACAGTAGTTGGAACAAGCATCGCGACCTGCCTGCCATTCATCACCGCTTTAAATGCAGCGCGCAGGGCAACCTCCGTCTTCCCATACCCGACATCACCGCACAACAGGCGGTCCATTGGCCTGGCGTTCTCCATATCCTGCTTGACTTCATTGATTGCCCGAAGCTGATCTTTCGTCTCCGTGTACGGGAAACTGGACTCCAATTCCTTCTGCCATTGAGTATCTTGATCATACACAAACCCCTTGGCTTCCTGCCTTTTCGCATAAAGCTCGAGCAGATCCTGCGCGATTTCTTGAACCGCGCCCCGCACCCGCTGCTTGGCTAATGTCCATTCTGCTCCACCGAGACGCGATAATCGTGGGATTCGTTCATCCGGGCCGATGTAATGGCTGAGACGATCTGCCTGGTGAACGGGAACAAAGAGAGTGTCTTCTTCCGCATACAGGATTCTTAAGTAGTCCCGTTCAACACCTTCAATGGTTCGGTGCACCAATCCATCATAGCGGCCCACGCCGTAATCAACATGGACGATATAATCGCCCTCTTTTAGATCGGCGTAAGAAAATTCTGGTGCATCATAAGCTTTGGATCGTCGCCTTCTTGGTCGTTCCCGTTCCCAGCCGAAGATTTCGTTGTCAGAAAGAAGCACGACTCTTTGGCCGTCCAAATACCTTGCATCCCAGCCTCCGCTCAAGCTTCCTTCGACAAATTCAATCTGGTTTTCCTTTATCCATTCTTCACGACTGTCGCCCAATACCTCCCGCAAACGCTCGACCTGTTTTGTGACAATGTGGATACTGCAATCCTCTTTTGAAGTCTGCTCAACAAACTCGATTAAGGCTGGCATTTGTGCGCCAAACCGCGGGCTGGGAGAGAAAGCATCCGAGATCAGGTGGGTCTCGCTGCCGAGTGGAAACCCCAGATCGATCACACAGAAACGGGCGAGCTGGTCGCTGATCTCAGACCAGGTGACATAAGGCAAAGGGAAATCTTTTTCAATCGACCCATTATCAATCGATTCTTTTCGCATCTTAACGGCTTGTTCTTCAATTTCTTCAGCAGTGACACTTACTGATGCCGCGTTATCAATCAATATGACAGTTCCCTTGGGAAGATAATCCAAAATGGTCGCAGGCATCGGGTAGAGCTTGGGAATAATGAATTCGGGATTTTTATCCAGAGGTTCATCAACCTTCAACCCCTTGACTATCGCCTCACTGGCAGGCGGAATGAAAACCTCATCTAATTTCTCGTCAGATCGCTGGGACGCTGGATCAAAAGTGCGGATACTCTCAATCTCATCACCAAAAAAATCAACTCTGATTGGCGTGTCGCTGCTGACCGGCCATATATCCATCAACCCGCCGCGTTGCGAAAATTGTCCTTCACTCACGACGATTTCGTTGTAACCATACCCGATTTCCACCCATTTGCGTGCGAGTTCAGCCATACCCATGGTACTTCCCGATTTCAAATTCGAACACGCGGTGAGAAAATCCCTTCGGGGTGCGGTACGCGTCATGATTGATTTCACGGAAGAAAAGATAACCGCGTTAGATTGATCTTTTTTTCCAAAAGGAAGATGTTTGCTTGCCAGGCTGACCAGTGTTTGCAGCCGGTCTTTTCGGGTATCCAGATCCCAAATTGAGTGCTCATAGAAAAGAGGTGCGGGTTCCGCGAATATTAAGTGGTTTGTCTTTTCCGACCAGAAACCATATTCCTCATGCATGGCTTGCAGGCGATCTGGCCTGGATGTGAGAAATAGAATGGGTGTGTCCAGATCCTGCTCAAGCGCTCCCATTAATGGCAGACGCACTGATCTCGGTAGACTGACCGGGATTTGCCGATTACAGCCTTCCAGTAATTCTTTGCAAAGACCTGTATAGCCGTTGATCTTACGGAAGTCAATCAGTTGATTATGATTCACCATTCAAGATATTCTTATTAAATAGCGTCATCGTTTTTTCAATGCCATCCTTCATGAACATTTCGACCGCATCGGCACAATGATTGAGGATGATGCTTAAATCCTCAAGTTCGGTTGGCCTGAATTTATCCAGAATGAAATCCGCCGAATCCATTTTCCCTGGCGGCCGGCCAATTCCAACCCTCATTCTTGGAAAGTCTTCAGTGCCCAGATGCGCAATAATGGATTTCATCCCGTTCTGCCCGGAAGAACCGCCGCTTTCGCGGATTCTCAAAGTGCCGAAGGGCAGATCGAGGTCATCAAAGATCACCATAACTTGCGTGAGTGGTGGTTTATAGAAATTGACAAAAGACCGCACCGCCATACCTGAGTTATTCATGAAAGTCTGCGGTTTCACTAAAATCCTTTTGTCATTATCCCCTCTGATTTCTCCCATTATGGATTTGTACTTGTATTTTTCAACACGCGTATTCCAGCGATTGGCCAACTGATCAATCACTAAAAATCCAATATTGTGACGCGTTTGGGCGTATTCTCTCCCCGGATTTCCTAAACCGACAAAAAGATAATGATTCATTTGCCTCTGATTCGCCCTTTTCCAGAAAAACATAAGCCTTCCTTCCCGTTATTCGGCAATCTTTTAGTTTAACATGATTGCTCTTGATAAGCAAAATTAGCCACACTATCCATCATGACCAGCAAATTAACAAGATATTAATATTAGTTCTTGTAAAATTTTGATATGCTATAATCAATCTTAAGGCAGGACAAACGCAGAATGCAGCAGAACTCACAAAACACTTCGCAGAAGAAAGCCGTGATCTGGATATCAATCCTCGCGGTTCTTTTTTTAGCCGCGATCATAACCGGTATTGTTTTCTTGGCGCGTCCAGGCACTGATACCGGAAAAGTGCGCGATATCTTTATCATCGTTTTGGCGCTTGAGTCTTTACTGATTGGGGCTGCCCTGGTTATTCTGGTGATTCAATTGGCGGTTTTGACAAACATCATCCAAAGTGAAGTCAAGCCGATCCTTTCATCGACCAAGGAAACCGCGGGAACACTTAAGGGAACAAGCCAGTTCATCTCGAAACATGCGGTCGCTCCAATCATTTCGATTGGCAGCTTTGCTGCAGGTTTTCGCAGGCTGGGAGAAATAATCGGTTTTATCAGAGAAAAAAACAAATAACGCGAAAGGAGAACAATATATGTCAGACCATGATGATTTTGGAGCATTTCTTGTTGGTTTCATCGTAGGAGGTGTTTCAGGCGCTTTAGCCGCCCTTCTGCTTGCTCCGCAGTCCGGCGAAGAAACCCGCACGATGATCAAGGATAAAGCCATTGAATTACGCGATTCCGCGTCAGAAACAGTGGAAGACACCTTAAAGAAAGCAGAACAAACCGCCAATGACGCTGTCAAACGGGCGGAAACCTTATTGGCAGACGCAAAAAAACGCGCCAATGAGATTGCTGAAAAAGGGCAGGTGATGCTCGAAGAAGGCAAGGAAAAAATCACCAAAGCCGCAAAAAAGGCTGTTTAGATAATTTTTTCCACAACAATTAAAAGTTAAAACCCAACACCGGCGTCACCCTTTGATGCCGGTGATTGATTTAAGCGCTGTTCCAATTGAGTCGGCGACATCCCCAGCCATCACCGCAGCTTCGCATCCAACTTTTTCAATCGCGAACTTTCCAGCGGTCGCGTGAATCCAGGCTGCGCACTTGGCTGCTGAATAACCATCCATCCCTTGCGCCAATAGCCCGGCGATCATTCCAGCCAAAACATCCCCCGTCCCTGCGGTTGCCAGGGCGGATGTCGCGACGGGTATAATCCCATATTCTCCCTTTGGGCTTGCGATCACTGTTAAAGCTCCTTTAAGCACAACCACGTGACCCCATTTTTTGGCGAATTTTAGCGCGATTTCTACCCGCGATTTCTGAATTTCTTCAATGGTGAGTCCGGTCATTTCTGACATTTCGCCCGGATGCGGAGTAAGGACTGATTCTTTGGGGAGCAGATTCCACCATCCATCAATTTTACTGATCAATTTGAGCGCGTCCGCGTCAATCACCATGGGTGGGAGAGTTGCTTTAAGTTTTTGAAGCTCCGAGGCATCACCTTGCGTGAATCCAAAAGTTGTTCTTTTTTCGCTTTTATTTGGATTTCCCGCGATCAAGTTGTGCAGAAATCGCCGGGTGTCTTCCTGCTGGCCTAAACCCGGGCCAATTAGTAACGCGGAAGCGCGCCTCAGGTTCTGGATGGCCACCAGCGCCGCGTCAGAACTTATCACTCCGTCTTGATGCGGCAGCAAGAGCCAGGTCGCTTCTGGCAGTTGGCCCGCAAGTGAATCGTAGATCGCACCGGGTATGGCTGCCTTGACCAATCCAGTCCCGATTCGGTAAGCGCCTCTGCACGCCAAAAGTACAGCCCCGCAATAATTAACGGAACCTGCGACGATCATGCAGGTGCCAAAACTTCCTTTGTGTGAATCTAATGATCTTTCTGGCAGGCTTTCTATTATCATCCCGCTCGTGACCACTTCACCCGAAATATCTCCCCATCCTTTAAGTGATCGCGGCAAACCAATATCCACCAATGCGATTTCTCCAACGAGTTTGAATGCCGGCAATTTGAGTAAACCTGATTTCACCGCAGCCATGCAAACTGTCAGATCCGCTCGCAGACACTCCTTCGCTGCCTCGCCGTTATCACAATCAATTCCGCTTGGACAATCAACAGCTACCACTTTCGCCCCCGCAATTGATGAGCGGACGCTTTTTAATACACCCGAGATTTCCATTCGCAGCGGAAGCTGGATGCCTGTTCCCAGGATGCCATCCAGGATAACATTTGCGTTCTTTACCCATTTTTTCAAAAGTGAAGAGGTCTTATCTTCTGTCGAATCCTTTACCTCGCCACCGCTTTTTAAGAATCCTTCCAGAAGTGGATCATCAGGCTTTCTTGATTTCACCAGGTACGCTTTGGTTTGCCAACCCAATTCACGCAGCTTGATAAGCGCGACCAGCGTGTCACCGCCGTTGTTACCACTGCCGACCAGTCCCAAGGCGATCTGGCCAGGTCCAGTGAAATACTTCTGATGAACAATTTCTGCCAATCCTTTGCCTGCCCGCTCCATCATCACTTCATAAGGCAGGCCAGATTGGTTGGCTTCCCTTTCAAGCGCAACCATCTGCTCAACACTGACAATTCGTATCTTCATATCAAATCCTGCATTCATTATACATTTGGCATGATTAAATAAAGCGTTCAGTTATAATCTCCGGAATGCGAAAATATTTATTTGCGGGCGTCTTTTTTGCAGGCTGCGCCAGTCTGGCGGTTGAACTATCAGCTTCCCGGCTGCTCGGGAATTACTTTGGATCAAGCAACCTGGTCTGGGCTGCCATCATCGGCTTGGTACTCATTTATCTTTCTATTGGTTACGTCCTGGGCGGCAGGTGGGCAGACCGCTCACCGCAGTTTAAAACCTTTTTTTCAATACTCCTTTGGGCTTCACTTTTCATTGGCTTGATCCCCCTCGCTTCCCGTCCAATTCTGCGTACAGCCAGCCAGGCATTTGACCAGCTCATGATAGCGGAAATGATCGGGGCGTTTGTTTCGGTGCTTATCTTATTCAGCATCCCGGTGACCCTGCTCGGCACGGCATCTCCATTTGCCGTCCGGTTGGCACTTGAGGACAAGGAATCTTCTGGCAAGACAGCCGGGCGCATTTACGCCCTTTCCACCCTTGGATCGTTTATCGGAACCTTCCTGCCTGTATTGGTGCTTATCCCTGCAATAGGGACTTACAAAACATTCATCGTACTCAGTCTCATGCTGATGGCGCCTGCCTGGGCCGGTTTGGCTAAAGCGGAAGGAATAAGGTTTGCCGCCCGATATTTATGGATGCCGGTCATTTTGATCATTGCATCTCTATTTGGCCTAAGTGGTTTTGACAAGATCGCTGAGAACATCGTTTTCGAAGGCGAATCCGCGTATAACTATATTCAGGTTCAGGAAACCAACGGTTATCGGATCTTGCGCCTGAATGAAGGCCAGGGAATCCACTCGATTTACCATCCCGAAGTCAGGAACTATCATGGTCCTTGGGAGCAAGTGCTGGTTGCGCCTTTCTTTTATCCCCCCTCAGAAAATCCAATGAAAGTGTCAAGGATCGCCATCCTTGGTCTGGCAGCCGGAACCAGCGCGCAGCAAGCCATGGAAATTTTTCCTGGTGTGAAAATCGACGGTTATGAGATCGATCCTGAAATTATCAAGGTTGGAAGTGAGTACTTCGCCATGGGTGATGATGACCTAACTGTCTATGCGAAAGATGCCCGAGCAGGATTATCCCAAAGCAGCCACCTGTATGACATTGTCAGCGTTGACGCCTATCGGCCGCCATATATCCCTTGGCATTTGACCACAGTTGAATTTTTTGAGGAGATACGAGCTCATCTGTCGGACAAGGGCACACTGGTGATCAATGTCGCCCGAATTTTCAACGATCGCCGGCTGGTTGATGCACTTTACCAAACGATCGGATCAGTTTTTGAGGATGTCTATGTCGTTGACCTCCCGGATTCTCTAAATACCATGATTTTCGCGACAAAGAAGTCTTCGAATTTTAATAACTTAATTCAGAACTATATTGTTGTTCAAGATACAGAAGAGCCTGATCAATTGCTTTTACAAACCTTGGAAGTGGCTATTCTAAACCAGCAGCCCAACCCCGATGCTGGTGTGGTGTTCACAGATGATCTCGCCCCGGTCGAATGGATCACAAATTCGATGGTTTTCGATCTTATATTTTCAGATAATATGGAAGCACTGCAATGAAATCTTTAATAAGGATATTGTTTTCCGCCCTCATTTTTCTGATCCCGTTAATCATCATTGGCTCAGCCATTAGAGTCGCCCTCACACCGCTCTTTATCTCTGTTGAATACCGCCTGCCTGGATTCCCGCCTGATGAATATGGCTTCTCCACAGAAGACAGGCTGACCTGGGCAAATTACTCCATTGAATACCTGCTCGGCCGCGTTTCTCATGATGAGTTGGCGTCAACCACCTTGCAGGATGGTTCTCCCCTCTTTAATCAACGTGAACTCGCGCACATGCTGGATGTGCGCGTGCTTACCCATCAGGTGCTTAATCTCTGGCAAGTCCTGGTGCTTGTTTTGATTGCCTTCATTTTTCTTGGGATCATTTTCAACTTGAGGCACGAGATACTAATATCACTTAAACGCGGGGCGCTGCTTACCATTCTACTTATTTTGAGTGTGTTGATTTACCTGGCGATTAACTTTACCCAACTTTTCACTCAATTTCATCAGCTATTCTTCGAAGGTGATTCCTGGTTATTCCTGATGTCGGACCATTTGATCCGACTCTTTCCTCTCAGGTTTTGGCGGGATTTATTTATTTTCATTGGCAGCTTGAGCGCCGCCATCAGCCTGCTGATTCTTTTTATTCCGATCCGCTTATCGCAAAACAGCCATAAGAATTAGAAATAAAAAAATTTATCCGAATTCGTTTAACGCTTCAACCAATCGATCCATATCATCATCAGTAATGGCCGGAGACATATGACCAATGCGGAAAATTTTTGGTTTAAGATGTCCCAACCCGCCAGAAATCTGTATTTGGTGTTCGTTCAACAAATAATCGACGATCACGCTGCTATCGATTCCTTTTGGGGGATAAGCCGCGGTCAACACAGGATTCAATACTTCATCCGGAGTAAACGGAGGCATGCCTGCTTCTCTTAATCCATGGCGCAGACGCATGGCGAGTGATTGATATCGCGCCATTCTGGATGGGATGCCTTCTGCAATAAGCTGCTCAAGTGACACAAGTAATCCATTGACCAGATTCACCGGCATTGTCACAGGGGTGGGATGCCAGTCACCCCATTCTTTGGCATATTTTCGCCAGGTGCGCAGGTTGGTGTACCACCCATGGCCCATCTCACCAGGTCGATCGATTAAGGTCCAGGCTTTGGGACTCACTGAAATCGGCGCCAATCCGGGTAAAGCCCCCAGACACTTTTGGGTGGCGGAAGCGCAAAGATCAATCCCCCAAGCGTCAGTATCATATGGGACTCCGCCAAGCGACGATACCGCGTCAACCATAAAAATAGCGTCCGATTCTTTCACCACTTTCCCAATCTCATCGATGGGATTCAGAACTGTGGTCGATGTCTCGCTATGCACAACAGCGACCATTTTTGCGTCCGGATTCAACGATAGGGCTTCTTTTATCGCCTGCGCTTCAATATGCGCCCCCCATTCGGCTTTGACCTCGATCACATTCAGCGCGTTGGCTTCGGCAATCGAAACCAGGCGGTCACCAAAAAAACCGTTATTGGCAATAATGATCTTCTCTCCTGAACGCAAAGCGCTCCCCATGCAGGCGTCAATGGCACAGGTGCCTGAACCAGCAAGCAGGAAAACATCATCCTTTGTTTTAAAAACTTCCCGCAAGAGATCAATTACCCTCGCGTATTTCTCCACCCAGGCAGGACCATAATGAGGTTCTACCGGATCGCCCACAGCCTTGAGTACGTCGGGGTGGACTTCGACAGGACCGGGAATCATCAGCTGGATGCGGTTTTTCATCATTTTTTCTATCTCTCCTCATTGACGATCATCTTGGATTAATTTCAAGAACTTTAAAGTTAAAAATTCCATTATATTTCGCGACGATAGATGCGGTGGGCTTTATAAAAGTCAATGCCTATCTCGCTGACTTCGCGCTGCATCTTCTCATTTTCTGTGCCAATCTGAACCAGGTCGGCGTGTTGATAACGGCCATTCTTAACACTTTGAGCCATTTCATTAAACAGCAGTGCGGTGCCCCCCATGCCGCGATATTCCGCCACGATGCCCGCGCCGTTGATGTTGATCCATTCCGTCCGGCGAAATTCGCGCAAAATGGAAAGCCAACCAAACGGCCACAGCCTGCCTATGGTTTTCTGGATCGCCGCGGAGATATCCGGGTATGCCATCAAGAAGCCAACCGGTTGATCATCTTTATACAATATTTTGATCAATCCAGGATCTGAGAACCACAGGATCTGATC
>CAYPAG010000029.1:0-16424 GCA_964408645.1 uncultured Pelolinea sp. | reverse complement strand
GGCACCTGCTGTGGACCAGCCCGGTCTATCTGCACAAAAAATAACGCGGTTCGATTATTTTTTGGATATGATAGGATTGTAAAGATTCCTTTTTCGGTCAACAATGGTGTAGTGAGTTAGTAAAATTCCAGAATTGCTTTTTGGTGTTTAATTATTATTATCCAATGAATTATTCTGAAACCAGAATCCGGAGCAATATATGACCTTCGCCATGATCTTTGTCATCCTGGTGCTGGTCATCCCGCTGATCCTGGTATTCCTGAACCGCCTGCGCGAAGATACCGCCGCGTTGGTGATGATGACCGCCTTGATCATCGCCCAGCTGGCAGGCCTGCCGGTGCTGGGCGCGGCTGGGGATATCAAAGCCGCTGAATTGGCGCTGCGCGGTTTCGGCTCCACCACCATCCTGACCCTGATCGCCCTGTTCATCACCACCACCAGCCTGGAAAAATACGGGCTGACCTCATGGATCTCCCAAAAATTGGTTGAGATCGGAGGGAAATCGGAGCGGCGGTTGATCGGATTGTATTCACTGGCCGCCACCATCATTTCCTTGTTCATGGTTAACCTGGCTGTGGGTGTTCTGCTGCTGCCGAGTGTTCTTGAAACTTCCCGGCGGACAGGCGTTAAACCCAGCAAACTGCTGCTTCCAGTCTCAATCGGCGCCATGCTGGGCGGGGCGGCCTTTTATCTATCGACTGCGAATATCATCATCTCAGGGCTTCTGCCTTCTGCCAATCCCCCACTCGAACCATTAGGTATTCTGGATTTCACCGCAACGGGAGGGCTGGTGGCGCTGGCGGGTGTGGCCTTCCTGACCTTTTTTGGCAAGCGGCTGCTGCCCGACCGCGAACCGCCAAGTGTCTATAAAATTCCCGGCAGCCATGGGCTGACCAGCACTTACCACCTGCAGGAACGTTTGTGGGAAGCGCGCATCCCTAACGGGTCATCCATCGAGCACAAAACCCTGAAAGAAGCCGACCTGGGAAAGAACCTGGGGATCTCCGTTATCGCTGTGCGGCGCAATGACAGAATCCTGCCCACTGACACTGCTGACTTCCGCTTCGAGAGCGGCGACACCCTGGTGGTCATCGGCCGGGAAGAACGGATCAAGAAAATGGAAGACTTGGGATTGGAGATTAGCCAATCCGGACCGAATTCTTCCTTTGAAACCAGCGATCTGATCTTCGCTGAAGTGATCATCCCACCCCACTCTCAGACTGAAGGAAAGACACTGAGAGAGATCGCCTTCCGCGCGCGCTGCGGATTCAGCGCCATCGCCTTATGGCGCGACAACCATAGCTATCGAACCGATGTGGCTGAGTTCTGCCTCAAAGCCGGAGACGCGCTGCTGCTGATCGGGCCGGCTGATAACATCAACCGTCTGCGCAGCATGCAGGATGTGGTGGTCGTGGAAACCGCTGTCAACCGCAACGGGATGGATAAACCCAAAGTCCTTTTTTCCACAAGCATCGTGGTGGCTTCGATCGCCGCCATGATCCTCGGCGTGCCGATCTACATTTCGATGATCAGCGCGGCAGTCATTCTGCTGCTGGCCAGACTGGTCACGATGGAAGAAGCTTACCAGGCGATCAAGTGGCGCGCCCTTTTCATGATTGCCGGCATCATGTCAGTCAGCACCGCCATGTTCCAAACCGGATTGGCGGACCTGATCGGGAGCCGCATTGTGAGCCTGGTCGCCCCCCTGGGCGGTGTCGGCCTGGCGGGAGGGGCAATTTTGATCACAGCCGCGTTGAGCCAGGTGCTTGGGTCGCAGATCGCGCCTTTGGTTACCGGTCCGGTATTCATCAGCGCAGCGGTCAGTCTGGGCATCGATCCGCACCCGATCGCGGTGGTCATTGGCATCTCCACCGCCATTTTCTTCCTGACACCATTCTCGCACCCGGTTCACCTGATCATGATGTCACCTGGCAATTACGAATACAGGGATTTCCTGAAAATCGGCGGCTGGATGTCACTGGTGTGCTTCACCGCGCTCATCATTGCCGTCAAAATGTTCTGGAATATCTAATCAGGATGTTCAACCAAGCCTTCAATCTGATCATCAAACCGGCTGGCGCGCAGTGCAACCTGGCCTGCGAATACTGCTTCTATCTAAAAAAGGAAAAGCTTTATAAGGAAAGCGGCTTTCGCATGAGCGAAGAGACACTTGAGAACTTTATCCGGCAGTACCTCACCTCGCAGCCGGATGGCGAAGTGTTCTTCACCTGGCAGGGCGGTGAGCCGACGCTGATGGGTATTCCTTTTTATCAGCAGGCAGTTGCCCTGCAGCAGCGCTACCTGCGCCCAGGCCAAAAAGCCGTCAACGCCTTTCAAACCAATGGACACCTGCTCAATGAGGAATGGTGCCGGTTTTTCAAAGCAAATGATTTCCTGGTTGGCTTGAGCATGGACGGCCCAGTTCCGCTGCATGACCAGCACCGCAAGAATGGAGCGGGAAAGGGCACGCACGCGCGGACTTTGGCCGGGTTGGAGCTGCTGAAGAAGCACAAGGTGGACACCAACATCCTGTGCTGCGTGAGCGACGCGAATGTCAACCACCCGTTGGTGGTTTACCATTATTTCCGCGACACGTTGGGCATGCAGCATCTGCAGTTCATACCGATCGTTGAGCGCGATAACGCAACCGGCAATCAACGCGGCGAGAAACTAACCAAACGCAGCATCAGCGGCGAAGCATACGGAGAATTCCTTTCCGAGATATTTGACGAATGGGTGCGGCAAGACGTGGGCAGTGTGTTCGTCCAGTTGTTTGAAACCTGCGTGGGTGTGTGGTTGGGCTACCCGGCATCAATCTGCATTTTTAACGAAACCTGCGGCAACTGCCTGGCGTTGGAGCACAACGGCGACTTGTACGCCTGCGACCATTACGTGCAACCGGACGCGCGATTGGGGAGCATCAGCGTCAATTCCATCACAGAAATGGCTATCTCGGATCAGCAACGCCAATTTGGGCAGGATAAAAAATCACTGCTCCCGAATCAATGCCTGCGCTGTGATGTGCGCTTCATCTGCAACGGCGGCTGCCCAAAGAACCGCATCCTGCCACCCAAGGGAGAAACGTTGCCAATCAATCACCTATGCGGGGGGTATCAATCCTTTTTCCGACATATCGACCGTCCCATGAAAGTTTTAGCGGGATTGATCAAAGCCGGCCGTGCGCCAAAGGAAATCATGAGCGTGGAATTCTAAGCATTATCGGCCAGTTCATTTTATAATTTAGACATCCAAATATTTTCCGGAGAGAATCTTAATGCCTAAACAAGTTATCCTGATCATGACAGACAGTCAACGCAGGGATATGGTCGGCTGTTACGGATCGCCATTCGTGACAGACGAACATCCCACTCCCACACCGCAATTGGATAAATTAGCCCAAAGTGGCGTACGCTTCAGCCGTGCGTATACCGTTTCGCCGGTATGCGGGCCTGCCCGCTCCGCCATCTTCACCGGCACATACCCGCATGAAAATGGCATCTGGGCAAACTCCATGGCGCTTTACGCCAATGTGCACACCGTTGGAGAGCGGCTGCAGGACGAAGGCATTCACACCGCCTACATCGGCAAATACCACCTGGATGGCGGAGATTACTTCGGCTTGGGCACCTGCCCGAAAGGATGGGACCCGGATTACTGGTATGACATGCGCAATTACCTCTATGAATTGAGCGAAGAAGACCGCGTGCGCTCACGCAAGGTGTCAACCAACCGTGATCCCAATTTAACGGCGGAATTCACTTACGGACATCGAGTGTCCAATAAAGCCATTGACTTCATCAACAAGCACAAGGATGAAGATTTTTTCCTGGCCGTTTCATACGACGAGCCGCACCACCCCTTCTTGAGCCCCAAACCATTCTCGGAAATGTATAAAGATGCCCAATTCAAGCATTTCGAGAACGAACAGGACGATATGTCCGAGAAACCGATCCATCACCAGGTGTGGCTGGAATATATCCGCGATCACCACGATTACAGCCGGGAGGAATTCTTTCAGTTATTCTTCGGTGTGAACGCGTTCATTGATGACGAGATCGGCCGCGTGGTCAGCAGCGCGGACGCGCACACCCCCGGCGCGATGGTCATCTATACTTCAGATCACGGCGAGATGCTCTGGGCTCACGGCCTGGCCAAGAAGGGTCCCGCCATGTATGAAGAAATCACCAATATCCCCCTGATCATTCGCTGGCCCGGCGGCGCGCCTGCCAATGTGGAATCTGATGTGCCCGTATCGCATATCGAACTCACACCGACCGTCCTGGACTATTTCAACGCCGAGATCCCACCGGTCATCAGCGGCAAAAGCATGCTTCCCTTATTAAAAGAGCCGCAAAAAGAACAAGAAAAAACGGTTTTTATGGAATTCGGCCGCTTTGAGATCGACCATGACGGGTACATGGGCTTCCAACCCATCCGCTCTGCATTTGACGGGCGCTACAAGCTGGTCATCAACCTGCTTGACCGTGACGAATTGTATGACCTCGAATCAGATCCGGGGGAGACTAAAAATCTGATCAATAACGAAGACACCGCGCAAATTCGCGACGAACTACATAACCGGATCATCGATTGGATCAACAATACGCGCGATCCTTTCCGTGGTTACCCGTGGATCAACCGCCCATGGCGCAAAGACGCGCCCGGCGCCAGCTTCCAAAACGAAGGCTACACGCGCCAGCGGGAGGAAAGTGAACGATATGAAGCTCGGCAGCTGGATTACACCACCGGATTACCGATGGAAGAAGCCACGCGGGCCAAGCATAAAAAATAACAAATCATTCACCAAGGAGAGGTAATACAAATGAAGAAGATCCTCAACCAGCCGGAAAACTACGTCAACGACATGTTGTCCGGCCTATATAAAGCGTTCCCCAATCAAGTTGCGTTTAGTGAAGATACTCATTCGCTGGTCAGGGCTGACGCGCCGGTGAAGGGCAAGGTCGCTCTGATGACAGGCGGCGGCTCCGGACACCTGCCTGTCTTCCTGGGTTATGTGGGTAAGGGCATGCTGGACGGCTGCGCCATTGGCGATGTTTTCCAGTCCCCCTCTATTGAACAAATCGTCAACGTCACCCGCAAGATCGACGGCGGAAAAGGCGTGCTGTACATTTACGGCAACTACGGCGGCGATATCCTCAACTTTGATATGGCGGCTGAGATGGCTGAGATGGAGGATATCCAAACCAAGACTGTGCTGGTGGCTGATGATGTGGCTTCCGCACCTAGGGAGAAAAAGGACAAGCGGCGCGGCGTGGCCGGGATGGTGTTCGCCTTCAAGGTGGCCGGCGCCAAAGCGGAGGAAGGCGCGGATCTGGACGCGGTGGCTGAAGTAGCCCAGCGCGCGCTAGCCAACATTGGTACCATGGGTGTGGCGCTCTCTCCGGTGACGCTGCCCGCGGTTGGCAAACCCACTTTCACTATTGGTGAAGATGAGATGGAAATCGGCATGGGGATTCATGGCGAACCAGGCATCAAGCGCGAAAAACTGCACACCGCGGACGAGATCGCGGAGCGCATGACCGATGCCATCCTGGCAGATATGCAGATTCCCAATGGCGGCAAGGTCGCCGTCATGATGAACAGCCTGGGCGCCACCCCGCTGGAAGAACTAATGATCCTTTATAACAAGGTGGATGATGTCCTCAAGGCGAATGGGCTGGAAGTCTACCGCGTGTATGCAGGCGAATTCGCCACCTCGATGGAAATGACAGGCGCGTCACTAACCATCTTCCACCTGGCGGATGAAGAGCTCATCCGGCTGCTGAATGCCAGTGCTGAAACGCCTTTTTTTCGACAGCTACAACAGTAGAAATAGCCACCATGATCAAAGCATCTGATGTGAAAAGTGCTTTCAGTAGAGCAGCCAACGCCTTGCGGGAGAACAGCGAATATCTGGTCGAACTGGATCAACAGCTGGGGGATGGCGACCTGGGCATTACCGCGCGCAAGATCGCTGACGCGCTGGATGAGCATCTCTCCCAAAACCAGGATGAAAATGATATAGGTAAATTCATCATGGGCGCGGGCATGAAGATCAACAGTGCCGCGCCTTCCACCATGGGATCACTGCTGGCTATCGCAATGATGCGTATGGGGAAGACCGCCAAAGACCAGTCCGAAATTGACGAGAAAACGCTGGCGGAAATGCTTGGTGCAGCCACATCCGCGATCCAGGAAAAAGGCAAAGCCAAATTGGGCGACAAGACCATTCTGGACGCGCTGATCCCGGCCACCAACGCGTTTGCCGACGCGATCAATCAAGGCAAAGCGCTGCAAGTGGCTGGATTACTTTTGCTATCCGCGGCTGAAGCAGGACTCGAATCAGCCACACCGCTGCGCAGCCAGGTGGGGCGGGCCAGCTGGGTGGGCGACCGAACGGAGGGAAAGATTGATCCCGGCTGCGCGCTGCTGGTTTGCGTCCTAAAAGGATTGATCAGCTAATTTTCACATTTACAATAAAAAGAGGGATCACTCGAATTTCGAATGATCCCTTTTTCTTTGTGTCAAAATAATGGGCTAGTTTGTTTCTACCTGTCTTACATTGGTGAAATAGTTCACGATCAGGAAAACAATCAGCAAGAGACCCCAAATGAAATCACGGAAGAACAATCCGCCTGAAACGGTTTGCAGAATGAAGTTGAAACCAGTCTGCAAGGTTTGAAGCGTGAGCATGGCGATGAGGATGTTCAACACAGAGCCAAATCCAGCCCGGGTGCCGCTGATAACGGCCACGAAGATGGTGAACAAAACGTAGGTGGCCAACCCGTAATCCGAGTTTGCTGACATGGTGCGTCCAAGCACGATGGGAGCGGTCATTGATGCGAGCAAGCCAGCAACCACAAATGTCATCAGAACAATTCTCTCGGTAGCTATTCCAGAGAATTTTGCTGTGGTGTAATTCGCGCCAGTCATATAAACTTTATACCCGAATCTGGTGTAATGAAGAATGAAATAAATCACCACAACCACTACAAAGAACACAATAAAGGGCAATGGTAATCCGAACACTTTTCCGCCACCCAAAAATGACATTTGCTCCGGGTAACCCCAAACCGATTCACCACCGGTTATACCCTTTTGGATGCCGGTAAACAGCGAGGCAGTACCCAAAGTGGCCAACAATGGCGGCAGTTTTGCATAACCAACGAGAATACCGTTCAGGAAACCACCTGCCAAGCCGACCAGGAGCGCCACACCAATTCCACCTAAAATAACCAGAACTATCTGCTGGGGGGTGGAAGCCTCGGTTACATTGGCGAGCACAAATGTACCCATGGCAAACGCAGCCAGATTGGAATTCGCCATCACCGAGATATTTAAGCCGCCAACCAATTGGCACAGGAATACGGAAATGGCCAGAATACCCAGTTCCGACATTTGAAGCAAAATCGACTCGTATGTGCGCACCCGGAAAAAGCGCTTGTCAGACAGAATCATGAAAATGGTAACAAAAATCAGTACCAGAACCAATTGTCCGGTTCGACTTTTCACAACATTTCTTCGCCAAAAATCCTTTAATTTATCCATAAAGCTTTGCTTATTTTCCATAATTACTCTCCACTTTTCTTAGTAACCGGTTAGATGACCTTTCTTTCCCGATTTTCAAGGGTCTGATAAACAGCAAAGAGAATCAGGAAGGTACCTACAAAAGCATCCATCCAAACGGTCGGAATCGCTAAGTAAACCAATGCCTGGCTGATTAATCCGACGATGATAACGCCCAATAATGTACCCAGTACTGTACCTTTGCCGCCACGGATCGAAGCACCGCCCATAATAACGGCTGCCAAGACGCCCAGGTTTTTTCCCAACAGCAATACCGGATTAAAGTAGGATTGAATCGCGGAGTGAACAAATCCACCGACTGCCGACATCAATCCCAAAATTCCAAACACTGCGAGATACACGGTCAGCGGATTGATGCCGGATCGCAAAGCAACCGATTTGTTGCTGCCGACCGCATAGATTGATCGGCCAAGTACAGTGTAAGTCAGGAAGAGGTGGATCAAGACGGCAAATAGAACTACAAACAAAAATGAAACATGCAGGAAAGATGAGCCAACCACCGAATCCACGGTTATGAGTGCGATGGAGTTCCAGCCAACAAGGCCTGTGGACATATCAGCGCTTTGAAATGAACTAACAAAAAACAGGATAAACCCGTAGATCATGGAATTCATACCCAAGGACAGATCAAATATGCCGATCTTGAAGCGATGCAAGACAAAACCGATCGTTAGGCCGATCGCCAATCCTAGAGGAAGACCCAGCGCCAGATATGCCCAAACGCCACCGGTGTAGCCAATTTTTAGCAACCACATATGGATGGGGAAGGTTGTAACTGCCGCGATGGCAACAAAAGAAATGTCAACACCTCCCAACAGAACTACTGGAAGCAAACCAAGCGCCAACAGCATGTTTACGGTTTGAATTCGGATGACATCAAACAAAGTGCCTACTGAAAGAAAAGCGGGGTTGATCAAGCCAATAATTAAAACAACAACTGTCAGCAGGACAATCAGATAAAATTCATAACTCTTAAAGAAATTTTTCTTCATGTAATATTTTCTCCTATCAAATGCGTTAGGTGTAGATCCTTAGCAAGCAGCCACTAACTCGTTATAGAGCATATCTTCAGTTGTCTCTTTGCTCAAATGCTCGCCAATGATGTCGCCATCCCGCATGACCAAAATCCGATTGCATACTTGGAGCAATTCAGGAATATCGTCTGAGATCAAAATGATGCCCATGCCTTCCTTAGCAAAATTGCGCATCAGTTCATGGATCTCGGCTTTAGAACGGATGTCCACGCCAACTGTCGGGCCGTCCATAATCAAGATCTTGGGATTGGCAGCCATCCACTTGGCTAATACCAGACGCTGCTGGTTTCCACCGGATAAACTCTGGGCAGGCAGTTCAATATTGGGTGTTTTTACGCTCAATTCCTTAACCCATTTGCTCGCAACACCTTTTGTCTTTTTCGGTGAGAGAATTCCCAGTTTGTTTGCCAGATGATCCACAACAATTGGAACTATGTTCGAAAAAATTGGGTGCTCCATAAACAACCCAACCCTGATGCGATCTGCCGGCACATAGCCAAAACCAGCCATCACGCCATCATGGATATTCTTTATTTTGACCTTCTTGCCTTCCACACGGATGGCGTCCGCCTTGAAGGGAATCGCGCCGAAAAGTGATAACGCGACTTCTCCCTGACCGCCTCCGAGAAGACCAGTGATCCCAAGCACTTCATTCTGATGCAGCTTGAATGACACATTGTTTACCTTCCCTTCGACCACCAAGTTCTCCACCTCCAATTTTGGCGTGTCTTTAAGGTTAGGCGTGCTGTATGCGATCTTGGATGTATCAATGCGCTTGCCGGTCATCAAAAAGCCAACTTCATCAAAGTTGAAGTCTTTTGCGCTCACTTTATCATCATAGACTTTTTCACCATTCCGGAAGATGACCACGCGTTCTGCCAGATCACGAACTTCGTTCAACTTATGGCTGACAAACAAAATGGAAATTCCCTGGTTCTTCAAGTCATGGATTGTCTCGCACAGCGCTTCGATTTCTTTCCGCGACAGGGCGGTTGTGGGTTCATCCATGATGATCAACTTGGTGTTTTCAAGCAGCACTTTGGCAATAGCGATTAATTGCCGGTCGGCCGCCGAGAATTTCCCCACTGATTCATACAATGGGAAATTTACACCCAGTTTTTTCAATTTTTCTTTGGCAATCCGCTCCACTTTCTTCCAATCCATCCGTTTATCACCTTCCAGAACAATTTCTGTCATGGCGATGTTCTCTGCAACGGACAACTCGTTAAAAAGTGAAAAATCCTGATAGATTACCGCGATACCTTCATGAATAGAATCCAACGGTGTTATGTGTTTATATTCCTTGCCATTGATGGTGGCTGTGCCGGAATCAAACGAGTAAACACCAGAAATAATCTTGATCATGGTGGATTTTCCCGAGCCATTTTCGCCCAAGAGGCAAACGATCTCACCTTTGTTAATGGTTAAATCCACATCTTGCAGGGCAATGACACCCTCAAAGCGCTTATTGATCTTTTCAAACTTTAAAATCTCTTCTGCCATTAAAACCTCGATTACAGCAAAATTTGTAAATCAGATGATTTGTAGAAATAATACCAATTTAAGAATTTGGGTAGCCGTTGCCGGCTACCCATTGATTTTGTTGAGTGATTCTTAGAAAGGATACTGTGCCAGTGAATCGGGGGACAGTTTGATCCAGGCTGAACCAGTCAGGGTCTTGATGCCATTGGGGCCTTCGCCCAAAATGACAGCATCGTAACCGCTGTACTGCTCGGGTAATCCGAGGTCCATGCCATCGGTGATTTCAACACCGGTCAGCATCATGTAGAGGACTTTGTTTACCGCGTAGCCAGCAGCCGCAGGATCCCAGCCCATGCCCAGGTCGATAGCGCCGGTCTTGATCAGGTCGCCGCCGAGTGAGGGGATGGTGGTGCCAACAACTGTGATGGCATCGTTCAAACCAGCTTCTTCCACAGCGCGGCCGATAGCAACCACGTCACCACCGGATGAGCCAGTCATGCCAGCGATCTCAGGATTGGTCTTGAGGAGGTCCTTGAAGATCTGATAGCTGACTTCCATGTCTTCCTTGGAATCATACAAGCCAAGGCGGGTCATGTTGGGGTAGTTGGCCAGCTGATACTGGTAGGCACATTCCTGCCAGATCATGTGGGTGTCATTGGTCAAGGAACCAACGAAGGAAACATAAACGCCCTGTTCGCCCATGCGGGTCGCCAGCTCGCGCATCATTTCTTCGCCGTAAGCGCAGTTGTCAAAGGCTTCCACATCGTAGTCAGCATACGCAGCCTGAGGGGCCTCGTGCAGAACAACCGGAATTCCTTCGTCCATAGCTTTTTTGTGGATCGCGTTGTGCTCTTCCACGCCCAACGGAACGTTGCCGAGAGCGGTGATGCCCTGGCCAATCAGTTCGTCGATGATGCCAACCTGAGCAGCAGCGTCACCCTTGGTGGGGCCGCAGTGAATGGTGGCGATACCGAAATCAGCCTCGAAATCCTTAATACCGACCTCAAGACGATTGAACCAGTTGGAACCAATGGACTTGGTGCAGGTCGCGAAAACCCAATCAGAGGTGTCCACTTCCTCAGCCGCGGGGGCAGCTTCTTCAGCAGGGGCCGCTTCTTCAGCAGCGGGGGCGGCAGCGGGGGCTGCGCAGGCGCTCAGCGCTAAAACCAACACGAGCACGGCGAAAAACCACTTATTCTTAGACATCTTATCTCCTTAAATTTTTTGTTTTGTGGTGTAAAACTTACCTTACATTTAAAAGATTATATGGTTCTATAAGCCTCCTTTCATGCAAATAGGATATTTATCGAAATGTTATTTTCGGATGTATTATTTTTCATTAAGAATTATTTTCGGCGTAATTAATTCCAGCTACAATCCTTGATTATAAGATATTTATCAATGGAACTCCCGCACAGGAGTAATGTTCATTTGGTGACAAAAATAATCAATCTATTGAAAGATTATATACATTTCTAAATGTTGTGTCAAGAACGGAATCCTTAACATTTTCAAAGTTGCGTAGATATTTTATCAAGCTTCAAACCAGCCAAATATTCCTTGTTCGAAAAGTAAAGCCAAGCCAGTTGAACAATTGACGAGATCAGCGACAGAGCCGCAACCGAATATATCCCGGGGCCATCCCAAACCGCAATCGCGATGACCAATCCAACGAAGACGATACTTAACTGAGCGATTGTGGAAGTCAACAATGAAATGGTTTTCTTATTATAGGATACGACGCCTGTGTACATATTTGACAAAGAAAAAATGATACCCATAGGAATCAACAGGCTTAAAGTATTTTTTGCATAATCGATTAAGTGTTCAGGCAAAGAAACCACCACGCGTAAATACCAATCAAATAAAGGTGTGGCCGCGAAAATCAAAACAAGGGCAACAGAAATGATGCCGACAATAATGCAAAACTTTTTCACCACCGGATAAACCCCTTCATGCCTGAAATAAGTCAAAGTGACTTCGCGGCAGGCTTGCCCCAGGTTGTTGATCATATGGGCAAATCCATTCACCACCGGCCATGTAGCCAAAGACGCCAAAGCTAGAGGCATGCGTCCCATGGCTGCGCTATTCATTGGATTGTAGAGGATGAAAATAATAGAGTTAAGCATGAAGGGGGTGTAATAACGCGCAAAGCTTTTCCAACCAATAATTGGCGAACCTTGATTTGGTTTGAGTTCATTTTTTATCACCGGCCTGGCAACGATTCCCACATAAATACCTTCAAATAAAACAGCAGCCCCTTGGGCGGCTGTTGCCACCACAATGCCCGAAATGCCTTTGATCTGAGTCAACACACCAACCAGGATAAGATCGGCGATCAGGCGAAGGATGGTGCCAAAGCTCATGCGCTTGGTATGGCCAAATCGAACCAGGATACCTTGGCGAAACCGGCGGAACGCGATTGAACCTGCCCAAGGCAGCATCAGAATTAAACCCGGTCGGGCAGCCGCGATCACTTCCTCAGGCGCCCTAAGGATGTCGCGCACGATGACAAAATAGAGCGGAGTCAGAGCGATCAGAAGATGAAGCAGGGTTAAACCTACGGCCATGTAATCGGCGAATTTCCGTAATTTGCGATAAGTTTCTTGATCCACGCATAAAGCCGCGGAAGCCGCCTGCAGCAGCATGATGGGGGACTGGAGCAAAATGGGGATCTGCCAGGAAATATTTCCATAAGCCGCAAGGTTTACTTCGGCATCCGGGAAACGGGAGATAACGGATTGAAAGAACAATGGCTCAAAAGCCAGCAATACCCAACTGATGGCAATCGGCCACCAAGTTTTAAATAAATCCTTTAAAGTGAATTGACTCTTTTCCTGCGGCATGGCAATTCTAATTTTTTCCTCTCAGCACGTAGTATGGAAAGCCAGCGTTTGGGGGAATTGATCGACCAAATGAGGTTCCGAAACGGGACAATTATAAACACTTCCATGAAATAATTTGAATACGAGATTGCATTATACTCAAACCATTCGAAAAGACGGCAGGTGAAATAAATGAACGAAATCCATATTGGTTCCAATCTTGATTATCATTGGCTGAAAGGGAGGTCCTTTAATTCGGTTGTTGAGCCCTTGATGGAAAAAGGATTGACTGTCCTGGAGGTTCATCTTGAACTTCGCTTCCCGGAAATCGCCGACCACGTAGAATTCCTGTGTGAAAGCGCGGCAGTTGCCGGGCTGGGCATTAATTTTCACGCTCCTTTTCTTGATCCGCCGTTTATGTTTGAATTCTCGGGTTCGAAAAAGGATTCCATTAAGGCCGATTGGTCGCCTGCCCTGGAGATCGTTAATCGATATGCTTCGATCAATGACATACGCACCGAAATGGTCTTGCATGGATCGCATGGTCCTTACGCAGAAATGGATGTTTTATTGTCCGACACCATCGAGATCTCCCGGTGGATACTGGAATACTGTCCCAAGATTTTCCTGGGTATTGAAAACCTGCCCACACCGCGCAATCCCAATGAGTTGGTGAAATTTGGCGAGAATCGCGAATCAGTGCTTGACGCCGTTAAACAAGTCGATCATCCGCGTTGCGGCATCACTTGGGATATGGGGCACTGCGTTCGGAACAAGGTTTTTGATTTACCGGTGGATGAATGGATAGAGCGAGTTGTGCATGTCCATTTACATGATGTCGATGAACACCGGCAGGACCATTGGCCATTGATCCTGGGAAGCACTCCTTACCAAGAATGGATTCCCGCATTACAAGCGCATGGATTCTCCGGCACTATCACCGCTGAGCTTAACGGAAAGTTGTACAGCAGCTGGACTCAGGATGAGATCGACGGACGTCTTTTGTCCACAATCGAAAAGATTCAAGCAGTTCTTCAGGGATAACAATCATGAAGCAGTTTTGCCATCCGGCAAACGCAGGATGACCGGCAACGAAAGCAGGAAAACCAGAGCGAACACGATATAGAGAATTCGCATCCCGAAAAGATCCGCGAGCCAGCCGATCACCAGCATGGCGAAAGACCGAAGGAAAAAAGTGATGCCCACATACATTCCATTGGCATAAGAGCGCATCTGGGGAAATTCAGCTTGAACAAAAGCCATGGGCACCGGATTTACCAGGAAACTCGTAAATCCGATGAGGACAGCAAAGAAAATTCCTCCCCAGCCGCGCACAAAAAGGAAGCCAAAATTTAAAACGACTGTGGCAATGGCGCTGACCATAAAAATCTTTTTTCGGCCAATCCGGTCACTTAAGTCGCCCCCGATGTAAGAAGCGGGAATACCTGCCGCGCTGAAGAGCGTCATCGAAAGGCCCGCGATCCAAAGTGGATTGCCATTTTGCGTCATAAAAGTGGGTAAATAGGTGGTGTAAAGAATTCCAAGAAAAGATTGAATAAGGGAGATCACCAGGAGAGGCTGCATGATGGGTTTAACGATCTTCCAGCAATCTTTCATCGGTTCAGTTTTGGTTGTTGAAGACAGGTAAAGCGGCTGCTTGCCAAATTGGGTATAGAGCAGAATGCTGGATATCAACCCCAAGAAAATCAGCAGCGGCAAACCCTCCAACGACACCAACCCAATTGTGAAAACAACCACCATGGGTGAAATTGCCGCGCCGATCCTTGCGCCGATCATCCACAATCCCATGGCTTTGCCGATGGCATTGCCGGCGAATTTGCCTGCGGCCGGACCCGCCACCGTGTGAAAAACCGCTGCACTAAGACCAGTTAAAAGCAACAAAAGCAGTACGGCATAATAATTATTGATCACGCCGGTCAATGTCATGAATAAGGCAGTGACCGTAGGCCAAAGGATCAGGATCCAGCGCATATCCCATTTATCTGCCAAACGACCCAAAAGAGGTTGAAAAACTGACGGCGCGCGTACCAATACCGGCATGATACCCGCCATTAAAGTGGTAATTCCAAATTTCTCTATAAAAACCGGCAGAAGGGTCGCAACCATAGTGCTAAAGGTGTCATGCGCCATGTGAGAAACGGCAACAGACACCACTTTACCCATTTGCGCAGGGATTTCTGATGACGATGATTCTGCTGTAAACGTATTTTCCATCCAGATTACTCCCAATTGCTAATTTTTTTAGATCTTGCAAGATTTCTAACAAATTTAACAATATGTTTGCGTGCTTTTGATTCGAAATGACATTCTACAATAATATTTGTTATAATGAAATAAATCCACCAAATGCCCAAAATTTGTTAAATTGGCGGACAAAAAATTAATCCCTGGAGGTTGGAATGCTCGTTACATTAGCTGAAATTCTAAAGAAAGCGGACGCAGGCAATTATGCCGTAGTAGCACCTGATTACACCACAATGAACTCAATCAGGTATTTGCTGGAAGTCGCAGAAAAACACAAAGCTCCTGTTATTCTGAGCTACACCAAACATATCCGCTCGTTATCCCCCACCAAAAAGTTCGAGAACTGGGCCAAGATCATTCGTGATGAAGCAGAACAATACAACATTGATGTATGCCTGCATCTCGATCATGGCACCACGGTTGAGGAATGCAAAGAGGCCATTGATGCCGGATTTACTGGCATCATGATGGACGCCAGCTCAGAGACTTTTGAAAAGAACGTCGAACTAACCCGCAAGGTAGTTGAACTTTCACACGCTGCCGGTGTTTCCGTTGAAGCTGAAATCGGCCATGTAGGCACCGCGCTTGAGGGTTCCTATTTCCAGGAAGACAAAGGCGGCGCCCACCTCACCCAGCCCGAGGAGGCGAAGAAATTCGTCGAGCTGACCGGCACCGACTGCCTGGCCGTTGCCATCGGCACCGTTCACGGCGAATACAAAGGCGAGCCGCATATTGATTTTGAACGGCTGAGTGAGATCGACAAAGTCGTTTCTGTTCCCCTGGTTATTCACGGCGGTTCTGGCACTGGTGATGAGAACATCAAGAAAGCAGTTTCCCTCGGCATCCGCAAGATCAACGTCTTCCACGACTGGATCTATCCTTCACAGATGAAAACAGCCGAAATCATCAGCCAAACGCCAAAAGCAAACGGCAAGATTGCTGACGCCATGCGCGACATCATTTATGATGTGATTGGCCACTGGTTCGAAATTTCTAACTCAGTGAACAAAGGTTAAGTCTTCAGAGCAACCAAATAACCGTGGGCTTTGATTTCGATCAGCCCACGGTTTTTTATTTTAAAAAGGTTATCAATCAACAACATGAAAGGTTCACCCTCAAGAAAAAAGCGGCTACTTATTCAGCAGCCGCCTTTATTATAAAATTATCGCTTTAGATCTCGTCGAAAAGCAATTTGCCGTTTTTCATCACTGTAACGCCATCGACGATCACT
>CAYPAG010000028.1:13128-16447 GCA_964408645.1 uncultured Pelolinea sp. | reverse complement strand
CAACTGCCGTTAGTTCGGTCGGTCAGACAAATGTGAAATCGCCGGGATAGAAGCAAACGACGATCCACTTGCCTTTGTAATCAGATAACTTGACGTTCTTGAATCCGCCCTGATGAAAAGCGCTGAGCTCAAAATCAGGCGCGGGTTTTCCTACTTGTGCCAGGGGCATAGACACCTCCTTTTTAATTGGTTGGGTTTCTGAGGCCGCGGCTGTTTCCGCGACAATCGGGCCGGCTGTCGGCTTAACGCATCCTTCGGGTAAATCTGCCATTTCACCTCCATTCTTTCTGGCGCTTGATCCACATTCATTCTATCAATTATTTACATTAATTACAAATTATTAATTTTAATTTTCGGCTTTTTGCTGGTGCCCAAATTGCGTACGGTACAAATTCGCATAAGTGCCATTCAACTTGATCAGCTCAGCATGTGTCCCGCGTTCCACGATCATCCCCCGGTTGAGCACCAGAATCTGATCCGCGGCCAGGATGGTGCTAAGGCGGTGCGCGATCACGATGCTGGTGCGTCCTGCCATCACGCGCGCGAGCGCGTCCTGGATCAACGCTTCCGATTCGCTGTCCAGGCTGCTGGTGGCTTCATCCAGCACCAGGATGCGGGGATCTTTCAGGATGACGCGCGCCAGAGCAATGCGCTGTTTTTCACCGCCGCTCAAACGGTAGCCGCGCTCGCCCACAATGGTGTTGTATTTTTCCGGCAGGTTGTTGATGAAATCATGAATATTCGCCGTCTTCGCAGCGTCCTCAACCTCCGATTGCGGCGCGTTAGGCCGGGCATACAGCAGGTTGGTCAAAATCGTATCGTGAAAGAGGTACGTTTCCTGGGTGACCATGCCAATCTGCCTGGTCAATGAGCCCAACGTCAGATCACGCAGGTCATGGCCATCCAGCAAGATTCGGCCTTGGCCGGGATCATACAAACGCGGAATGAGATAGGTCAGGGTGGTTTTACCCGCGCCACTCGGACCAACCAGCGCGGTCAGCTGTCCGGGTTTGATCTCAAAATTAATGTCCTCTAACGCGGAGTCACGCGCCTGAGTGTGTTCATCCTCTGGCGCCTCATGCTCAATTTTCCTGGCCTCTTCACCGGAAAATACGGCGGTCACATCACTGACCTGACCATAACGCTTGACCTCGCCAAGCAGGTAGGTGGGTGAATCATCGTAATTAAAATGAACATGTTCAAAGCGTATCTCACCCTTCACATCCGCCAGATCCAGCGCTTCTTCTTTTTCACCAATTTCAACCGGCAGGTCAATCACCTCAAAAACGCGTTCAAAACTGACCACCGAGGTGCTGAATTCCACCGGCGCGGTGGACAAGCTCTGCAGCGATCCATAGAGCATGCCCAAGTATGACCCAAATGCTACGATCGTGCCGACGGTGAAATTACCCTGGATGACCTGATAACCCCCGAATCCGTAAACCACCGCGGTGCCAACCGCGCTTAGTAAACCAACAATGACAAAAAACGCAGAGCCATATACCGCGCGGCTGATGCCCAAATCCCTGACCACACCGGCACGATCACGAAAGCGGCCAACTTCCGTTGCCTGCCGCCCAAATAATTTAATCAGTAAAGCGCCGCCAATATTTAATGTTTCATTCATCATCGCGTTCATTCGCGCGTTGGCGTCCATCTGTTCCCTTGCAGCGTCCCGCAGGCGTTCACCCAGAATCCGCGCCGCCAGGATGAATAACGGCAGAATGGCCACACTGACCAGTGTCATGCGCCATTCAATGGTGACCATGACAAAAATAAGCGCGATGGCCTGGATGACATCGGTAATGATGCTGATGATGGTGTTGCTGATGGCGTTTTGTGCGCCGATCACATCGTTGTTCAGCCGGCTGATCATTTCACCTAACTTGGTATGGGTGAAAAAACGCAACGACATGCGCTGCAGCTTCTCGAAAAGTCCTACTCTCAGGTCAAAGATCACGCCTTCTCCCACTGCGGTGTTGAGCCTGCGTTGGATGACATTAATCAATCCCTTCCCCGCCGGCACCGCCAGCAAAGCCACCGAAAGCCAGACCAGGCGATTAACATTCCCGGACGGAATGGTGTTATCGATCAAATCGCGCAGGATCAGCGGCGACAAGAGTGACAAGCCGGAACTGGCCAGGATCAGCGCCAGCATGCCTGCCAAATGCCAACGATATGCCGCTGAGTATGCCAGCACGCGCTTCATGAGATCCCAAGTCATCTTGGGTTTTTCGTCGCCGGAGCGAATGTAACTTCGAAAACTGCTGCCTCTCATTATTTACTTCTCTTTTGCTGGTGGTTTTTTGTAGTTTGACCGGTATCTTTCAGTTTGGTCATGTTCACAGAGATTTCCCATAACCGCCTTCCAACTTCTTCATTCATTGCCACACGGTTGGGTGATTGTGGATGCTTATGCTTCCAGTATACCTGTTCACTCTGATGGATTGCATCGTTTTCCAATAAAAATAAAATATCGGCAGCGGCATCTTCAGGTGATCTGCCTTTCATCCTCCTCATCCGCCAAAAAAATTTCATCAGGCAGGAATTACCCTTGAATCCAATATCTGTCCTCACCAAACCTGGATCCGCGGCTAGAGCGGTGACCCCGGTCGTTCCCTTATACCTTCGATTGTATTCAGCAGAAAAGATTACCTGAGCAAGCTTGGATTGTTTATATGCCATCAACGGGTTATACCGCTTGACCATCTGCAGGTCGTCCCAGCGCATTCGAGTGTGATAATGGGAATTTGAGCTGACAGAGATAATACGCGCGTCATGCGCATGTGCCAGAGATTCTTCCAATAACCGCGCCAACAAAAAACCGGAAAGGTAATTCACCACCCACTGGGTATCAAAGCCTTCTGCCGTCCTTACCTGCCGAAAGGGCACAGCCGCGGCGTTGAGGATCAGCGCATCCAGGGATGTGATTTCCCATGCGTCCATCTGTCGGTGAACCTGCGCGGCCAGATTTTTCGTTTGCCCGAGCAGGGAGAGATCAGCCGGAAGAAAACTGATTTTCTCCTTATCTGCCACATTAGTTATCCGGGATAACGCGGCATCGCAGCGCTCTTTTGAACGTCCAACACCGATCGCCCATGCGCCTTTCATCACCGCCAATCGTGCGAGCGCCAAGCCGATGCCGGATGTGGCGCCGGTGATGACAATGGTTTTACCCTCCAGAGTTTTTCCATCTTGCGGATTCATAGTGCCATCCATGCGTATTAAATTCTAATGGTATCTGGAACCCCAGGAAATGGAACCTTTCAAATTATTGCGTGTTATCATAGGCAACCGTAACTCAGATATGTCCACCCCA
>CAYPAG010000028.1:7883-13028 GCA_964408645.1 uncultured Pelolinea sp. | reverse complement strand
AAAGCGGTAAAAAAGTAAATTGGTCCAATAAAAAGCACTTAATCTTGTCTTTAAGGAGAAAATCTGATGAATTCACCCGCCAAAGTCTATTTCACCAATATGCGCGCCAAACACCGCCACAGCTTGTTGGATAAATTTGATCTGCTCATGAAAAAAGCCGGCATCGGGCAGATTGATTTTGACAACAAGTTCACCGCCATCAAATTGCACTTCGGCGAACCCGGCAACCTGGGTTTTGTGCGGCCCAATTATGCGGAACGGGTGGTCAGCCAGGTGAGAGAGCTGGGTGGCAGACCCTTCCTGACCGACTGTAACGTCATGTATTGGGGAAAACGCGGCAATGCGCCCGATCACATCCAGTCCGCTTACCAAAACGGTTTCAACCCCTTGGTTACCGGCGCGCATGTGATCATCGCTGACGGTCTGACCGGCAGCGAGTTTGAGGAAGTGCCGGTCAACCTCAAACACATCAAGAACGCCAAGGTGGGGTCAGCGCTCTTTCATTCCGATGTCATCATCAGCTTGACCCATTTCAAAGGCCATATGGCTGCCGGTTTTGGAGGCGCATTAAAGAACATTGGCATGGGTGGTGGGTCGCGCCAGGCCAAGATGGAAATGCACTCCACCAGTAAACCCGCCATGGATGAGGAGAAATGTGTGGCCTGTGGAGCTTGCATCCGTTACTGCCCCGAATCCGCCATCGCTTACAATGAGCGCCACAAAGCCCAGATCGATTATGACAAATGCATCGGCTGCGGCCAATGCATCGTCTCCTGCCACTATGGATCTGCCCACGGCAGCTTCGAGGGCAGTAAAGTTGACCTGAACGAAAAAATCGCCGAATACACCTTCGCTGTGCTTAAAGATAAAGCCCATTTTCATCTCAGTCTGATCATGGATGTTTCTCCCGGGTGTGATTGCTTTGGCTTCAACGACCAGTCCATCGTTCAGGATATCGGCATGGCCGCTTCATTTGATCCCGTCGCCCTGGATAAAGCCTGCGTGGACCTGGTCAACCAGGCGCCGCGCATGCCCGGTTCCGCGCTGGATGATGACTACCAGGCAGCCAGCGATAAATTTAAGCATATCCACCCTAATTCGGATTGGCAATCCTGCCTGAATCATGCAGAAACCATCAGGCTGGGTACGCAGCAGTATGAACTGGTTGAGCTTGATTAAGAGAATGACCTGAAAATACAACCCCCGGCGAGTCTATTTGCCGGGGCTTTTTTTATCCCTGGGCTATAAACCGCAAAAATTGAGCTTAAGCACCCCTTCAAGTACCTGGCCGATCAACAACTTGGACTCATTGATCGAGGTGACACGCAATCCCGATGCTTTGGCCATTAACCTTAGCGCTTCCGCTTCGATCATCGCGTCCAGCGGTTCCCGAAAGATAACCCGACCGCGATTGTTTAATAATTGGGAAAAGGCAAACAGCGTATGCGGCAGCCTTTCACGCGAAATTTCATGCAGCGAGAAGTGGGAAATGATGACATCATAGGATTGTTTTACCAGCGCCAGATTATCCAGTTCACCGAGGTGAAAACTTACATTCTCGCTGCGTTTAAGGCTCTTTTGCAGAGCCTCCATCCATCTATGGGAGACATCCACACAGTCAAGGTGCCCGCCGCGCCTCTGCAGCCGGCGCGCGATATGTCTGGCGCATAGCCCCGATCCAGACCCAAAATCGAGTACCTTTTCATGACCAGTCAGGCTAACAGATTCAACAAACGACTGATAATAAGGAGAAAGCACAGTCAAACCGAAACCGAGGGTCATCCCGATCTCAACCGAGTTTGGTTCGCCAGGCGTATTGGCCAGATACAAATTATTATCCTGTGGTTGGTTTGAAATGCTTCAAACTGTTAAGTTGATTTTACTTTATCGATCCGCCCTCCGGGTCTTTGGAAAAGATTTCAGAGAATTCTCTTATTTTGATGGTCCAGCCAAATTGAGGAACTCCCTGCGGAGCAGGCGGTAAGCAGGATGGTATGCCGCGCGGTACGCATCCGAATGATTTTGTGCGGGAAAATTATGTTTGTTCAGGTACTCATCGAGCCTGGTAACCTCATCCGGTTTAAACTTGCTCAAACGGCCATCCTGGCATAGACGCGTGAAAGCCTTCCAGCTCTCTTTTAGATCATCCAGATTTCCCTTAAAGGACGAAAGCGTCCAAAGGCACAAAGTGGAGAGCGTGCCGGGATCGCCGCCGCGCCCTTTATAGGGCGCGAGATTAAACCGGACAATTTCCCCGTCAGGTCGCAGGTTTTCCCACAGCGGGATGGATTCATCGGCTTTCGCCAGAGTAAATTCTTCGAAAAGCCGCGTCTCAAAATCAAGTCCTCCATAATCCATGCGCACAGGCCCCATCGTCCCCTGAAAGAGGAGCAGATACACATCCTTGGCTTCCATCAGGGGATAGCGGTGCAGGTGGCCGACAATCAGATTCAGGATCTCGGATGGAGAGCGCCACGAATTGCCAAGTTTGAACTGACCGATAACGAATGCCATAATATGCTAAAAAAGTGAACTCTTTTATTCTATATTACGCATTCAGTAAAAAAGGTTGAATTTGACAAGTTTTTAATGGAAGTTTTTCTTAATTCTCCAAAAATGCGTCGCTTCTCCAAGTCACCTGAAATAAATGGCGTTTTTTCGCTGCCTGCGATTTATGATACGGGATTTTGAAATCGTTCTGGCTTCCACACAGCCATCATCACCGCAGCCAGCAGCGCTAAAGCGGCGCCAAACAGGAATGGCGCGGACGGACCCAGACCCTGCCACCTGCCCACGCCTTGCCAGAGGATGCCGGCGATCAACGACGCGGGAAAATCAATGATGCCCAGGATGGCATTGTAGGTGCCATAAGCCGTGCCGCGCAGCTCTGCCGGCACCAGGTCTGCCACCATGGCCTTGGCGGTCCCGTAAGCCATGCCGTAATACAGCCCGTAAAGCACATACAGCGCCCATACGTGCCATTGCTGGCTGGCCAAACCGAAGCCAAGATACACCAGGGCATAGACCAGCCATCCGCCGATGATCAGCGTCCGCCGATTGACGCGGTCGGACAGCTTTCCTGCCGGGGTGGAAATGGCCGCGTAAACAAAGTTGAAAAGCGCAAGCATGCCCAATATGCCCAGCACGCTGATACCGCGTTCCTGCGCCCGCAGCACCAAAAACGCGTCGGACGAGTTTCCCAGATCGAACAACCCCACGATCAGCATGAAGATCAGGAATTGCTTTCCCAGAGAAGCCAGAGCGAATTTGGGCGCTTTGGCGCTTCCCTTGGGTTTGATCTCCACCGCGCCTAAGGCCAGCGAGAGCACCGCCAGCACCGCCGGCACCAGACTGACCAGCACCACCAGGCGGAAGGTGTCAAGGTTGAGGGACACGGACGCAGACTGCGCGGCCCACACCAGGCCAAACGCAATTAGCAGGCCGAGCATGGCGCCGCCAGTATCCGCCGCGCGGTGGAAACCAAAAGCCAGCCCGCGCTGCTTCTCATCCACCGAATCCGCCACCAACGCGTCGCGCGGCGCGGTGCGAATGCCCTTGCCCACCCGGTCTGCCCAGCGCACGCCCGCCACCCAGCCCCATGAGCTGGCGAACCAGAAGAACGGCTTGGCCAGCGCGGAAATCCCATAACCCAGCACAGCCAGCCACTTGCGCGCGCGTAATTTGTCCGAGATGAAACCGGAGAATAATTTCAATATGCTGGCGGTGGATTCCGCGATGCCTTCCACCAACCCGATCAGCGCTGTGCGAACCCCTAGCACATTCGAGAGGAATAGCGGCACCAGGTTGATCACCATCTCGCTGGAGATGTCCATCAGGAAGCTGGTAATGCTCACCGCCCAAATGTTGCGGGGAAGATCTTTTAACCCAGCCTGTTTATCTTCATTTTTCATCTTTCCTCCTATAGATAGAAAATATTTTTTGATCAAGTGTATTCACTGAAAAATCTAATACATATAAAATATTTCTAAATATTGATTGGTAACTATACTTTAATATCATATGTGGAGGATATTATGAAATTAATCATTCGTTGGGTGGTGGCTGCGCTGGCGCTCTTTGCCGCGGAATATCTGGTGCCGGGCATCCGCGTGGCAGACCCGAACGCGTGGACGGTGTACGCGGTGATGGCGGTGGTGCTGGGGCTGGTGAATGCGCTCATCCGGCCATTCCTCAGCCTGCTCTCCTGCCCCTTCATCATTCTGACCCTGGGTGTGTTTGTGCTGGTGATCAACGCGCTCTCATTCTGGATCGCCGCCCGCATCGCGGAAGCGCTGGGTGTTGGCTTTTTCGTGGAAGACTTCAAGGCAGCGCTGTTGGGCTCGCTGGTGGTCAGCGTGGTCTCGATCTTCTTTAATATCTTCTTAAAGGAACCAGCGAAAAGCGAATAGGTTTTTCTCCTACTCATCCATATAGACGACCATATTGCCGAGCACATTCCAGGACCGCTCGAAATACTCGGTCTGGATGTCATAGAACTTGCCATTGTTCATATAGCGGATGTGGGTGGCGTTGTACCCTGTGACGATCACCACATGCTCGTATGGCGCGGTGATGACCTTGTTGCCCTGTTGATCGGTGTATTCATAAGGTTCACTCCAGGTGACGTTGCCAATCACCCAGGCGATCACCGGTTTATCCGCGGCAATCTGTTCCTTTAATTCCCGCAGGGTGAATCCCTTTACCCCCACCGCGTTCATGCCATAATGCTCACGCAGCACCTGCGCCACCGGCGCGGCGTGCACCCCATAGGCATAAGGCGGCACCTGCCCCCACGGCCCGGTGACATCCCCGACAAATCCCAGGTCAGGATTGTCGGAAAGCGGCAGCCGCACCTGGAAGTGAAATTCGTTCACTTCTACACCGAAGTACTTGGCCCAGTCATCCGCGGCCGAGGCCTCGCAGCCGATGCGGAAGTACTGGCGATGGCCGAGAATATTCCAGATATAGTGGGATTCGGGCAGCTCGCTACTTGGATCCACATATGCTTCATCAATAAAAGCTGGCTGACTCTCCTGCGTGACCTCCACCGAATGCTGTTCGCCGGGCGCGTCCAATCCCCAATCGGGTTCAGCGGTTTCTGCTGACCGCAGGGCATACGCCTCCAAGGTCTTTGCCACCATGTCC
>CAYPAG010000028.1:0-7783 GCA_964408645.1 uncultured Pelolinea sp. | reverse complement strand
GCCATCAGCCGTTTAGCCATCTCCGTGAACAGCAGGATCACCACCCCCGCGCCCCAGTATTCCGGGAGAACCAGGATGCTTTTGACGGAAGCGCTTTTGATCTTTTTCTTTGAGTACCACCAGGCCTTGAGATAATCCCAGGGATAACGCAATCCATTGGCATGGATCAGTATCTCGTTGAAGTTGGGCAGCGCCGGGAAAAAACCGATCGGTTTGCCGTTATCCTCTGCAAAAAGCAGCAGGTCTTCATCAGCGACATCCACGAACGCGCCCATGGTCTCGTGCAGGGCTTCACGGCGCCAATCGATATGCCCGGGTAAATGCCGCAGGCAGGGATTGATCAGCTCAAACACGACATCAATCTCGGATTTCCAATTCTTCAGATCTGCGCTGCGGATGGTGAAATTGCGGCGTTTCTTCACCCGTTCCGAGAATTCGGTCAGCTCCTCGAGGTTCTTGTCGCCTGGATGAAACTCATAGCAGAAGGCCAGGTTGCTGCCGCGCGCGGGTAAGAAGCCCATCGCGTCCAGCACGCCCACATAATACTCCGGCGAATGGCCGCACAGGATCGCCGGCGGCCGGTCGCGGCCTTCCAGCAGGATTCCGTAGCTGTCTTCATAATCCAGATTAAAAGGGCCATAGAGTGAGGTTAGTCCATGCGCCTGTGCCCAAGCCTTTGCCAGCAGAATCAGCGCCTGGGGTATCTGCGGGTCGTTGAAGAATTCGAAGAAGCCGAATACACACTCCTTCATTCCGGTGTCCTGGTTGGCTTTATGATCAATCGCGCAGCAGATCGTGCCAACGGGTTTTCCCTCCTGCCAGGCAATGAAGAATTCGGCGATCCCGCGTTTGAAGAACACGCCTTTTTCAGGATCAACGGCCGAATTTCGTTCAGATAATCTGGGCGGCACCCATAAGGGATCGCCTTTATAGACCTTCCATGGAAAGGTCAGGAATGTTTTTAAGTCTTTCCGCGACTCGACCTTTCGAACAATGATTTCATCCATTATGCCTTCTCCCGCCGCTCGTGCAGTTCTTTAACCACTGATGAAAATTGAGCACGGTCCAGCGGATACTTCAGGGCGAAGATAATTGCGATGGTCAGAAAGACTGCCGGTATCGGCCCAACCAGCAGACGGATGCCCATCACCGCGCTGGCCGGCTGCTGAACCGCGTTGGGCACATAATTGGTCAGGTCAAGCATCAACGCGGTCAAGGGAATTGAGACAGAAGAAGCGATCTTGCCCATCAGGGTGACCAGACTGTAAAACATGCCTTCATGCCTTTCACCGGTTTGGTATTCATCCCATTCCACCGCGTCCGGTAGAATGGCCCAGGGAAGGACGTGCGCCGCGCTGATGCCGATCCCGGCCATGACACACAGAAAATAGATCAGTGCCTGGGGAACGGAAGGGCTGACCGTGATCAACAGGATCTGCACCACAGCCCAAAATGCGATCCCAACCGCGTATGCCAGCCGCTTGTTGTATTTACGGGAAATGAATTCCCATAAGGGCAGGGCGAACATGGCGGTGACAAATATGAGCGCCATGATCAAATCGCTTTGGCTCTCAAGCAGAAGCACGTGCTTGACAAAGAACAGCAGCACAGTCTGCAGGATATCCATGCAGATCCAGGTGAGCAAATAGATCACAGCGCCGAAAACAAATGGCCGGTTTTTGAATGCTGCTTTGAGGGAATCAAGTAGTTTGGGTTTCTCAAGCTCGGTGAAATCTTTTTGTTCGCGTGTGTTAAAAAACACCAGCAGCAAGGGCAGCGCGCTGCCGATACCGAAAATCGCGCCCATCAGAAACACCCGCGGCGCGTTGTCTGGATTGAATGTGCCGACAATCATGAGCGGAACGGTGAACGCGATCAGGCTCCCGAGAATGGAATAAAACATACGATAAGACGTCAGAGACGTGCGCTCGTCATAATCATCGGTGAGTTCCGGCGTCAGGGAGAAATACGGCATGTACACAAACGTCGCCGCCGCGTCATACAGCACGTACGCCAGGGCATAATACACAGCCAGGGCAATTTGGCTGTCGAATGGCGGACGGTACCACATGAGCATGAAAGCCAACCCGAAGGGTAAAGCGCCAAACAAGAGGAATGGCCGCCGCCTTCCCCAGCGCGACCGTGTTCGGTCTGAGAGATAACCGATCAGCGGATCATTGATGTAATCCCATGTCCGACCGATCAGGATGGCGATACCGGCCACAGCTGGCTTGATGCCAACCACATCAATCAGGAAAAATAAAAAATAGGCACCGATAATGGTGCCTGTCAGGCTGAATCCCAGATCACCAGAGCCGTAAATGATCTTGGTCAATCGCGAGAGTTTTTTATCCATGAAGACCTTTCGGGAACTGGATTTCAATGATTTTATCAAAATTGCCTGGAAAAACCTCTTTTTTGGAGCCACTTTTGGAGCCACCCCCCTGTTTTAATTGGTATTGTTGAGGTTTAGGAACAACGCCCTCCGAACCTTTACCTCACCTCTAGGTGCCCTGCCCCCTTCCCCTTTAAGGGGGCAGGAATGACCTGGAATGAAATGAGAACACAGGACCCAACCGGATCCTTTGTTTTTCTGATTGTCGCCGCCATAATTTAAAATAAGGAGAAACCCGAAAAAGTGCCATGGTCCTGTTGATCGCGGTCGTGTTGGGGCTTGCCAGCGGCTATCTTCGCGCGCGCCTCAGCGGCCGACAATTTCAATCCGTTCATGTCAAAGCGGTTGGAGTGGTGTTTTTGGCTTACCTGCCCCAATTCTTTGCCTTCTACCTTCCGGGCACGCGCCCTCAGATTCCTGACAATTGGATTCCATATATCCTGGTGGGATCGCAGCTTTTACTGTTGGTCTTTGCCTGGTTGAACCGGCAATTGCCCGGTTTCCGCTTGCTTGGGCTCGGCCTGCTTTCCAATTTCACAGCCATCGTGCTCAACGGGGGTATGATGCCGCTTCTCCCTGAAGTTGCCCGGGAATTGGTTTTGCCTGGCAGTGAACATATGCTGATCGAAGGCCAAAGAGTCGGGTTAGGAAAGGATATTCTCCTGTCCAAAGAAAACACGCGGCTGTGGTTTTTGGGTGATATCTTTTTACTGCCGGCGTTCCTGAATTATCCATTGGCATTCAGCATTGGTGATATATTAATCAGCACGGGGGCATTCTGGCTGTTTTGGCAGCTGGGCGGTCCCCGTCAATTTACCCGGGAGGTTTCACCATGATCAAACCCAATTTTTTATCTTCGCCTGTCAAGCAATCCCCAAATACGTCGGATATCAACCGGCTGCTATCCGCGGCGGTGATCAACCGCCAGTTCCGATCCATGCTGCTGTGCAACCCTGCCTCGGCGGCAGAAACAGGCTACGAGGGTGAAAGTTTCACCTTTGACCACAAGGAAAAGGAAAAAATATGTGCCATACACGCGTCCTCATTGAGGGAATTTGCCGCTCAATTGGCCGCGATATGAAATAACCATTTAAGGAGACAAAAATGAAGAAGTTGTTTGCGGGAGCGCTGCGCCTGACCAGCGAATATAAAAGGTATCAGTCTGCCATTATGTTGGTCATCATTGTCGCCATGTTCGTTATGGCGGCCAGCGCACCCAACGCCACGATTGGGATCGGAAAATAACAAAACCAGGAGTCAAAAATGAAGAATTTTAATGAAATGTTCAATATCATCTCTACCGCCTTCAGCAGTAGAACCGCACGCGTTTTGATAATGACTGTGGTTATTGCGCTGTTTGTGCTCAGCGCTGCCGCCCCAAACGGCACCATCGGTATCGGAAAATAACTAATCAAAGAACAGGAGAATCAACATGTTACGACAATTCAATTCAACCGCCAGCCCCAAACGCCAAATGGCCTGCAGTGAATACAGTCGCATTCTTTCAGCCGCGGTGGTGAACCACCACTTCCGCCAGATGCTGCTCAGCGATCCGGTGAAAGCCGTTTCCTCCGGCTACAGCGGTGAGAAATTCAACCTGAATCGCGAAGACCGCAGCCGCCTGGCCTCCATCCGCGCCAACTCATTGGCCGAATTCGCCGCCCAGTTATCTCAAATCTAGAACAGGGAATCAATATGATGAAAAATCTGCAACGGGAATTTTTACTGGCTGCGGGATTTCTGACAAGCCGCAATGCGCGAATCGCCATCCTGGCATTCACTATCGCGCTGTTTGTGTTGAGCGCTGGCGCGCCGAACGCGACGATTGGAATTGGTAAATAATTTTGGCTGAATAAGGAGAAATCCAGATGAAAAAACTCAATGAAAAATTCACCCTGCTGATGTCAGGTGTGACCGAAAAAAGAATTCGCTTGGTTGTGATGGTGATCACAATCGCTTTATTCATCCTTTCCGCCGGCGCGCCCAACGCGACCATCGGGATTGGAAAATAAGGGCACCTTTAACCACCAATATTAAAACTCAGGTCAATTGGTCAACTGCGATTGTAATCAAGTCGCGGTAAGTTGTGCGCTCGATTAACAAATCGTCCATGACTGCCAACCCCAGTTGGTATTTTCTGGCCAAAAAAATTGGCTAAAAAGAAAGATTGATGAAAAGGCAAAATTGGAGCTTCTGCATAACCATCAAACGCTGAAAACCATCCTCATCACCAGCACGCGGGTGGTCTACGACAGCAATTCGGTTGCCGCGAATATGGCCGCGATCGTTTCCCACCAGGGAAACCGGGTGGCGCTGATCGATGCGGACTTCAAACGCCCCCTGCTCCACGAGCTATTCAACGTGCCGAACCGTGTTGGTTTAATGGATATACTGCATGGAGAAAGATCTCTTCAAAGCCTTCTGCATTCAGTCAACAGTAATCACCTCTTTCTGCTGACAACGGGAATCAATAACAACGGTAAAACCGATCCTTTTGCTTCCCGGCAAATGAGCAAAATGTTGTCGCAGCTCAGCCGCGAGTTTGATAAAGTGATCATTCACGGACCGCCGTTGATCTACACCGAAACCGCATCACTGGCCGCCAAGGTGGATGGCGTGATTGTATTGATCCACCCCAACCGCAATCGCACGGACAGTACGCGCGTGGTGATGGACAAGCTGCAGAAAACCGGCACGCGGATCATCGGAGTCGTGATGCGCGACCAGCCCAAATATCAGGTCAACCAATCTGCGTTCATCGAAAAACTGCTCACCTACGACCGGCGCGCCCATCTGCCAACTTAGCGCAAGCATTTAGTATCCGAATAAATCCCTTCGGGGATTTTTTGTATTAATGTCAAATGTATACTTAAATCATTCCGGTTTCAGGAGTGGACAAATGAATTCGCAAGAACAACTGGCTGGCATAGAACGCATGAAGATGATGGTTGAACCCTGGCACCGATCCCTGGCCGATCCCGCCAGCGCGCAGGAGATGGTGCTTAAGAACCTGTTATCCATCTATGCTCAAACTGAATACGGAAAGAATCATCACGCGGATGGCATTGGAACTGCGGGTGAATTTCAGAAGAAATTTCCTGTCCAAACCTATGAGGAATACAAACCGCTGATTGACCGGGTAATGGCCGGAGAAACACATCTGCTTCTGAATGAAGAACCCATCGGCTGGGCCATTACGCGCGGAACAACCAAAACCGAAAACAAATTTATTCCCATGACGCCCACCGATCTGAAAATGCGCGTTTCGGCTGGCCGCGCCGTGGTCAATTACGCGCTCAGCCAGCAGCGCTTTGACATTTTCGCCGGCATCAACCTGAATCTAAATTTTCCATCAAAAGTCGGCACCGTGAAGGTTGGCGAACGCGAACTGGATTATGGTTACAGTTCAGGTATCTACACGAAATATGTGTCGGAACAAACCCCAGTCCGCTCGGCGCCGACCCAGGATGAGATCGACGCGTTGGGCGGTGGAAAAACCATCCGCGACTGGGAGCGGCGTTTTGACCTGGCTTATGAAAAGTGCCGATCCGGGAATGTCACTTTAGTCGGCGGAGTCGCCCCAACCGCCCTGCAGTTCGGCCGCTATATGTATCGGAAATACAAGCAATATCCCAAGGATCTATGGAAAACCATCGTGATGACGCTGGGTAGCATACCGGGCATCAACACGCGGCTTTCCGATCCGCTGCTGGCAGTTTATGGTCGGCAGGCTGCCATCCGCGAAATCTACGGCGCCACCGAAGGGATGTTCGGCCAGCAGCTGGATGAGAAAAGAGCCTGGTCGCCGAATTATGACCTGTTCTATTTTGAAATTCAAACGATGGGCGCGACCAAACCTTTATATGAGATGAAACCCGGCGAAATCGGCAGTCTGATCGTTTCGACCCCTGTGCTGCCAAGATACAAGATCGGCGATCTCATCCTGGCTTTCAAGCCCCCTTATTTCCGCTGCATCGGCCGCGAACATTGGATGACGCCGCTCAAATATGCCTGGTACGAATTTGTCACCTTAAATTTTGGGCAGTTATAAACCATCCTCAGATTTGGGTGATGGCTTGAGGTACTGGTCAAAGAAATTGATTGAATTAAGAATGAAGCGCGCGTCACTTTCCCCCCTGAAGGTATGCGGCTGGCCTTCATAAATTTCATAAGTGGCCATTTTGCCCAAATCAGATAGCCGATCATAGAGATAACCCGACCATTGGTGTGGCACGCGCTCATCCTGATCGCCATGATGAATGCTGACCGGGGCGCTGATGCGATCCAGGTAACTGATTGGCGAGATTCTGCTGAGTGATTCATCCGGCGCCTGGCATTTCTCATACCCGCGGCCATCCTCGCGAAAATGGGCGAGATTTTCCTTTTCATCCGCGTGCACTGCCGCGTACAACAACCCGGCTTTGATTTGAGGATCAATCACCAGCACCCGCATGACAATCCCTCCACCCATGCTGTGCCCCCATAACCCGATATTCTCAGGATCTGCTTTTTGCAGCAGCCCTTCATCTCCCGCGGTATGGCGGATGACCGCGATCAAGTTCAGAATGTCAATCGTGTCGCCGATACCCAATTGATTCTCCGCGTCCGGCGTCGGCAGGTATCCGCGCAAGTTGGGATGAATCACCATGTAGCCGTTCTCAGCCAGCGCGTCGGCATATCGGGATGTATAAGCCAGCGTGCTGTAACCCTCACGCTTTACATGCCCATGCAGCAGGATGACCACCGGGAAAGGACCTTCCCCTTCCGGAATGTTGATGAATCCATACATCGGCAGTCCTTCGCTCGGATAGCTGAAATGACGGCGTGAGAAACTCAAAGAATCACAGCTCATCCCGCCCAGATCCTCCATCCTGCCGCTGCCATCCGCCCGCGCGGCAAGCGAATCAATGAACATGTGGGCATATGGATCGGTTAGAAGAAAATCAGTATCCTTTGACGGCTGATTATCAGCAGTGTTCTCTTCCCTGGATGATTCATCCGTAACTACCCCAGTGTGGTCAATCGGCGTTAGCCTCGTCGTGAGTTTGGCGACTATAACAGTGGGCTGGGCCAGCACCGTACCCAACGAAAAGAAACCAATGACTGAAAAAAGCAGTATATTCGCTAAAAGTAACAGCAGGAAAGTTTTATTCATCAGAAAGATTTAGTCATTTTACAGATTATTCGTACCTTATTTGTCCTATTTTAAGACCCGAAAATTTTAGCCCGGATTCACATAATCTGCAAGTCCGATTAAGAGTTGCGATCATGGAAAAAAGGACAATATCTAAATTTAATGCAAGTAGAATGCCAATGGATAAAAAAATACCCCGAAGGATGCTTTTCCTTCAGGGTAAAAGATCTCGATCGTTTATTTTCTCGAGCGTC
>CAYPAG010000027.1:0-16869 GCA_964408645.1 uncultured Pelolinea sp. | reverse complement strand
AGTTGGGCGGGGGAGCCATGTAAAGGGATCTATTTTATTCGATCTGGTTGGCTCAAAGTGACCAAGACTTCAGAGAATGGCCGTGAATTAACCTTAAACCTTTTGAAAAAAGGGGATTCTTTTAACCTGATTTCGATTTTTTCAGATCATCTCAACCCGGCAACGGTAATAGTTTTGGAAGACGCCGAGCTTTATTTCATCAATTCAGATTCCTTTTATCGCATTGTGCTTTCATCTCCAGGGATGTGCCTTGCGCTGATGAAACAAATGGCCGACAGGGTCAAGTTGCTGACCGATCTGGCAGGTCATTTAACTTTAAATAGCGTTGAAAGCCGAATTGCCCGTTGGCTGTTGGATGAGTCAGTTGAGGGTTCGATTCAACGAAAGAAATGGTTAACGCAAAATGAAATGGCCTCGATTGTAGGCACAGTGCCGGATGTAACCAGCAGGATTTTGAGAAACTTTGTGGAGGAAGGGCTTATCCGCTTTGATCGGCGCGAAATTAAGATTACTGATCGCAATTCGCTGGCCGAAAAAGTTAGAAATTTGTCATAATCCGACTTTTGTCGAAGAAAGCTTTGCATCTTTCCACTATCATCCTTTCAAAAAGGAGCAAAAAAGTGTTGAATATTCAAACCGGATTGGTTATTTTTCTGCACGATTTTTTCACGGCAATATGGGTTGGTGGATTGTTTATGATTACCTTAACAACACTGCCGGCTTTAAAAAATACATTGGGTCATTCGCCTGAAAGCGAAAAAACAATGGACGCGATCATGAGGCGGCATAGCAAATGGGTATACATTTCGATCGTTGGCTTGATTATCACAGGGGTGATGCTGGCACGCGGTTCAAACGAGTTTTCTGGTTTGTTTAATTTTTCCAGTGTTTACAATTCGCTTTTATCGATCAAGCACATATTGGTGATTCTGATGGTTGGACTGGCTTTGATCAGATCACTTGGATTTAAAAGTCTCGCAAAAGCTCCGGATATGAAGAAGAAAAAAATGAGTCTGCTAATGATGCATCTCAACGCGTTGGCTGGTCTATTGGTGCTGTTCTTAAGTGCCTTGACAGCATCTTTTTCGTAAATTGTTTGGGGGTAATGGTGATAAGTTCACTATTACCCCATTAAGATTTCTTATATTGTTATAGTTAAAGTTGATGGATTATTTCCCCGCCCACCATGGTCATATTGACCTGTTTCGTATTGGCCAGCTCTTTGATGGAAAGCGATCCCGGGTCTTTTTCCCACACCACCAGGTCAGCCAGCTTACCGGGTTCCAGTGAACCCTTGATGGTTTCCTCGTGCGCCGCGTAAGCCGCTTCGATGGTATGCGCGCGCAGCGCTTCATCGAAGGTCAGCGCTTGTTCAGCACCGATGACATTCTGGCTGAAAGTCAGCCGGCTGATTGCGCCGGACATGGTGGCTGCGGGGTGGTGGAATGGCACGCTGGGTGCATCCGAGCCAATGGTGACGTGCACACCGGCGTCCAGCCACTCGCGCGTCACCATAAGGCGCGGCATTCTTTCCACGCCGAAAATGTTTTCATATCCGTCACCCCCGACGAAGATAAAGTGCGGATTGGTGCTGGCGATGATGCCCAGGTCGCGCAGGCGAGGCGTGGCTTGCGGTGTGGTGAGCACAGCGTGTTCCAGCCGGTGGCGCGGGTCGGAACGTGGGTTGGCATTCATGGCGCCTTTATACGCATCGATAGCCAAGTCGGCTGCCGCGTCGCCGATGCAGTGGGTGCAGACCTGCAAGCCGGTATCGTGCAGGGTTTTCACCACGGATTTATATTCCTCCGGATTCCAGGTGGGCATGTCCCAGCGCGTGCCGCTGTGGGGCTGGTGGCAGAAGGCGGTTGGCGATTGCCCGTCAATCAGGAATTTGTAGCCGGCGATGCGCGAGAAACCATCCTGGTAGAGTTCAAGCTGCCCCACCTTATCCATATCCGCAAGCCATTCAATGGTCAAGTACAGCGTCGAACGCAGGGTTAGTTTTCCTTCCTTGGCCAACTCCTGATAGGCGCGGATGTGCTCCAATCCGCGCACGTTATTATCCTGGTAGCTGGTCACCCCGCAGGCCGCCATCAATGGCTGAGTATTCAAAATGGCTTGCTTGACCAGATCGAAGGTGATGGGCGGCGCGACCCTGCGCAGCAGGTCCATCGCCCGATGGTTGTAGAATAATCCGGTTGGCTCGCCGTTGGCGTCCTTTTCCACCACGCCGCCTTCAGGGCTGGGCGTGCTGGCGGTGATGCCGGCCGCGTTGATCGCTGCGGAGTTGGCTGACCCCCAATGCCCGCCGATGTGCATGATGAACACCGGGTTGTTGGGGGAGACTGTATCCAGCAGGTAACGGTCCGGAAACATGTTGTCCTGCAGCACCAGATAGTAGCCCTGCATCCACTCACCTTGCGCCAGTTCGCCCACGCGGTTGGCGATCGCGTTCAGCAGCGTCTGGGTGTCCTTGACCTCCGGCGGCAGCAGCGGGGTGAAATATAAGTAATCGAGACCGATCACACGGAAGTGCACGTGCGGATCGATCAATCCGGGAGTGACCGTTTTACCGATCAGGTCGATCAATCGCGCCGATTCAGAAGCCTGCGTAATCAGCTCCTTGTCCCGCCCGATGGCATGGATAAGCCCATCGCGGACCAGCACCGCCTGCGTTGTGGTGCCAGACGGATCCACCGTGACCACCTTGCCATTGAACAGCAGAGTTTCTGAACCGCTGCCAGGGTTGACAGGCGCGCCGGCTTGAGTAGGCGCGACAACATTCTCAATTGCGCGCCCCCCGCCGCAGGCCAGCGTGAGCACTGCCAGAGACACGCCCCCGGCAGTCAGGAACTCGCGCCTGGAAATCCTCTCCTTAAAAACCTGCTCATTCATTTGGAATCCCTCCCACACGCTTCAATAAGATTATAGAGGAGTGGAAGAGGGAATTCAATACGCAGGATTTACCAGTTCGCTTGCAGATATTGTTTGATCTTTCCCCAGTCCGGCATCAGCACCTGCGCGCCTTCGGCGGTGGTGAATCCCGAGACCATGCTGCGGTCGATGACCAGAGTGTCAAATCCGCTGAGGGTTGCGCGCGCCAATGCCAACCCGATGCGCGGCCACAGCCAGATGGGGATGTTGGTATCCAGGGCAGCCGGGACTGCCGCGATGAACTGCGGAATCCGGGGCCAGGTTTGAGGAGTCAGGATTTTTTTGACGAATGCGCCGATAAAAAGCTGCCCCTGCCGGATGCGAAAGAAGTCATCCCCGTCTGAGCGGCTGCGCACAAATGCCAGTGCCTGGGCGCCGTTTAACTCGTAGGTGCCCGGCGGATAGCCGCTCATGGCCTGCGGCAGCGTGATGATGATACCGCCCAGAGCGTCGATCAGGGCGGGGAAATTATCCAGATTGAAGCGCGCGTAATGCCTCAGGTTAAAGCTGAAATTCTGGTTGACCGTGTCCAGCGCGGCTTTAGGGCCGCTGCCCGGCTGCTGTGCTTCCGCGAAGAAATGCGCCGTATTGATGCGGTTCTCGCCCACACCCGGGATGGACACCCACAGGTCGCGCGGGATGGAGAGAAGCTTCACATCGGGAAGCAGCGGGTTCACAGAGAAAGCCATGATCGTGTCGCTGCGCCCGGCCATGCTGCCAGCCGGGGAGCGGTCGATCCCCAACAGCAGGAAGCGGTTGGGAAGCGGGAACAGCAAGTAAAAAACGACCGAGAGCAGGAAAAGCACGGTCATGCAGCCGCAGCCGGAACATCCGTGGCGCCGTTTTCCTCTGGATGTTGGGTTGTTTTCTGGCGGGCGCTGGGAGCGGCTTTCGCTTTTCTGAATGGCCATCGGCACTGTTTCAGCCAGGATCTTCTGCGTTTTCTGCAAGTCTTGAGGTTTCATGGTCTGTCATTATAAATAAGATTTCCCTTGACAAAAAAAACGGTTTGGTGATAAATTTATCCATCCTTAACAACTGAATACGGTGATGAATAGCGGCTGGATCTCCTGATGGAGATCACGAGGAGGAGGTTCCTTCCTGCGAGGGAAGCGCTAATCCCGGAGACGGGAAAAAATCGATTTGTTCAGCGGGTGCCTCCAAGCCCTGCCACGGGCTTCATTCATCCTTCCGAAATCAGCACGGGACCAAAACCGGGCAGCGATACCCCTGACAAATCCCGCGCAGTGGCCAGAGAGGTTTAAAAAAACTCTGTTTGCATAGGAAGGGCTGTCATAAATACTGGAATATTTGGGCATGCCCATGGCATGCCCAACATTTTTTAATAGCCAAAGGAGATGATCAAGAAGATGGATAAAAAAGAAATTTTGGAACGAGTGGCAGCGGATGGCGTCAAGTTCATCAGTTTTCAGTTTTCGGATGTCACCGGAAAAGTGAAGAGTGTGGATGCGCCGGTCAACCAGCTCGAAGGCGCCCTGGATAATGGTGTGTGGTTCGATGGCTCCTCGGTGCAGGGATTCGCCCGCATTCAGGAAAGCGACATGCACCTGCGCGTGGACATGGACACTTACGCGGTGCTGCCCTGGACGCCAGCCGACATGCGCCGCGCGCGCTTTTTCTGCGACATCATGACCCCGGACGACGAGCCCTTTGCCGGCGACCCGCGCGGACAGCTCAAGCGCATGCTGGCTGAACTGAAGAAACGCGGGTGGACATTTAATGCCGGCACAGAACCTGAATTCTTCCTCTTCCGGCAGAATGGCAACCTGCACCCGGTGCCGCATGACGTTGGCGGGTATTTTGACTTCTCATCCGACGATGAAGCTGCCCAGGTCCGCACCAGGTTGATGGACGCGCTTATTTCCATGGGCCTGGAAGTAGAGATCGGGCATCACGAAGTTGCCCGCGGCCAGCATGAGATCGACTTCCGTTTTGCCGACGCGCTGCGTACTGCCGATAACGTCCTCACCCTCAAATACACCGTGAAAGCGATTGCCGCGCAGCACGGCTTGACCGCCTCCTTCATGCCCAAGCCGATCTTCGGCATCAATGGCTCAGGTATGCACACCCACCAGTCCTTGTTTGATGAAAAGGGCGAAAATGTCTTCTTTGACGCCAAGGACGAATTCCACTTATCACAGACCGCTTATTCATTTATTGCCGGCCAACTGAAACACGCCCGCGGGCTTTCCGCCATTGTTGCCCCGTCGGTCAACTCCTACAAGCGGCTTGTGCCCGGGTATGAGGCGCCGGTCTATGTGGGCTGGGCGCAGACCAACCGCTCCGCTCTGATCCGCATCCCGCGTTACACCAAGGGGCAGGACAAAGCCCAGCGCGCCGAGCTGCGCTGCCCGGATCCATCCAGCAATCCTTATCTGGCTTTCGTGGGTATGCTGGCTGCCGCCCTGGACGGCGTGGATAACAAACTCAAACCGCCCAAACCGCTCAACAACGTCAACATTTATGAATTGAGCTTTGAGGAACGCAAGGCCAAAGATATCCGGGAACTTCCGGGCTCCCTGCTCGAAGCCTTGAATGAATTGGATCATGACGAGGTGCTCAAGAACGCCCTCGGCGATGAGATCTATACGGCTTTCCGGCGCGCCAAGCTGGAAGAATGGGATGAATACCGCATTCACGTCACTGACTGGGAAGTGGAGAACTATCTCGAAAGCGCGTAAACGAAATTTTTCTTTTCAGGTTTATTGAAAGAGCGGATTTTTCCGCTCTTTCAATTTATACCCTCAGTTGAGTTCGTCCAAGTCATCGAGTATGATTGACCAAAAATAGCTGACCAATCATAACTGCCTGGAGGTGAACATGGATTTCAAGGTTGTATTCTATGAAGAATTCAAGCATATTGAGGTGGAAATCGGCGAGTGGACCATCCGCACCGACCAGAGCGTGGCGAAGGGAGGCACCGGGATTGGCCCCAACCCCGGTTCTTATCTCTATGCTTCGGTGGCCGCCTGTACAGCCTCCACCGCTTACGGCTACTGCCACAGCCAGGGATTGCCGCTGCCCACCGGGATGAGCGTGCATGTCGAAGAGGAGGATATTGAAGGCAGACAGAAGCCGTTCAAGATGACGTTCAAGATTCATCTGCCAGCTGATTTTCCGGAAAACCGTCTGGCGGCTGTCCATAAAGCCGCGGATGCTTGCTGGGTGAAGCAGCGCTGGCTCAATCCCCCTGAATTCGAGACTGTAGTGGTCAAAGAATGATTGGTGAAAAATAGTCAGATATTTCAAAAATGCAGGTGGAGCTTATAAGCCCCAAGTTTAACAATAGATTAATAAATAACCTGGATAACCGGGGATAGTATTCATAGCAACAATGAAATCTCCACAGAGGATATATGGCCAAATCACGAACAAAGAAGAAGTCACCCAGCTATGTCCTGATCTTCACGATCGGAATTGTGCTGATCGTGGCATTGATCGCGCTCAGCCAGGTGCTGGACCAAAGCGCACCCGTGGAAGCGCTAAACACTCAGGCTGCCGAGCGTGTGGTGCAATCGGATCAGGATGTTCCGCGTGTAAAAATGCAGGAAGCCAAGAACGCGTTTGATTCCGGTGAGGCGGTGTTCGTTGATGTTCGCAGCCTGCCTTCATTTGAAGCGGCTCATATCCCCGGCGCGCTTTCGATCGAGATTCCTGAAATTGAAGCGGAAACCGCTGAGCTGGATCCGGAAGGGTTGTACATCACCTACTGCACCTGACCGGACGAGTCATCGAGCGCCCGTGGGGCGTTCATCATGTACCAGCTTGGTTTCAAGAATGTTTATGCGCTGTTAGGCGGTATGCAGGGATGGCAGGCCGCGGGTTTCCCGCTGGAAAGCGGCGCTGCGGATTAACGATTCGGGTGGGCGGCCGACCAGAGATAAATAAGTAAATCGATCATTTGGACATTTGCTGATGAATATAAGAGTGATTGGCGCAATATCAGCATTAACCCTATTGGCTGCCTGCGCCTCATTTGCAACAGTAGCGGCTACAGAGCCCTTGCCGGATCCGGCAGTCAGTGAGCAAACCGCTGAACCGCTGCCAGCTGAGCCCCCGGAAGAAACGGAGAGCGCTCAGATTCTCCCCGTCGGTGAATCAAGTTTTACCCCTGAGATTTATCAAGATGCCGATACTGGCTTTACGCTAAAGTATCCTCAAGGCTGGATGGTGGAGGAATCGATGTACGGCAGCCGGGCATCCGGCGCTGTTTTCACTTCCTGGCAGCATCCCGCCGGACAGATCGAACCGATGCCCGCGGATGGCTCCATCCTGTCGGCGACTTTTTACCAATGGGATCCGAAGAATGACCTGGACGCTTACATCCAGACCCGCATGAAGGACGCCTGGGCTGCTTCCGGCATTCAGGTCCTGAGTGAGGAAGCGGTTCAGCTGGCAGGCAATCGCCGGGCAGCGCTATTTACCGTGCGCAGCGAAGCTGACGGCGAAGAGGCATTCTTTTTGGCTACGCTGGCGGGTGGGGATTATGTGGTTCTGAGCGGCACGGGCGATTTGGCGCTGCTGCGTGAGATCGCGCTCACCGCTGAGTTAGCTGATTAATCACCCCTTATCCGTTAGAATTCATTCAATGAGATCTGATTTTCTGCCCGTCACGCGCGAAGAGATGCATGCGCGCGGCTGGGATGACTTGGATGTGATCCTGGTCAGCGGCGATTCCTATATCGACAGCCCGTATATCGGTGTATCGGTCATCGGGCGCGTGCTGGAGCAAGCCGGTTTCCGCGTCGGGATCATCGCCCAGCCGGATACCCATTCGGCGGATGATATCTGCCGTTTGGGTGAGCCGCGGCTTTTCTGGGGTGTCACCGGCGGCAGCGTGGATTCCATGGTCGCCAACACCACCGCCAGCCGCAAAAAACGCCATGAGGACGATTACACGCCGGGCGGGCGCAACAATCGCCGTCCTGATCGCGCGTCGATCGTCTACACCAACCTGATCAGGCGCTATTTCAAAGCCACCGCGCCGGTGGTGCTGGGCGGCATTGAGGCCTCCCTGCGGCGGGTGGCGCATTACGATTACTGGTCCGACAGCATCCGCCGCTCGATCCTGTTCGACGCCAAGGCGGATTATCTTTTGTATGGCATGGCGGATGATTCCGTGATTGCGTTGGCCGAAGCGCTGCAAGCGGGGCGGGAAGTGAACGCGCTTCGCGGTCTGTGTTATATCAGCCATGAGATGCCCCTTGGTTATTTGGAGCTGCCCTCGTTTGAAGAAGCCAGCGCGGACAAGCAGGCTTTCGTCCGCATGTTCAACGCTTTTTACCAGAATAATGACCCGATCAACGCCAGGGGGATGGCCCAACGGCATGGCGACCGTATGTTGGTGCACAACCCGCCGGCGGAAAATCTGACCACCCAGCGGTTGGATGAGATTTACGGGCTGCCATACACCTATGACCAGCATCCTTACTATGAGCGGCAAGGGGCAGTGCGGGCGCTGGACACCATCCGCTTTTCGATTAACTCGCACCGTGGTTGCTATGGGGAGTGCAACTTCTGCGCGATCAGCGTGCACGAAGGGCGCACCGTCCGATGGCGCAGCGAAGAGTCCATAATAAAAGAAGCCGAACGCTTGACGCAGCTTCCCGGGTTCAAGGGTTACATTCTGGATGTGGGCGGCCCGACTGCCAACATGTATGGATTCGAGTGCGGTATCAAGTTAAAAAATGGCGCCTGTCAGGACAAACGCTGCATTTACCCGCAGGTCTGCCCGGCCATGCGCGTCAACCATGCCCGCCAAACCGAGCTTCTGCGCAAGCTGCGCCGGATCGCCGGTATCAAGAAAGTCTTTGTCGGCTCAGGGCTGCGCTATGACCTGATCCTGGCGGACAAGCCGCACGGGAAAAAGTATCTTAAGGAAATCGCGGAGCATCACGTCTCCGGACAGCTCAAGGTGGCGCCGGAGCACAGCCAGCCGAAAGTGCTTGAAATGATGGGTAAACCCGGGACTGACGCGCTGCTGGAGTTCAAGCAGGCATTTGACCAGTTCTCGCTGGAGGCGGGCAAAAAACAGTTCCTGACCTACTACCTGATCGCGGCTCACCCGGGCTGCACGGACCAGGATATGCGCGAATTGAAGAAATTCGCATCGGACAAACTGCACATCGCGCCCGAACAGGTGCAGATCTTCACCCCGCTGCCTTCCACTTACTCCGCCCTGATGTACCATACCGGGCTGGATCCGTTCACGCTGGAGCCGCTCTTTGTCGAAAAAGAGATGGGCCGCAAGGAAAAACAAAAGCGCATCCTGACCGAGAAACCCGGTCGGTCAAGCAAAAAAGCTTAAAATTTTCTGTCGTTTTCTGTCGTTTTTTGTCAATTTAATAAAAAGTGGATGATTGTATTGATGAAACAAATATTTCATTCGCTTGGGATGTTGATCAGAGGTTGCCCACCATGTCAATTGCCAGACAAATAATAGCCACTTGTTAACATGAGAACTTCTGTTGACCACTCGAGGTAATCAGCCTGACTGATATCACCTGAAATGCGCCACGTTTATTTGCCGCTGTGAGTTTGCCTATTTAAAAGCGAGATCCTTCGCCCCAAAAGGGGCTCAGGATGACACATAACCACCCATCCTGTTCTATTTTAAGGCTTCAGCGATGAACTTCGACCATACTTCGTTTGGCTCCCACACTTTGTTCATCAGCGCGAACGCATCCGCATGTGGCAGCTTTTTCACCATCCGCAGGTACAACCCGATGAAAGCCGACACGCGGTAATTCATGGCGCAATGGACGAAAATCTTGCGCTGGTCATTTTCGCGCATGGCGTCGAAAAATTTATTCAAATCTTCCAGGGTGGGATGATCAAACTGCACCGGGATGTGGATGTAGCGCATCCCCAACCCTTCAACAACCCCGCGCTCGTCCGGCAGGGAATACTCGGGATTATCGTGCAGCGCCAGGTTGATGACCGTCTCGTAGCCTGCCCGGCTGATGGCTTCCAATTGGGCTTCGCTCGGCTGGCCGGAGGTGGCGATGCGGTCGTTCAGTTGATGGAAATTCTTGATCTTGGTTAACAAGGACTTCTCCCGCTGATTATTCTTTTTTTTTACCCGGTTTTAACATAAAGCCGGCGGTAATTATCGATCTTGTCTTTTAACCGCGATGCCAATGTCGGATTGGCGTTGCCGAGGTGCTTGAAGATTTTTTCAGCACTTTCCGCGTAATCAGCGATATGCTGATCGTCCCAATCAGCCGGTGGCTGGCGGAGATTGACGATGCGGTCAGCCAGTTTGACGATCTGCGCGGCGCGCGGGCCGTTGGCCAGGTCCTCCAGGTATTCGTCCGGTTCTTTTTTCTTGCCGCACTCAAATTTGATCTCTTTACTGAGCAGGAAGACACAATACTCGACCTCCTCCCCAAATTCAGCGCGGAGTTTCTCCCGCGTGGTCATGGTGTCCTCGAGGACATCATGCAGCAGCGCGGTCTGGACGAGAAGGTCGGGATCCTCATCGGGGATGTCATCCAGATGGTTAATGACCTCAACCGCCACCAGAAAGACATGCGCAAGATAAGGGATGGCTGAACCAGGGATGGGCTGGCCAAGGTGCGCTTCAGCGGCAAATCGCAGCGCATTCTCAAACTGGCAGGCTGAAAAATTTGATTTCAAGTCTTGCTCCTTCTAACTGTGTCAATTTTAAAGCAATTCCCCCGGCGATAAGCCAGGGGAATTGAAGTACTTTTTGGAAAACTGGATTAATGCCCGCTGCCTTCGGTCATTTCTCCCTGAAAAACCTCCAGATTGTCCGGTCCGGTCACTTCCAGGAAGCCAACCAGCCCGCGCTCCAGCCGTGACAGCGCATGATCCACCAACAAGTAGCGACCAGGCACCTGCAGCGCGAACTCAACCATCACGGCGCCTCCGGGCGGCACCAGGGTCGTCTGGACATCCGTCAGCGGCGCGGAGGTGAGTGAAGCCAGGTTGTACACCCGGTCGAATATTTCGCCGATCACATGGAAGGAGGAGGTCAGATTAGGGCCGCCGACGCCAAAGAAGATGCGCACCGTGTCGCCAACCTCGGCTGTGAGCGGACTGTCGGTGGTCAGCGCGCCTACCGCGCCATTAAAGATCAGGTATTCCGGCTGTTCATCCAGCAGTTTTTTTACATCGAAGGATAAGCCGCCATCGGAACCATATGGCTCTGCCGTGTAAACCTCGCCCTGCATCACATAGAATTCATGATCCACAGGCCCCAGCCCGCCCTCCGGTTCCACCAGGATCAATCCGTACATGCCGTTGGTGATGTGATGGGCAACCATGGGTGTCGCGCAGTGGTACACATACAATCCCGGATTGAGCGCTTTAAAGATAAAGCCAGTTTCACCGCCGGGTTTGGTCTGCGTGGCCACGGCGCCTCCGCCGGGGCCGGTGACGGCATGGAAATCTACTGAATGGGCGAACTCGCTCCCATCCGCGTTTTTAAGCGACACCTCGACCGTGTCCCCCACGCGCACGCGGATGAAGGGGCCGGGCACCTTCCCGTTGAATGTCCAAAAACGGTAGCTTGTTCCGTCGCTCAGCCGGGCATCCATTTCGACGGTTTCCAGCTCAACCATCACCGCCTGAGGTTCGGAGCGATCAAGCGGCGCGGGCAGGTCGTCTGGCGCGCGCACAACGCTGGCCAGTGAAACCTGGCTTTCCTGCGCTTCCGGTTCCTTCGCGGTTTGCCCCGCCACGATCAGCCGGCCTTCCATTCCGGCTTGCCGGTGGCCAGGCAGCGTGCAGTAATAAACGAATTCGCCGGCCGAAGGCACGGTGAAAACTACTTCAGTCTGGTCATCGGTTTTGGAGATGGCTTCGGACTGAACATCGAGGTCCGGCAGCGCCACGTCGTGCAGCATGCCGTCGCCGATCACCAGTACCAGCCGCACCCTGTCGCCAGGAGATGTTTTCAGGTCAGGATTCACCACGCCGTCAATGTCGCCTCCGCGGCCGATGAACACCATCCTGCCTTCCGATTCCCCGGTGACCAGGGTGAATTCAACCGATGCCGCGTCGCTTTCGGGCACGGCGGCGCCGCTCACTGGGACAGCGCCAGGGGCGCAGGCAGTCAGTAAGAGCAGGGCGATCAGGGCGTGAAAAAAGAATGGTCGAAGAGTCATATTTGCTCCTTTAATTAGAAACTCCAATACCGGGCGGTGGCCATCAACAGCATTGCCGCTGCAAGCAGCCAGAAGTCAACCGTCTCGTAAAAATGCAGGGTCTTGGTCAGCGAAGCCACCTGGCTGGCCAGGTCAGGCGCGGGGCTGCCCGCTTTGGCTGCCAACGCGTCGGACGCGGCGCGAAGCTGCGCGGCGGTTTTGTTCATGCCGAAACCGCCTACGAAAAACGCCCCGATGCCCGCCAAGGCGCCTAGCGAAAAACCGATGCCCGACCTGCTGGTGATCCACGCCCATTTAAGACCGCCGGAACCCAGGTAGTACAGCCAAAAACCCGAAAGAATGTTCAACGTGGTGATCGTCCCCATGAATTTTGAAAAGTTGTTGCCAATTTTCAAGCTTAGCTTTTGGCCATCTGCGCCAAGCGCCTTGATTGCCGGGCTGAGGAAAAAACTGAAAAGAACAGCTACGCCCACCCATAACGCTCCCCCAACGACATGCAATATTCTGAGTACGATCAATAATAAAGTATTCATCATCTCATCCCTGTCACAAACTCATTGCGCACACGCTCCGCGCAGGTTCCCCTGGCTGCGCCTTCATTTGCCCGATGGGCGATGCTTGTGTGTTTTCACTCATCATCTTGCGTTGGGGGTACCTCCTGCTGCGCGTATCGAAGAATTGAGTAAACTTTGACAGGCGTAAACATGAATTATGATAAATTATATCAATAATATAAAAAATATCAACTATACCCTTAATAAGGGCTGGATCAATCCAATCTGACCAAATCGTACTTTTTGATCAGCGACAGGCGGATTTTTATGTGACCAACAAGCTTATTAAAAAAGAGTTTTGAATCGGAATTTTGCTTAATCGGATTATGGAGAAAGAAAGGCAACTTTTGATAGGTAATGGTCTGCCTTTGAAATTGATCAAAAAAACGGGCGATTTTTACCGCCCGTTTTTAACAAGAGATTAATGAATTATGAATGAAGCCGCGCTCTCTTCAAACACGGGCAGCAGATCGGCGAAGAAATCCGGTTCGGTGGTGAAGATCATGCCGACGAACTGGCCGGCATGCGTGAACATATAGGTCACCGATTTTTCCACCGGCGGTTCGCCGAAATCACCTTGGGAACGGCTGTTGAGCGAGAATCCGAAAATGCCGCGCGATTTCTGGCGCGAGGTGACAACGCGCACCGCGTGAAAATCGCCCAATTCCACCGTTTCTGCTTCCAGCACATCGGTGGCGCTTTCAAGCTGGCTGACCATGCTCTTCATCAATTCTTCCGGCGTTAAATTCGCGTATCGGGCTGGCGCTTTCATCATGTTGACCGTGCAGGTGGTGGGTTTGTTCTGGCCTTCCAGCATTTTTGTGTCTGCCGCCATGAATGAGAAAATCGCCTGCTTGAAGAAGCGCTGGAACAACGGCTGCTTTTCGCGCTTTAGTTCCTTGATTTCGCGCCTGATCTCGCGGCTCTCCTTGATCGGGTCGCCGCCGATATAGGTGTCGGGCAGGGAAATTTCGAATTGTTTGGTGAAATAGGTTTGAAATTCCATGAGGTCCTTAGATTTGTGAATTTGTGCGCCTAATTATAGTACGAGGGATGGCGCTCCGCGGGTTTCCTGGTCATAATTAACCACAGATGGACACAGATGATTAAAAAGATAACCACGGATAATACCGGGCGCCATTCGCAAAACAGTGGTTTTAGATCACTGCCGCCGGCGAGGACGCCAGCAGGGATTACGCAAGAGGTATTATTGTCTTTGCGAGGCGCGTTTTTTGTGCCGCGGCAATCTGCTTCTTAACAGCTTCACTTTTTTCATAAAAAAATCCCCGGTTCAAGAACCAGGGATTTGAGCTTTAGACTGCCATTTTAATGCGCACGGGCTTGCCGCGCAACTTGTATTTGCCGTCGCTGGCGTCCACCACCTGGCCGGAATGCTGCTCAGCCACGTCCACGAAGGCGTACTGGTCGAAGATGTCAATGCGGCCGATGGCGCGCGAGGGGATGCCGGTTTCGCCGGCGATGGCGCCCACCACATCGTTGGGGAACAGGCCGTCCTTGCGGCCCAGGTTCATTTTCAGGCGCACCATGCCCTCTTCACCGCCGTCGCGGCGCTGGCCCTTGCGGTGTTGTTTCTTTTTGGAGGGCTGGCTTTCATCGCTGCCGTCCCGGCGGGAAAATTCTCTTTTCTCGCCGCGCTGCGCGTCGCGCGGGGCGATGCGTTCCACCGCTTCGATCTGCGGCACCTCGCCCTGGCTGCCGCGCGCCAGATGGATGGCGGCCGCGGTGAGCTCCTTGGCGGAGTAGGGGAATTCAGCCAGGCGCTCGGCCAGGCGGAAATCCTTGTGGTCTATGCCCTCATTCAGCGCAGCCAGGATCTTCTCCATGAAACGCTCTTCGCGCTGGAATTCGATCTCTTCGCGGGTGGGGACGGTCATTTCGGCCATCGGCTGGCGCGTGAAGGACTCGATGCTCTTCAGCAGGCCGCGTTCCTTGTTGGTGAAAAAGGAAATGGCCATGCCTTTCTGCCCGGCGCGGCCGGTGCGGCCGATGCGGTGCAGATAATCATCCGCGTCGTTAGGCGCGTCGTAATTAAAGACATGCGAGAGGCCTTGAATATCCAACCCGCGCGCGGCCACGTCTGTGGCCACCAAAATGCGGATGCGCCGGCTGCGGAAAGCCGACAGGACCTTCTCGCGTTTATTCTGGGGGATGTCGCCGTGCAGCGCATCCACCGCGTAACCGCGGGCGCTCAGGTCCTCGGCCAGGCGCTGGGCGCTGGCGCGCGTGCGCGTGAACACCAAGGCGGCGTCGATCTCTTCCATTTCCAGGAAGCCGATCAGGGCAGCGGTTTTGCTGGGGTTCTTCAGGAAGCAAAAGCGCTGGTCAGTCTCGGCCACGGTGCGTTTCTCGGACTCGATGGTGATCTGCAGCGGGTCGCTCAGATATTTGTCCGCCAGCCGCCGCACTTCCTTGGGCAGGGTGGCGGAGAAGAGCGCGGTCTGGCGCTCGGCTGGGACTTCCTGCAGGATGGTTTCGATATCTTCCACGAAGCCCATGTCCAGCATCTCGTCCGCTTCATCCAGCACCAGGTAGCGGACCTGGCTGAGATCGAGCACGTTCTTGCGCATAAGGTCCATCACGCGCCCGGTGGTGCCGACCACCACGTCCACGCCCTGTTTGAGCTGGCGGATCTGGACGTCGTAGGACTGCCCGCCGTAGACGGTCATGATGCGCAGCGATTTATCCTGCGCCATGCGTCCGGCGGCCTTGGTGACCTGGATGGCCAGCTCGCGCGTGGGCGCCAGAATGAGCGCTTGCACGCCGGAACCGCGTTGAATGCGCTGCAGGATGGGCAGCATGAATGCCGCCGTCTTGCCGGTGCCGGTCTGCGCCTGGCCCATCACATCGCGTCCGGAGAGCAGCGCCGGTATGGCTTTCTCCTGGATGGGGGTGGGGGTTTCAAAACCGAGTTTTTCGATGGACTGCAGGATCTTCCCGTCCAGTCCCAAATTTTCAAAATCCAACAACATAACCAATGACTCCATTTCAACAAAAAACGCCATGCACCAAACCGGCAAGGCGTTACTTCCAAGCACGATATGCTTTCCGGGTGAATACCGCGGACGCAGGATTATAACATTGAAATTGGCTGTTTTTTAACCAAAACTTGACCAGATAGGCACTTCAGCTGTAGCCGTTTTTTGGGTTGGGAGACAGCGAAACCCAACTTTCTTTCGTGTTGGGTTCACAAATCCAACCCAACCTACTTGTTCTGAATATTGTTGGGTTGACGAAACCAACCCAACCTACTTGTTCTTTACTGGATGACCAGCGAGGTCATGGTGAGCGAACCAGCCAGCGGTTCATCGTTGAACATCGCCACTTCTTCGTCCTCGCCCTGCAGTGCCAGGACATACAGCATGGGCAGGTAATGCTCGGGGGTGGGTACCGCCAGCTGCACGGCCTGCCCCAGCTCTCGGTAGTTAACCAGATCGGTATGCTTGCGCTCATGGATCAGACCTTTCAGGATGAGGTCAGCCTCGGCTGCCCAGTCCAGCGCGTAGGGCTCATTGAAGGTGGCGTAGTCGTTGTTCTTGAGCGCCATGCGGCGCAGGTTGTGCACGATATTGCCGCTGCCCAGGATCAGCACACCCTCTTCGCGCAGGGGCGCCAGCTCCCTGCCCAGCCGGTAGTGGAATTCCGCGGGCTGCGTGTAATCCAGCGAGAGCTGGATGACCGGGATGTCGGCCTTTGGAAACATACGCGCGAGCACGCTCCATGCGCCATGATCGAACCCCCAGTCCAAGTCCATGCCCGCTTCCGCTGATTTCACCAGCGACTGAACGCGTTGAGCCAGGTCCGGGCTGCCAGGGGCGGGGTAGGACATGTCGTAGAGCGCCTGCGGGAACCCGCCGAAATCATGAATGGTGCGCGGTTGCTGGCTGGCAGTCACCAGCGTTCCCCAGGTCTCCCAATGGGCGGATATGCACAGGATGGCTTCCGGGCGGGGGATGGACAGCGCGGCTTCGTGCCAGCCGCGCGCGAAGCGGTTATCCTCAATGGCGTTCATCGGGCTGCCATGGCCAATAAAGAGAACCGGCATTTTCGAAGTGGACATATGAACTTCCTTTCAAGGGACCTTGATGAAGAAATTTTATAACAGAATCGACCATGTTCATGATGAGAGGATGGTTTTTTAATTAGAATGCGCATAGCCATATTTTTGTTTGAATGCAGGCGGGGATCCTTCCCCTAAAGGGGACGGTTCC
>CAYPAG010000026.1:5924-17113 GCA_964408645.1 uncultured Pelolinea sp. | reverse complement strand
GGATTCTCGATCGACCGATCTACATGCGATTCAGCAGCAAAATGAACGACCGTATCAATTTTGCCGCCAGTAAGAATGGATTTAATGAGCGCAGCATCCCGAATGTCGCCATGAATAAAAACATATCGGTTATTTGACTCAAATTCTGCCAGGTTGTCCAGGTTCCCCGCGTAGGTAAGCGCGTCAAGGTTAATCACCTTAATTTCCTGGTTTTGTCCAAGGAGATGATGAATAAAATTTGAGCCTATGAAGCCGGCGCCGCCGGTCACCAGTGTGTTTTTCATTTGCAGATCAAATCAAAACCATTATAGCGTAAGGATATTCATCGCTTTGAATTTATCAATATAAAATATTGTATAATTGAAAAAAATATGGATTTACTTCGATAAGTGATTATCGAATTATGGTGCAAGGTAATTGCTAATGGACCTGCCGATTTTTTGGCAGATTGAAAAATAATTAAATATGGCGAGAAAAATTCTGAAAAGTAATTACTATCGGGTGATACTGTTTTTGGTGTAATCTTCTACCCGATATAGAATTTATTATCAGGGAACCATTAGCAAAAACCGGAGCCAAATTTGTTGGAGACGGTTTTTTAACTTAATGGACAAGAAGATCACTGCTCTGGAGACGCAAAAACGCAATCCTGACCGGTTGAATGTTTTTCTAAATGATGAATTTGCTTTCGGCATCAGCAAATTTGTTGGTGCCTGGCTGTCCGTTGGCCAGGTAATTTCCGAAGACAAGATTAAGGATCTCACGCAAGAAGACGAACGAGAACAGGCTTATCAACGAGCCCTGCAATTCATTGGTTATAAATCCCGTACAACTGTTGAAGTAATACAAAGGCTTGAAAAAGCAGAATTTTCTTCGGAAATTATTGCAGATGTCATTTCCGAATTGAAAGAAAAATCATACCTGGATGACCACAATTTTGCCCGACAGTGGGTGGAAATCCGCAGCGCTAATAAACCTCGCAGCCGTTATCTTCTCACTTTAGAGTTGAAGAAGAAAGGCGTATCAGAAGGCGTGATCGAAGAAGCATTGAATACGATCCCGCAAGACGACACGCTCGCAGAAGAATTCGGCAAGCAATACCTGCGCAGACTGACAAATGAGGATCGTGAAAATTTTATTAAAAGAATGTCCGGCGCTTTGCTGCGCAAAGGTTTTTCCTATCACATCGCAGCGAAAGTGGCTGGCGAGTTGGAAGAACTAAGACAAAAGCAAATGGAAAAGTGAGGATTAAATTATGGAACTCAATGCAATAACAATCACCATTGGAATAGGGGCGATATTGGTTCTCTCCTATATCGGCGGGCAGATATTTGCCCAGCAGAAGAACAAAGCTGAAAAAGAAAAAATTGACCTGATGCTCCAGGAGGCAAAGGAGAAAGCCAAGTCGGTTGAACTGGAAGCGCGCGATGAAGCCATTCGAGTAAAGCAGCAGGCAGAAGGTGAGATCAGCCGCCGGCGGAGCGAGCTGGCACGAGAAGATGACCGGCTGCAGAAAAGGCGGGATGACCTGGACATCCGCATTGAGCGGCTGGAGCAGCGTGAGGTGGCGGTCAACAAGCGGCAAAGTTCTGTCGATAAACGTGCCAATGAAGTTGAAACACTCTACAATGAACAGCTCCAAAAACTTCAGGAAATTTCTCACATGACCTCGGACGAGGCCAAACAAATCCTGTTGGCTGAAGTCGAGAAAGAAGCCCGCGCGGATATGGCAAGAATTGTCAGACAGATCGAAGCAGAAGCCCGGCAGGAAGGCGACCGCCGCGCACGTGAGCTGATCACGGAATCCATTCAACGGGTGGCATCAGACCAGGTCGCGCAGGTCACCACCTCCACCGTTTCCCTGCCCAACGAGGAAATGAAGGGACGCATCGTCGGCCGTAACGGACGCAACATCCGCGCGTTTGAACAGGCGGCGGGTGTGGATGTGATCGTGGATGACACACCTGAAGCAGTGACGATCAGCTGCTTTGATCCCACCCGCAGGGAAATCGCCAGACGTTCACTGGAGCGTTTGATCTCCGATGGCCGTATCCATCCGGCGAACATTGAAAAAATTCTGGCTGAGGAAGAAAAAGAAGTCGAACGGGTCATCGAGCAAGCCGGCGAGCAGGCGGCTTTTGATGCCGGAGTCAGCGGGATTTCACCCGAAGTTCTAAAAATGCTGGGAAGATTAAAATTCCGCACCTCGTATGGTCAAAACCAACTTGGTCACGCAGTTGAGAGCTCCATGATCGCGGGCGCGCTGGCCGCGGAGATTGGCGCGAATGTGGAAGTGGCAAAAGCTGCAGGCTTATTGCATGATATCGGCAAGGCAATGGACCACAACACCGAAGGCACCCATGCCCTGATCGGCGCGGATTTCTGCCGCAGGCACCGGGTTAACGCGGAAGTGGTGAATGCGATCGAATCGCATCATCACGAAACCGACCAGCAGTCCGTCGAAGCGGTGCTGGTTGAAGCTGCGGACGCGATCTCCGGAGCAAGGCCAGGCGCGAGACGCGAGAATCTGGAGCAGTACATCAAACGGCTGCGCGCGCTGGAAGAAATGGCGCATTCATATAAGGGTGTCAGCCAGGCCTATGCAATCCAGGCCGGACGCGAAGTACGCATCATTGTCAAACCCGACCAGATTGATGATTTTGAATCATCCAAGATTGCCAGGGAGATCGCCAAGAATATTGAGGAAACCATGCAGTATCCCGGACAGATCAAGGTAACCGTGATCCGCGAAATGAGGGCGGTCGAGTTCGCCAAGTAGTCTTTGGATTAAAAAAAAGCACATTTTGTAAAAATGACCCCAAAGGCGCAGCAATTCCTGCCTTTGGGGTTTTGATTTTAAATAAAGGGATTATTTTCTTTTTCTTCGCCTACTGAGGTTGACGGTCCATGGCCAGGATACAGAAGGGTATTGTCTGGTAAGGTGAATATTTTCTCCTTAATGCTCAGGAATAGGTCATCCTGGTTACTATAGGCCAGGTCGGTGCGTCCTACGCCATGACGAAAAATCAGATCACCGCAAAAAGCGGCGTTTGAAGTAGGTAGGTGAAAAGTCACATGCCCCGGCGTATGACCTGGTGTATGGAGAACTTTGATCACAAAATTTCCCAATTTCAATGTTTGCTCATTTTCAAACAGAACATCCGGTTGTTCACCCGCGTCGAATTCGAATCCGAAATCCAACGCGCCTCCGCCAGTCAACCAGAGCTGCAGGTCAGCCGGGTGAAGATAAATTTGCGGCTCTCCGCCAAACTGCTTCTTAAAGTATTTCGCGCCACCGATGTGATCAAAATGGGCGTGGGTGATCAGAATCGAATTTAACTGCAGCCCAGCTTTGCGGGTGGCCTCGAGTATTTCGCGGCTGGGAACGGAAGGATCAACCAGCGCGGCTGAACTGGTTTCTGTGTCAGTCAGCAGGTAGGTATTGTTTTCAATCGGACCCAGGATGAAATTCTCAATTTTTAAAGACATTATCCACCGTGTTTCATCATGAATTGGTAAGCAGCATCAAAGACATGATCCCGATCAGTATCCTCGGTGATCACATGACCGCTTCCTTTGATGTTCATACGCTCCACCCGTGCATGGGTGATACCTTTTTGGATCATTTCGGCGTGCCACAGGGGCACAGTTTGGTCTGCTTCTGAATTCACCAAGAGCACCGGAATATTTATCTCCGGAAGAGATTGGCGCATGACTTTGATTAGATCATGGAGTTCAACGATCCCTTTAGTTGGATATTGCGGGTAATCAATGTGTCCCTTGGAGATTTCGTCATCTCGTGGGCTTCCTTTTTGTTTTTCAATGGATGGAATGATTGCGCTGAGCGGTTTGGCAAATTTAAGCCGCCAGTCATTACCCAAAGAATAAGGCGCGGCTATAGCAATTGCGCCTAGAAGGATTGGGTATCTCGCAGCTGATATTAAAGAGAGGAGCCCGCCGAGCGAAAGCCCAGCGACGAATACTTTGTCACAGATACCCGACAGCATGTGAATGCCGTCTTCAACGGATACGAGCCAATCTTTCCATAACGTTCTTCTAAGATCACTTGGTTCTGTGGCATGGCCCGCAAGCCTTACTCCTAGTGAGGTTATTCCCTTTTTGTAAAGGGCTTCGCCCATCAAGCGCATTTCCTTAGGGGTGCCGGTGAATCCATGAACCAAAACACAACCCGTCGAGCCGGCTGTGAATAAAAAAGGTTCTGCTGAGGGGATAACTAATTGTTTTTCCATCCAAATACCGAAGATAAATTAATCGACCAATTTAAGGTCTCTGGGAAGGCTGGTGAGCGTTGAATACCCATTCTCAGTTACCAGAACATTGTCCTCGATCCTTACTCCACCCACACCCGGTAAGTAAATCCCTGGTTCCACTGTGAAGACCATCCCGGGTGCCAGTTCAGTTTTTGAAACATTGGATATGTAAGGCTCTTCATGTGCGAGCATTCCGATACCGTGGCCCGTGCGGTGGGTAAAGTACCGCCCAAAGCCAGCATCCGCGATCACCTTTCGGGCAGCATCATCGATAGAACTCGCCAGGATTCCCGGCTGCACTGCTTCGCGTCCTAATTGGTTGGCTTTGAGCACAATACTCGCTATCTCTTCAAATTTGGATTGGCGGTCTCGAATTTGAAAAGTCCGAGTGATATCTGAGATATAACCGCCGTGCGCGGCACCCCAATCAATCACCACCAGATCACCTGCCTGCATCATTCGACTACCGGGAACGGCATGCGGATTAGCGCTGTTTGGGCCTGATGCAACGATGGGATTGAAAGGTAAATTCGGTTCTGAACCGCTTTCAAGCAGACGGATCACCAGCTTGTTGGCGATTTCCATCTCTGTCTGCCCGGCGAGTGGTTCTCTGAGCAGAGATTTGATCGCCTGCTCAGCGATCGAAACCGCATGCCTGATATTTTGAATCTCTTCTTCATCTTTGCAGATCAATAGGTTTTTCAACAAGCCAGCAGCGGACAAGAATTGGCTGTGGCCAACAGCGCGCTGCAACAGGTCGAGTTCGAGGTAACGCATAGATTCAGGTGGCACCGCGATGCTTTTTGCTTGAAGTTTTAAAGATTTCAAAGCAGGACTTAAACTCTCCACCCATGTACTCGGATCCTCACCATAAGCATAAAGCTCTAGGTCGATTCCAGCGGATTCTGCTTTTTCACGTTCGAATTCCGGAAAAAAAAGCGCGGGTGTAGCGTCAAGCGTTAGGAGAAAGAGAACCGGCCTTTCGGAAAGATGAAAGTCCAGACCGGTTAGATACTTTAACTGGCTTGACGCATTAAATGCGACTGCCTGAATGGCAGTTTGTTCCATCAAGTCTTTTAGTTTCGACAATCGGTCGAGTAACACCTTGCCTCCTAAGGAAGGTCAGTTCTGGCTGCCTGCGCCGCAGCAACCATATTCTTTAACGCCGGGATGACTTCCTCCCAGCCACGGGTTTTCAAACCGCAATCGGGATTGACCCATAACTGGTCGGCCGGGATGACTTCAAGCGCGCGTTTAATCAACTCTTCCATCGCTTCTTCCGAAGGGACAATGGGGGAGTGGATATCATAGACCCCGGGACCGATATCATTCGGATATTCATACTTTTCAAACGCTTCCAAGAGCTCCATTTTTGACCGGCTCGCCTCAATCGAAATTACATCAGCATCCATTTCAGCGATGGATTGAATGATGTCGTTGAATTCAGAGTAGCACATATGGGTGTGGATCTGTGTTTCGTCACGAGCGCCACTGGAAGCGATTTTGAAAGACTCCACAGCCCAATCAAGGTAGCCCTGCCAATCCTGACGGTGGAGCGGCAAACCTTCGCGCAAGGCAGGTTCGTCGATCTGGATGACGCGGATCCCCGCAGCTTCCAGGTCGTTGACTTCTTCCCGGATGGCCATGGCGATCTGTCGGCAGGTTTCTGAACGAGGTTGGTCATCCCGCACAAAAGACCACTGCAAAATTGTGACAGGTCCTGTCAGCATGCCTTTCATTGGTTTATCCGTCAGCGATTGGGCATACTTTGTCCACCTGACCGTCATCGGCGCAGGCCGGCGGACATAACTGTGGATGATAGGCGGGCGAACATATCTCGAGCCAAAACTTTGCACCCAACCATGCTCGGTAAAGGCAAAGCCATCCATCTTTTCAGCAAAGTATTGGACCATATCATTTCGCTCAAATTCGCCATGCACGAGCACATCCAGCCCGATTTCTTCCTGAATTTCGACCAGATCCTTGATTTTCTCTTTTAGAAAATTTTCATAATCTTGCGGGCTGAGATTTCCTCGATCAAAATCAGCGCGGGCTTTTCTTACCTCGCTGGTCTGTGGAAATGATCCAATGGTGGTGGTGGGCAGGAGCGGCAGGGCAAGTTCCACCTGCTGAATCTCCTTACGGGTTTTGAAATCTGATTCACGGCTGGTTTGAATGAATTTATGAGCGTTAGTTTGGTCATTTGAACCTTTGAGGTTCTCTTCATGCTCTAACCGCGAAGCTAAAGCATTTTGATTGGCGGAAAAAAGCTCTGGAATCTCTGCATTTTCCTCCATTCCGATTCTTAAGGCGGTTAATTCCTGTAGTTTCTGGGAGGCAAAACTTAACCAGCTTTTTACCTCCGAATTGAGTTCGATTTCCATTTCAATATCCTGCGGAACATGCAGCAGTGAGCAGGAAGTGGCGATCAGTAAATTCTCAGATTTTACGCGTTGCGAGATTTCTTTTACCAAGGCAAGTTTTTCATGAAGATCGTGTTTCCAAATATTCCTTCCGTCCACAAGTCCTAAAGAAAGCGAATCAATTGATGCCAATGCTTCCGCGATTCTCAACGGTTCTTTCATGGAGGTCAGATCAAGGTGCAGGCCATCAAAAGGAGAATTTTTTAATAAAGACAGGTTCACGGATGAATCTGCAAAATAGGATGTCAGGATGATTTTTGGCTGATTTTTATTGAACTTGAAGAAATCGAAGAATGTTTTATAAGCCAGGGCGATCTGTGGTTCAAGTTCAAGAGCGAGCCATGGCTCATCCAGCTGCAACCATTCCACTCCGGAGTTTTTGAGTTCAGCAAAAAGTGTTTCATACAGAGGAAGCAATTCTGCAAATTTTGAGATCGGTTCGAAATCTTCATTGGGGGATTTGCTTAGAAGCAAAAATGAGATCGGTCCCAAGATGACTGGTTTGGTGGTGATGCCATTTTGCCTGGCCAAATTAAAGGCCTTCAATGGTTTTTCCAAGTTTAAGGAAAAGCGTGTGCTCCTGCCGACCTCCGGAACGATATAGTGATAATTTGTGTTAAACCACTTGGTCATCTCCATCGCGGGTACGTTTTGTCCTTCCATGGTCTGAAAACCGCGGGCCATGGCGAAATAACGGTCAGTTTCGCTTTCAAACTGCTCTTGTGAAAACCGATCTGGAATTGCGCCAAGCATGACCGCAGCATCCAGAACCTGATCGTAAAAGGAGAAATCGTTGCTGGGAATGAGGTCAATCCCGGCGGATTGCTGTAACTTCCAATTCTGGATTTGGATTTCTTCAGCGATCTTTAGTAATTCCGCAAGAGTTGATTTTCTTTTCCAATATGCTTCCAGCGCAAATTTAAGTTCGCGTTTTAGGCCGATGCGCGGATACCCAAGATTATTTGTAAATAACATGTTGCTCCTTATATAAATAATATCTAAACAGGTTCAGCAAAAATGCTTTGGGCGATATCCAAACCAAGAATAACACTGTGATCTTTAATGATTACTGTCATTGTTTTATTGAACTGAAGTATCTCCCCGATTTCGCAAACAATTCCGGGTGTGACACAATTAGTTTCGAGAAATCTCATCAGCTCTTGATCTTCTTCGAGAAACTCATGGATACGTCGAATCACCAAAGGTTTTTTTAATTCGAATGAAGTCAAGGGTTTCCAATTCTGAGAAATCCCTTCCGCTCCAGGCATGGGATTACCGTGTGGGCACATCTCAGGATCTTCAAGCGTGATCTGCAGACTTCTCTCGACGTCGCTGGAAATTGTGTGTTCAATCTTGTCCGCTTCGTTATGAATTTCTGACCAGGGAAGATTAAGGATTTTTGACAACATCCATTCAGTTAACATATGCCTTCGGATGAGGTTATGCGCAGCTGATTTGCCTCCCGCTGTAAGATGCACTTTTTTCGATTGATCCAGTGTGATCCAGTGATCCCGAACCATCCTTTGCAAAGTAACGGTCACCGTTGGAGGAGAGACGTTTAGAATCTCAGCCAACCGAGCGCCGTAGACATCTTCGCCATCCCGATCAAGTGTATAGATGATGCCGAGATAATCTTCAATCGTGGGTGTGGGTGATTTTGCGCTCTCCAATGGCTGCCGCTTTCATTAAAAATATTTTCAAAATGGTTAGTACATACTTATTTTTTACATTTTATCATCCGAGTCTGACGTTAATAAATCTCAGAAGTGTATAATTTGACCTTTATGAAACCCCGAAATTTATCCCCAGTCGAATACGACCAAATTCTGGGCAGATTTTCTGTTCGCCGTTATCTGCCTGATAAGTATGATCACCAGCGAATCAATGAGATCAAGAGTTTATCCTCATCAGGAAAGGTGCTTCAATTAAAGAATGTCTTTTCCTGCAACATTTTTGAATATGATCTAAACCGAAAATCATCTGGCGCTTTAGGCGCTTTTGGGAGAATATTCAAAGCCCCCTATTTTCTCGCGCCTTATGTGCTTGGTGATACCAAATCTCTGATCGATCTCGGTTACCGCACCCAGCAAGTCGTATTAAATTTGTGGCGCGATGGCATCGGGTCTTGTTACATCGGCTGCGTTCATCATCAAAAACGAGTCAAAGAACTGCTTGGTTTACCGTCAGATGCACATATCGTTAGTCTGTTCGCGTTTGGTACGCCCGCTCAAGACCAATCCAAGTTTTTTTATCAAAAGATCACACAGGCATTCGCACAATCAAAAAGACGTCTAGAACTTAACGATCTGTTTCTTGATAATTCAATCGAAAAATATAACCGCCTAGGCGAGAATCAAAAAAAAATCATCGAAGCGGGAAGACAAGCACCATCAGCCACCAACGCGCAACCCTGGCGATTCAAGATAGATGGTGATTATTTAGTCGTTTTAGCGAATAGAAAGCCAGTGGGCAAGATCTATGACCTCAACCAGAATTACCTTTTACACGATGTTGGCATCTGCATGGCAAATATTGACCTGGCAGGTGAATCTCTGGGAAAGAAAATCGAATGGGAGATGCTTGCGAATACGCACGAAAACTCAGAGGAACAACTGATTAGAATTGCAAGGTATAAAATAACTTGATACGAGGAATGAGATGATTAATTTAAAATCTAAATCTGAAATTGATGGATTGCGTGACTCTGCACGTTTGGTGGCAGAGACGTTCGTTGAAATCTCACCTCTAATCAAGCCGGGGGCTGTTTTAAGTGACATTGACAAACAAGCTGAGGCATTCATCCTTAAACACAAGGCGGAAACACTTTATAAAGGGATACGCCAACGCCCCCGCCAGCGCCCATTTCCCGGGTCTATCACGGCTGCTGTCAATCACCAAATCTGCCACGGGATACCGGATTCTCGAGTGCTTAGATCGGGCGACATCGTCGGGATTGACATTGGTTTGAAATTTAAAGGTTGGTGCGGCGATGCCTGTTACACCTTTGAGGTCGGCGAGGTTTCGGCTGAAGTAAGAAGACTCGTTAAAACTACTAAAGAATGCCTTGATAGAGGAATCAGCGCCAGCCTGACTGGAAACCGCATCGGTGCGATTGGCGCAGCTATTCAGGAATATGCAGAAAACAGAGGATACTCGGTGGTGCGAGAGTATGGGGGACATGGCATTGGCCGTAGTTTATGGGAGGAACCATTTGTACCGCACATCGGCCCAGCGGATCGGGGGCCAGTCATGAAACCTGGGTTGGTCATTAATATTGAACCCATGATCAACATTGGACAACCTGAAACCAGGTTGATGGATGATGAATGGACAGTTGAGACCGCTGACCATTCGCTTTCGGCTCAGTTCGAACATACCGTTTTGATCACCGAAAACGGGCCGGAAATCCTCACCCTAATTTAATCTCAGGAGAGTAAATGAAAATCAACCGATATCTGATGTTCGCGCTGTTGTATTTTTCTCAGGGATCGATCATGGCATTCTTTACCGCGTTGAACGCGCTCTACCTGCGATCCTTCGGTCTGGATATGACCCGCATCGGACTCATCGGCACGATTGCCTTGATCCCATTCGTGATCAAGATTTTTTTTGGCATGCTGAGCGACAAATTTAACCTCTTGGGATTAGGTTACAGAAAGCCTTACATTATTCTGGGATTAGTCATCCAGGCGTTATGCTTGTTAGCCGTGACTATGATCAATCCTGGTATCAATTTTTTCGCCTACGCCGGCTTGGCATTCCTGATGATGGCTGGCATGGCCTTGTATGACACCTGCACGGATGGTTTAGCGCTGGATACCACACCCAAAGAGGAAGAAGGCAAAATTCAAGGGTTCATGGTCGGCGGCCGCGCAGCCGGCATGGTGGTCGTCTCCGCGTTGATCGGTTTGATTGCGCAGTATTTTTCCTGGACTGCAGCCTTTATCTTTTTAGCAGTAGTTACATTAATTCCGCTGCCTTTGGTCATTCTCAGGCAGGAGGGTGAACGGACCAAGGAAAGGGCATTTGACTGGAGCGCTTTTTCCAGCTTTAAAAAACCAGCGGTCATTGCATTGGGGATCCTGGGCGCGTTATATTCCTTGATCATCAATGGCGCCAATCAATTGGTCAATCCGTTTCTCAGCCAGGAATTTGGCATTAACCTTGCCACCGCGGGTTTTGTCTCAACCGTGCTCGGTGCAGGGATTGTCGCCGGTGGTTTGACGGGCGGCACTATCACTGACAAGATCGGACAAAAACGATCTGTCCTGAGCGCGCTGCTGATCGCCTTGATTTCAATCGCATCGCTTTCTTTAATTTCAAGCCAATGGATGGTTTGGGTTCTGGTGATTATCTTTGGATTTGCGTTTGGTTTTTATGAGACAGTTTATTTCGCGATCTCCATGAGAGAAACTGACGGACGCATCGCGGCAACCATGTTTTCAATCCTTATGGCAATCGCCAATGTCGGCACAGGCATTGGATTGGGGATTAC
>CAYPAG010000026.1:0-5824 GCA_964408645.1 uncultured Pelolinea sp. | reverse complement strand
TTTGTGCGTATTCTTTTAATATCACCGAATGTTGAAATAATTAAATATCGCGGTTGAGATCTGGGCGGAAAGAAAATTGGCTACATCGAAGATCAACTGCGTAGGCTGATACATGCCGATAACCACCACATAATTACCACCCGGGGAGAACACTATCCCCGCGTCCATGATGGTATGAATGACGCCATCCACTTCAACGATCCAGCCATGCTTGTGTGCAAACTGGGTGCCATCCGGAAGACCGGCCTGCATAAGGACGGCGATCTTGTTCTGGGTTAAATAGGTAAGCATTAACTGGCATTCTGATTGCGTAATTTCGCCGCCGAACACGGCTGCCAGCGTGCCGCCATTGGTTTGGGCGCACTGGTAAATGTCATCCAGCAGCATGCCCATATCAGCGGTGGTAGTCTGGTTATAAACATCGGGGCCTGTGTCGTAATCGAGCCGCTGGTTGGCGGGCGTCAGATAGCGTTGAAGTAAAGGCGCGCCGAGATAAAAATGTCCGGCCAGAAATGTGTTGTCCAACCCTAATTCACGTAAATCATTAGTGACGAATATCGGGCCGATATTTGGATCCAAATAGGTTTCCATTAAAGTGTCGGCCGGAGGATTTTCTGATTCCTGGATCATCTGCAGCATGAGGTTGGCTGCTGTTTGCGGCGTGGGTTCGTTCAGCCGGCGGAAAGAAGAAACCATAATGGGAATTTTTATCGTACTGGCAGCAGTGAATGCCACGCCAGGATCAAGATCGTTCCCCTGCTCGTATGCAAAATTGATCTCCTTGCGGTTTTCAAGGTCGAGGACATAAATCTCGGTCAGACCATCAAAATTGCTGCGATCAATGATCTGTTTGATCAGAATTTCCAGGTTGTCCAGCGAAGGTCTGGGCGGTTCGACATTGTCGATGACCATCTGGGCGGTACGATTGGTGGGCGACATCAATGCCTGCCTGACCTGAGCCAATGATCGGTCAATGTTAAGCACTGATCCGGCCTTGCCGAATTGGAAGTTTATCGTGCCCGCGACCGGTTGGGAAGATTCCGGCACCTCGTCATAACGGGAGGCGATCTCATCCATTAGGTATATTCGGAGACGGTTGTCGTCAATCGTCGCCCTCAACGGGGTATCGTGGGAAACCGGCGGCCGGTTCCATAAATAATCCCAAAAGGATGACCAGAAGGGGAGATTGACCCGCTGCTGGTCCGCAGCTGCAATCATGGATTCGGTGTCCAGCTCAAAACCGAGCTGTGATGGTTTGACTTGAATCCGCTGGTCGTTGTAAATGATTTCAATCGGGTTGCTGTAAGCCTGTATCACCCGTTCCGCTGCCTGCTGTTGGTTCAATCCTCCAACCGCAATCCCGCCGATTTGCGTTCCTGGAGGAAACCCGCCGCGAATACGGCTGAACTGGATCAGCTGCATGACAAGCAATACTGCAGCTAAAACGATCAGCAAAATGGAAATCCAGCGGAATAAGTTAAACCGACTAATTTTCAATCAAAGCTCCTGCGAAACCGCGTCAGCTATTTTACCAGAATGATACTTCATATGCACAAGGCGGGTGACCTATACGATATACTTTTAATATGCAGGTAAGCCGTAATCTTCTAATTCATAAGATAAAAAATTGTTTTCCGTTCAACCGTTTGGATGACGCCGCCATTTCAAATTTAATTGACCATGCAGAGGTTTTATTTTTTGAGATTGGCCAAATTATTTTTAGGCAAGGAGCAACCGGCAATTCTGTTTACCTGGTTTTGGAGGGTGAAGTCGGCGTTTTAACGGATCATGACGGGAGGATGTCTGAGATCAACCGAAAGCGCGAGGGATCGATATTTGGGGAAGAAGCTCTGATTGAGGCCGCAAAACGGCTGGCGATGGTCAGAGCCGAAACAAATCTGATGGTCATGAAGATACCAGCAGCGATTGTCCATCAAGTGCAATCTAAAGATCTCGTTTTTATCAATTCCTTGAAGATTTTGGTTGATTCTTTTTTTTCTTTATTGAAAAACAGAGGCAATACTCTATCTGGTGAAGAGATTATCTATTTTGGAAGGCAGCATCTTTTTAACCTCATCGCTCGGCTTTTCCCCGCTTTTTTGCTAATTATTGGATCATTCATTGGATACTTGTTTTTGGGAAAAATGATAACCCTGGTCAACGGATTTATTGCTGCGTTAAGCGCGATCCTTGTTATGGCATTCATCACAACCTGGCAATTGGTTGAATGGGAGAAAAATACACTGTTGATAACCGGCAATCGGGTAATTTCGAAAAATGTGCGCCTGTTGAGAACTGAAAATGTGATGGATACACCGCTGACTGCGATCATGAATATCCGTTCAGTCAAGTCTCTGGCAGGTAAACTGTTCGGTTTTGGGCACTTGTCTATTGACACCTATACTGGTGAAAATCAAGTGCAAAATGTCCCTTTGGTTGAATTTGTTCAGATGTTGGTGGAATTTCGCGCAGCTGCAGCCAAGCAAGCTAGCATTGCGAAAGAGCAAGAAGCTTTTAAGAAAATTCTTTCGGATAGACAAAAAGGCGTTGGATTTGCTGAAGACGAGATTTTGGGAAAAACTCTACAAGTTGTGCCTGGATCCTCTGATTTATCAGGGAGTGAGCGCACCATTATTTACCGAACGCATTGGATAATTCTGTTAAAAAAAGTCCTTATCCCATCGTTACTCTTTTCGTTGGTTATTCTGACCAGTGCATTTCTCTATTTAAATCGAGCTGTTGCATCAAGTAATTATTTTTTCTTTACAATTTCATTCCTTGGCCTCTCATTTTCGCTCATTTGGTGGCTTTACCAATACTTTGACTGGTTTTATGATCGATTTCAAATCATAGGAGATCAAATCATTGACATTAACCAAAAGCCATTCGGCAGAGAGGAAAAACGGTCAGCGTCAATTTTTAATATCCAGTCCATCCGATTTGAGCGCAAAGGGGTGGTTGGAATGTTGTTAAATTTCGGCACAGTATATATTCGCATCGGGGATGAAGAATTCACCTTCGATAATGTATCCAGGCCGGCGGAGATCCAATCTCGTATTTTTAATCTTTTGGAAGCATCACTGTCCGGAAAAGAAAAGAAAGAACTTACTGCTCAACAAGTTCGACTGGCGAATTGGCTGGAAGCTTATCAGCAGTTCCAAAGTGAATCCAAGCAGAAGCCAGGATAATTTATAATTAATTCAACAATATAATAAAAAATATTTGAAACGGAAAATATTTAAAAATGGCATTGAGAGAAATCATCAAATTACCTCACCCAACACTAAAAAGAAAAGCCCATAAGGTGAGCGAATTTAATCAGGAATTCCAGCAATTGGTGGACGACATGGTCGATACTATGCGGGCTGAGCCCGGGGTGGGTTTGGCAGCACCGCAGGTGAACCAATCGCTGCGGTTGATTGTGGTGGAATACCCCGAAGATGATGCGGTTGAAGATTCAAACCCCAGATTGTTCGTTGTGGCGAATCCTGAATTCTCATACATGTCAAAAGAAACCGTGAAAGGAATCGAGGGTTGCCTTTCGGTGCCTAATCTCCTGGGCGAAGTGAAACGCAGCCAGGAAGTGACTGTCACCGGCAAAGACCGCAAGGGAAAAAAAATTGAAATCAAGGCGGCCGGCTGGCTGGCAAGGATTTTTCAGCACGAGATTGATCATTTAAACGGTATTTTGTATGTGGATCGGGCTGAGGTTCTTTACCAGCCGGATGAAGTGACACCGGAAGAACGGGTTTAAACTTAACCCGTCATGAAGATTGATTCCCTCTCTTTAACCAATTTCAGGGCTTTCAAGCGCCTTGAGGTTGATTTCTCTGATCACCTTAACTTGTTTATCGGCAGCAACGCCCAGGGAAAGACAACCATTCTTGAAGCGATTCACCTGCTTTCTTTGATGACTTCTCCTCTGGCGGGGAGCGACAGGGAATTGGTTAATTTTCAAACACTTTCAGATGATATCCCGGTAGGCAGAATTACCGCTGTAGTTGAGAAGAAGCAGAAAAAACATCGCATGGAATTGAGGTTGATCCTCAATTCGGTTCAAAATGGGAATTCGCGCCTGCGTAAAGACCTGTTGATCGATGGCGTTAACCGGCGAATTTATGATTCGGTCGGCTTTTTTAATTCCATACTATTTCTTCCCCAAATGACCCGCATTATTGAGGATGGCCCCGATGAGAGGCGCCGGTATATTGACCAGGCACTTTCCCAGGTTGTTCCAGGCTATATGCGCGCACTCGGAAATTACCTGAAAGGTGTTTCGAAACGCAACGCGCTGCTAAAACAGTTGAATGAACAAGGTGGAGATCAGGATCAGCTCATTTTTTGGGATGATCTGCTGGCTGAAAATGGAGCGAAAATTATCGGCTGGCGCAGGCAAGCCATCGCGGAATTAGGTGAATTATCCAGCAGTCATCACCTAAACCTGACCGGTGGTAAAGAGGTATTGAAGTTTGTTTACCTGCCTTCCTTGCCGCTCGCTAATGTCATTAAAGATTTGAATGGGGTTCAGGCAAACGATAATCATGAAAATGAGATCAGAGAGCTTTTCCATAATCAGCTAAAAGTCAAGCGCCGCGAGGAAATCGCGCGGGGAGTGACCACGATCGGGCCGCATCGAGATGATTTTCAGTTTTTGGTCAACCAGATTGATATGGGTGTATACGGCTCCCGCGGGCAGATTCGCACTGTGGTCATGGCTTTGAAGTTCGCGGAAAAGGATTGGTTTGAGAATAAAACCGGGGAACTTCCCGTCATCTTGTTGGACGAAACTCTGGCTGAGTTGGATGGAAACCGCAGGAATGACCTCTTGAGTTTGCTGGGGAACGGCAGCCAGGCGGTGCTGACCACCGCGGATTTGGAATTGTTCAATCAAGAGTTCATCCAGCGCTGCCAGGTCTGGCATGTCGAGCAGGGAGCTATCAGGAAAGCGGCGATTTAGACGGAGTGCCGGCTTTACGGGGGTATTTTCGCGGTGTAGGTTTTACTTTTTCAATCAGTATCAGGTTTCTTCCCCCATACCCTTCCGGAAGGCTGAGCGGCATGACTTCGCTTACTCTTCCTCCGAGCAATGCCAAAGCGGTACCAGCTCGCTGAACTTCTTCGCGAATATCCGCGCCTTTCATCACCAACACTTGCCCGCCAACCTTGGTGAGGGGCAGCAGGTATTCGGCCAGAACAGACAGATCAGCCACCGCACGGGCAATGGACCAGTCAAATTTTTCCCTATAACGCTCATCCTGCCCGAGATCCTCAGCTCGCGCATGGACAGTGTCGACATTCGTAAAAGAAAACTCATTCACTACGATTTCGCAGAAATCCATTTTTTTTCGCACCGAATCCGCCAGCGTGAGGTGAATGTCGGGATTGATGATCTTGAGGGGGATGCCTGGGAAACCCGCGCCGGTGCCGAGATCGATCAAGCTAAAAGTTCCACTTGGGGGTAGGACCTTGAAGCAGGTTAACGAATCCAGAAAATGTTTGGCGATGATCTCATTCTCTTCTGTGATGGACGTCAGGTTAAATTTCTGATTCCATTCGATCAGCAAACAGCTGAATTGATCTAAAGCTGTCAACTGTTGGTCTGTGATTTCAAGTTCCAGTAATTCTGCTGCCCAGGTTCTCAATTTTTCCATCTCGAAGATTATAAAATTAAAAATCGGAGTCGCATTCAGGTCTTGCTATAATTCGGCGGACAGGAAAGAAATGATAAGGACAGTCATCTTTGACATGGGCGGGGTAATCCTGCGAACAATTGATCCGATACCGCGCGAACGAATGGCCAAGCGCTTTGGGTGCAGCCGTAAAG
>CAYPAG010000025.1:0-17519 GCA_964408645.1 uncultured Pelolinea sp. | reverse complement strand
CATTGGGATTGGTCCGGTCAGCCGCCATGGTGTACTGGCTGAGGTCATTGGTGCCGATGGAAAAGAAATCAACTTCCTTGGCCAACTGATCAGCCACCAGCGCCGCGGATGGAATTTCCACCATGATACCGATCTCAATATCTTCAGCGAAAGGTTTACCTTCCGCCTTGAGTTCGTCCATGCATTCCACCAAAATCTTACGCGCTTCCCGCACTTCGTATGATGTAGCGACCATGGGAAACATGATCTTCAGATTATGGCCGACACTCGCGCGCAGCGCGGCACGCAACTGCGGCTTAAAAATATCCGGTCGGACCAGGCACAATCGCAATGCGCGTTGCCCCAGGAAAGAATTTGATTCAGCTTTCAGCCCCATGTAGGGGATCTCTTTATCACCGCCAACATCCAGCGAACGCAGGATGACTGGCATCTCGCCAAAGACTTCCAGGATCGCGCGATATGCCTCGTATTGTTCTTCTTCCGTCGGCAGTGAGTTCCGCTCCAGATAGAGGAATTCAGTGCGCAGCAGGCCAACGCCCTCGGCTCCATTTGCCACCGCGCTTTTGGCGCCCTGCACATTGCCGATATTCGCGACCACTTCAAGGGTAACGCCATCCAGGGTGACAGCCGGTTCGTGGGCATGCACCATGGCGGCTTCATGAAGGGTGGCCGCGGTTTGGATGCGTTGTTTGAAAAACTTCACCGTCTCATCATCAGGATCGATCAGGGCTTCACCCTTGTTGCCATCCAGAATGATGGTGGTGGCATTTTTTACTCCCAAAATTTCTTCGCCGACACCGGAAACCGCCGGGATGCCGAGTCCGCGGGCAAGGATGGCTGTGTGGGAGGTGGCGGATCCGCGCGCGGTGCAGAAGCCAGTCACCAACGACTTGTCCAGCATTACGGTATCCGATGGGGTCAAATCATCCGCAACGATCACAGAAGGATTTTTCAGGTCGGCGGATGGCGTCTCCGCGATTCCGAGAAGAATACGCAGCACCCGGTTGCCAACATCCAAAATATCTGTGGCGCGCGCGGCAAAATACTCGTCTTTCATCGCGGCCATCATGTCAGAGAAGTGCTGAGCGGTTGTCTGCATCGCAGATTCTGCGCACACCTTCTGGGTTTCAATTTTTTTCTTTACTTCAGCAAGCAGCTCAGGATCTTCAAGGATCATTTGATGCGCCTGAAAGATCTCCGCATCCGCCTTGCTGGCTTCGGTCAGGGCTTTTTGATAGATCAGGGAAATTTGTTTTTTGGCAGCCGCGACAGCGCTCTCCAAACGTTGAGTTTCAGACTGCGGGTCATCGACGCATTTTTCCTCAACAACAATTTCCTGCCTGACAAATTGGAAAACCGGACCGATACAGATGCCCCGCGAGGCCGGAATTCCTTTGAGGCTTTTCATCAATCCTCTCCGAAATTCTTTTCTACCAGGGCGAGCAAAGCGACAACGGCGTTTTCTTCATCATCACCACTGGCGCGGATGGTGATCTCCATCCCCTGGAAAACACCCAAGGTTAACACACCCAGGATAGATTTCGCGTTGGCTTCGCGAAGTTCTTTTGTGTCTGGGTCCTGCGTGGAGACCTTGATCTCAGACGCGTATTTGGCCGCTTCCTGGACAAACAAGGAGGCGGGGCGGGCATGCAGCCCTACTTTATTGTTGACGATGATCTTTGATTCTTTCATTCAGATTCTCCTCTAATTAGTATGGGTGGGCTGGAAAAGCCAGCCAATAATTGCATCAGACATTATAAAAAACAATTCCGCAACGCGCATGCGGATTGTAATTTTATCACGGTTGATTTTGTCTCATCCCTTAAGGTGATGGCGTTTCTGTCGCGGTTGGCGCAAGCGTGTCGGTCGCTGCAGGTTCGGATGTACTTGTGGGTTGAAGCGTAGCAGGAGGTGTGAATGTAGGCTCCGGCGTCATGGTCATGGTTGGCATCACCGTTGGTGTCAGCGTGGGTACGCTTAAATTCAGATGAATCCGTTTTTCCGCGAAGGTTCCCTTTGAGCTGTACAGATAAATGCGCAGGGTGATCCTGGTCGCATCAGCTTCATACACGTCCCAGCTTACCAGTTTTTGAGTATCCTTGACCTGTTCGTCGCTGACAAGAAGCGTCTGCCATTTATTCGGATTATTTCCCACGCCATATTGCAGGCGGAATCGGTCGAAATTTTTATTGGCGCTGACCACCGCGTAGATATCCAGCGGGGAAGCAGCGATATTCATGCCTTCCTCCAAACCCACAAAAACGATAGTCGGCTTGGGGTCGTCACCACGGCATTCTCTTGTGGGAGTGAATATCACAGAGTCCTTGAATCCCATTTCTTCCGCCCAGGCCCTGCCCTGTTCGTGGTCCCGAATCCATTCTTTCGCCCACTTGTCCTGGATATTCAGGGTCAACTTTTCTTCCGTGTACTCAGAACAAGCGGAGCCAGCGCGCAGATTGGTCCAGGTATCGATCTCCAGTTCGCGCCACAGGTCTTCCGTTTCAGGCAGGGGCGGCTGGCCCTGGGCGAAAATCTCGGTTTTTTCACCGGGACAACGGCCGGAAGGTTTCGACCCGGATACCGCGCAAACCACCTGTTCTTCGATGCCATTGGGACGCGTAAAATTGGCAGGATTGCCGCCAGTGGAGCGGTTGAGTTCCCATTGCATCACGTCAGCCCAAAGCGGCGCTGCGCCCGTGACACCACTCACATTGCGCATCGGGGTGTAGTCCGCGTTGCCTATCCATACCCCCATCGCCAGGTCAGGCGTGTAACCAAGTGTCCAGTTATCACGGAAATCATTGGTGGTGCCGGTTTTAACTGCCACTCTAAATGGCAGGCGCAGTACTGAATTAGACCCGAAGGCAGGCGCGCGGGCGCTGTTATCCGAAAGGATGTCGCTGATCAGGTAAGCATGTTCTGGGCGAAGGACTTGCTCTCCCTCCGCCTTGTGTTCAAACACCACCTTGCCATCATGATCTTCAATACGAGAAATCGCGAAGGCCGGTTGTTTGGCACCGTTGTTGGCGAAAACGGCGTAGGCGCCGGTTAATTCGAGCAGTGATACATCACCTCCACCCAAAGTGAGAGAAAGCCCATAATCCTCGCGCGTGAGCGTCGAAATTCCCATGCGTTCGGCAAACGCTATCAGTCCTTCTTTTTCAGAAGTGTTGGGGTCATCATAAATACCCACAAAATCAAGCGCCTTGACCGCGGGCACATTGTACGAGCTGCCCAGCGCTGTGCGCGCCAGTACCGGACCGTGGAATTTGCCATCGTAGTTGACCGGCTCATAGGGATCGCGTGTATCATCCGGATTTCCGGAAGGCGGAAATTCGCTGGGCACGTCCCAGATCAGGGTCGCGGGAGTCCAGCCCCTTTCAAAAGCCGCGGCATAGGTCAGCGGCTTGATGGAAGAGCCCGGTTGGCGCGGCGCTACGGCCATGTTCACTTGCCCGCTGATGGCTTCGTTGAAAAAGTCAGCCGAGCCGACCATCGCCAGGATTTCACCGGTGGAAGGTTTGATGGCAACCAGCGCGCCATCCGTGGCGTCATTGGCTGCCAGCTGCTCCACCTGCTGCTTGACCGCGGATTGGGCATAGGTCTGCAATTCAGGGTCAAGCGTCGTGTAAACCTTAAAGCCGGAGCGGTAGATGGTCTGCGGATCAAACTGCGCTTCCAATTGGGCGCGGATGAAATTCACCCAGTGCGGGAAGGGCATGTTGACCGGGCGCTGGATAAACGTGAAATTCTCCATTTCCTGCGCGGCCGCGACGGCCTCATTCAAGGTTACACAGATCGGCACGCTGGATTGATTGATATCAATGCAGGCGCGTTCTTTACTTAGCTGGTAGGTCAGATTCAGCACATCCTGGTGGCGGCGCAGGGTGGCTTCGCGATTGGAGAAAATATCATACACCGCAGGCGACTGCGGCAAGCCAGCCAGGAAGGTGGCCTGGGCCATGTTCAGCTGGTCAGCGGAGGTATTGAAGTAGGTTTCCGCAGCCGCCTCGATGCCGTAGGCGAGGTTGCCATAATATATTTCATTTAGATACAGCTCAAGGATTTCGTCCTTGCTGTATTTGCGCGTGATCTCGGCAGCCAGCACGATCTCGCGTGCCTTGCGACGCGTGGTCACCTGGCTGCGTTCTTCCGGCGAAAGCAGGAGGGTGCGTGCCAGCTGCTGGGTGATGGTTGAAGCGCCGGAGACCACTTCACCCGAGGTATAGTTCTGCCAAAGCGCGCGCATGATGCCCCAGGGATCAAAACCGGGGTTGGTGTAAAAATCCTTGTCCTCAACGGCAATGGTTGAAGCAATGACGTAGGGTGAAACATTATCCAGGGTGATGTAAGTTCGCCGGCCGGCATTGGGATCAAGAATTTCATAGATCAAATTGCCATTACGGTCATAGATCCGGGTGGTTTCAAACTGCGAAGCATACTGGCGCAGATCGTCCACACTTGGCAGATCGGATGCAATTCTAAAATACTGAAAAATCAAAAAGGAAAGTGACAGAAATCCAATCACAATGACGATAAAAGCGCTGCCAAGGAAGCCGTAAAGCAGGCAACCGCCGGGATTCTTTCTTAATCGCGAGAAAAAGCTTTCACCCTTCGCCGTGCTAACTGGCTTGACCTTGTCCTTCTTTTGGGTTTTGGCCTTGTTTCGCCAATCATCGAATGCTTTTTTTACCACCTGCCGAAGATCAGCCAGCATTTCTCTGATCTCACGTCCTAAATTTCCAAGTTCATCCGCAAGGGAGGATTCTTTCGAGGATCCCTGATTTTCGGTTTGTTCTTCATTATTCCGTTCGTGTTCAGAGCGAGACACCTTGATGGGTTGTGTGTCGGCTAATTCCTTGCGCGCGGAGAAGCTGCCGGCTTCACCTGAGGACGAGATAGGCTGTACTTTCTGCTCTTTATTGGAAGCAGCCAACAAACGCCGCAATCGCTCTGAGGGGGTTTCGGATTGGTCACCTTCCGAATTCAAATCATGATTTTTTTCGGTCATCATTTCTCTTCATCATTAAATTCCTCAACCTGGTAAGTCCAAACCGATAGTTGTTTTTCGCGCCATAGGTTTTGCCTCGCGCCCATTTTCAGGCATAAGTGGTCAAAAAATTCTTCCTTGGAAGATACTTTTTCCCAAACCTGCGGCAGAAATGTCGCTCTGCGTATACCATCTCTTAATACTACCCCATCCACTCCCGGCCGCACTTTATTCAAAAGCTCTTGGAATCCAGAGTAATCCAGCGCTTTCATCGGCGTCAACCGCGAGATTTCGATGTCAATAAGCGGTAATTCTTGCCGCGATACCGGTGGGAAACGGTAGTCCTCGGTTGCCGCCGCCACCGCGTGTTCCTGAACATCCAACGCCAGGGGCTGATAAGCCTCCAGCGCGCCGATACAGCCGCGCAGCTGCCCTGCGATGGTCAATGTGACAAATGAAGCGCCTTCTTCACGCAGAACCAACGGCAAATGCGCGAGATCAAGAGGTTCTAAAGAATTCCCTTGAACGACTGAATTGATCGCCTGTCGAGCAATTTCAAGCAATGCTATTCTTTCCTGTGGACTTAAACGATCAGACATTCAGTTTTGTTCCCGGTTGAAAAAGGTTCTTGCTCCTCAACAAGTTATAATTCATTAGTATTCCTGCTAAATCGCAGAATTATTATCAGAATTATACTTGTTGGCTGTTTTCCCAAACCAGGCATGTTGGGATAAAAAAATGGAAAATCCGGACTTCGAAAATCCCTCAGAAAATGAACCGCAGGATTTTGATGACCTGCAGGAAGAAAAGAAACGCCATACCGGGTATCGCGTGATGAACGGATTCCAAACCGTGCTCAGCATCGCGGTGGTGATGGCTACGCTGCTGACCTTGTGGAATCCACGCAAGTTTCTGGGTACGCCCAACCTCTCCGCCATTATCCGTGCTGAATCCGAACAGGAAGCACAGGTTAGCGAAACCGTGGAAGAAACGGACACTACAGATCATATCGGCCTGCTTGCAGGCCACTGGCTCGACAGCCCAGGAGAGGTATGCGCGGACGGATTGATTGAAGCAGATGTCAATCAGGACATCACCAACCGCACCGCGCAGATACTGCGTGGCCGGGGATACCAGGTTGATGTTTTCCCGGAATACGATATCGCCCTGCTTAATTACCAAAGCGCGGTTTTTGTCGCCATTTATGCCGGCTCCTGCGTAGAAAGCCCATTACCGCCCTCCGGCTTCAAGGTGGGCACCAGTCTGACTGCCCAGAACCCGGATGCAGCCAACGCGTTGGCCGTTTGTTTATCAGAGTCATACGGCGAACGCATCAAGATCCCATTCTCCTATGAAGTGCTCAACCCGGATCATCCTTCATATCATATTTTCCGCGACATCCATCAGCAGACGCCAGCAGCGCTGATCGAAACCGGATCACTGAAAACGGATCGTACGATTTTGATCAATCAGGCGGATGCGGTCGCTGAAGCAATTGCGAATGGTATTTTGTGCTTTCTGGATTTGCCATCAGGAGCGAACCAGTGAAATTGAAATGGCCGCTGCTTATTGGCGCTTTCCTGTTCACCTGGTTGATATTAATTAATTCCGCTGGCTCGTTCCCGGTTGAAGCAGCGATCCAAAAGATACCAGATACGGCGAATGTGATATTAAATACAACGCCCACAACCATGGCGGATCCAGGGTTTGATGAGGAGCCATTTGAATCAGACACCTACTTCAGCTCTTACACCTATCACTCATGGGACATTCCCGAGGAAGTCACCGGGGACAGCACTTTCTGGATCGAAATCGATCTGACCAACCAAATGCTTTACGCCTACCGCGGCAATCAGTTGATCAGCGGATTTCTGGTTTCCACCGGCACCAAAAGCCACAAAACAGTCACCGGCACTTTCAAGATCTACGCCAAACATCCAGCCATCACCATGATCGGCCCGGGATATCACCTCGAGGATGTCCCTTATTCTATGTTTTTTTACAAAGGTTATGCTGTGCATGGCACTTATTGGCACGACAATTTCGGCCAGCCGATGAGCCATGGATGCGTTAATATGCTCACCAGCGAAGCAAAATGGGTGTATGAAAATGCACCGGTTGGCACCATTGTGTTTGTACACTACTAAATGAAAAAGTTCACTCGACGGCAATTCCTGGAACAATCAACCCTGCTGGCAGCCGGCGGGGCGATCATCCTGCCTTTAAAAAAGGCTGCGCCGATCCTGCCTGGCCGGTTTCTATCATGGAATGAAAAACTGGGCCGAGTGTTTAGCGGCGGTGCGGAATCCTTTTCGGAACCGGCTGTATCAGCCAATGTGATCAACCGTTTTAAAGAGAATGAAGTTCTTTCACTGAAAGAAACGCTCACAATTAATCATCTTGCCGCCGCGAAATCTCAATGGCACCGGCTGGAAGATGGCAGTTTTCTTCAGGCAAGCGCGGTTCAGCCAGTCACAAACAAGCTGAATGCCCCGAAACTTGATGTGGGAAGCAGCGGTTTTTTGGGAGAAATCACTGTCCCCTTCACCGATGCATGGAACAGCCGGGCTAACGGGAGAAAACCCAACCAGATTTTCTATTACGGCACCACGCATTGGATTTATGGATTGGGTGAGGACGAAGAGAGGAATCTTTATTACTTAATTCGTGAGGATCGCTGGGGCGATGTGTATTATGTGGACGCCACCCATGTAAGGATCATTCCTGAAGAAGAGCTTCAACCCATTTCTCCGGAAGTGCCGGAAAAACAAAAATCGATCCGCATTCACCTGGGCGAACAGATCATGTTTGCCTATGAGGGTGAGCAAGCGGTTTTCATGTCACCGATCGCTTCTGGGCTCTTGACCGGCAATGTGGATCTCACCACGCCTAAAGGCACATTCATTGTCAACTATAAACGCCCATCGCGCCACATGGCGCATGGCGAGCGCTTCGGCTCCAACGGCGGCGAGCTTTTCGGCGTGCCCTGGGTGTCTTATTTCACCGATACCGGCATCGCCTTTCACGGGACTTACTGGCACAATGATTTCACCCGCCCCAAAAGCCATGGATGCATAAACCTGCCAATTCCTGCAGCAAAATGGGTTTATTTATGGACCTACCCCGTCATCTCGCCGCGCCAGGAGAAGCATGTCTCACAGTATGGCACATCCGTCGAAATCTTATAATTAATTTAGGTTTTGTTAAGACCCTTTCTAATAATGACCTTTTAGAATTGCTTCAATGGAGAATATAGTGGCAAACAAGGCAGTATTTGAAGGCCTCGTCTTTGATGAGGATGACAGGCAGTTGGCTGTGGCCTATGTGGGCAGCGAACCCTGTTATGTCGTCGATGACCAGGGCTTTTTCCTCCATATCCCCTCCGAAGAGGTGGATAATCAGGTGCTTGCGGTGATGCGTGATCAAATCATTGAGAACAAGGATACGATCACCGAGCAGACCGCCAAAATGATCGGTCAGGAAGATCTGTTCACCTACGCGCTGATCAACAAACAGCTCGAGGATATTGACGAGCAGCTGAATCACATGAAACAGCACGGGCTGCCGGAAAGCGGCAGAGCTTACCTGGGTATGCTGGGTTTTAAGATCGTCATCAACCATCACGGGGAAGTTCTGAGGGTTGACCAGCCATCAGCGCCGGCGGAAGAAGAATAAATTTTTGCTACAATGAAGCGGGAGAGGAAACAATGACACCCGAATACATTATCGACGCCAATGAATTAAACTTCGAATACGAAGTCGTTTCTTTTTCGAAAAATGTGCCCGTCTTGGTGGATTTTTGGGCGGAATGGTGCCAGCCATGCAAGATGCTGAGCCCGCTGCTTGAACGCCTGGTGCAGGAAGCCAACGGCAGCCTGCGACTTGCCAAGGTGAATATCGATCAAAACCCCAATCTGGCCATGCAATACAGTGTACGCAGCATCCCAACCGTCAAGGCATTTGTGGACGGTCATATTACTGCAGAGTTCGTCGGCGTGCAGCCCGAAGCGCGTTTGCGCGAGTTCATCAGCCGGTTGACCCCGCCCAGCCCTCTGGAGCTGGATCTGGAAAAAGCGCGCGGTTTGATGAACGTCAGGGATTGGACAGGTGCCGAGCGTATACTCAGCCATGTGCTTGAACAAAATCCCAATTTGGATGCAGCCCATCTCGAGCTGGCCAAGTGTCTGTTGGCGCAGGGTCAAGCAGAACAAGCGCTTGACCAGCTGGACGAGATCCCGGCTGGCCGTGCGTACAACTCGGCCACCCTGCTCCGCCCTTTGGCGCAATCCCTGAATGATTTGCAGAAGGGTAACTTGATTGATGAAAACGATTTGGACGCCATCTTTGCCAACAGCTTGAGGTTGGCTGGTCAGGGCAAGTTTCCTCTTGCGCTGGACGGATTATTGGATATTCTGCGTGAAAACAAACACTACCGTGAGCGGCTCGCCCACCAGGTGATCCTCGGAATTCTGGAGATCATGGGCAGCGAAGACCCCCAAACCCGAGAATATCGCGCCGAATTGGCGTCAGTTCTGTTCTAACGAACAAGTTAGATAGACAATCCAAAGAGTAAGAATGCTAATTGTTGGATTCTCTTAGACCCACAAGATCGGGGGTTTTTCTTACCGCTTTTTCGTGAATAAATTGACGGATTCCATGTGAAAAGTTTGCGGGAACATATCCACAAGTGTGCAAGATTCCAGGCGGTAACCTGCTTCAAATAAACCTTTCGCGTCACGCGCCAGGGTGGACGGATTGCATGATACATAAATGAGCAATCTGGGTTCATGCGAAATGATCTCGGTAACCATTTCTCTATGCAACCCGGCGCGGGGCGGGTCAACAATCATGCAGTCAAATCCCTTGGGTAGGCTGGGCAGGATGTGCTCTGCTTTTCCTTGGTAAAGGGTGATGTTATCAAATTCATCCAGATTTTCCGCGTAATCGTCGCATGCCAAAGGTGAGTACTCCACGCCGGTGATCGTGGAAACAGAATCGGCGAGAAAAGCGGAAAACAACCCCACCCCGCAATACACATCCAGCAAATTCCGCGGACGCTCTCTTCTCGCGATATCAAGCACCCGATCCACCAACGCCGACGCGCCGGAAAAATTGGTTTGGAAAAATGAACCAGCCGACACTCGAAACTGGCGGCCTTTGACCGGCATCGTAAGGAAACTGTCACCGGCAATCACAATTTGCTCATCACCTCGGGAATGGACGATGGACAAGGTCGCCTCACTCGCCATTTCGGGCATTTCCTCCCCAACCCCCGAAAGCACCATCATCAGGTCACCCTCAAGATTCTGTCGGTATTCAATCCGCTCAATGTCCAAACCTGGTTCAAATTCAGCCAATGGCCAGATTTTTCCAATTTCCGCCATCGGCAGCCAACACTCGCTCACCGGAAAAAGCTGGTTTTCAGCCATATCCGAGAAACACAGCTGTGCCTGTTGGTTGAGCCCAAACTGGAGCGAATTTCGGTAATTCCATTCACTCGTGGATAGAATCACGGCCTCAATCATGGGATTTTCCAGGCCGGCAAGACGCTGCAGCTGTTCTCGCAGGATCTCCTTCTTGATTTCCAGCTGCAGTGCGTAAGGAAGATGTTGGTAATGACAACCGCCGCAGGTGCCAAAATGGACGCAGCGCGGTTGGATGCGTTGGGGATGCGGTTTTTCAACAGACACCAGGCGGGCGCGGATATGTCCTGGTTTCTCATCGACAACTTCCGCGATCACTTCCTCCCCTGGCAGGACAAATGGAATAAACACTGCCTTTCCATTGGGCAGGCGGCCAAGCCCGTTTCCCTCATAAACCATGGCGTCAATCGTTAGACGAAACTGATTTTCCAGCATATTAAAGATTATTCTAATCGAGAGTAAAAAAAAGACCCACAAGGGGGTCTTGAGGCGGAGAGGGTGGGATTCGAACCCACGATACCTTTCGGTATACGCGCTCTCCAAGCGCGCGCATTAGGCCGGACTATGCAACCTCTCCAAACACCAAATTTTCTGGCGGCGGAATTATAACACGGCTGAAAACCGATGAAAACAGGCCTGGTGGGCGTAAAATTGGGCAAGTGCTGATTGAAAAGATTGAGCCCTATCTTCTAATTTCACAGAATCTTTCAGCTGATCGTTGGAGGAGAATTGGCATTTGAAATCAGGATCATGCAAAAAAGTGATTACGAAGGTGCGGTAAGCCTTTGGCGTTCACTGCCGGGATTAGGCCTGAGTGGCGCAGATAAGGAAGATCAAATCCACCACTTTCTTGAGATGAATCCAGACACATGTTTTGTGGCGGTTGATCAAGGTAGGTTGATAGGCACCGTCTTGGGTGGCAACGATGGACGGCGTGGATATATCTATCACTTGGCAGTGGCTCCGGCTTTCCAGCGTTCAGGGCTGGGCCGTGAATTGGTCTCACGCTGTTTAAATGCATTAAAAAATGCAGGATTGCAGAAATGCCACATTTTTGTGATCGCTGATAATGAAGAAGGGAAAAAGTTTTGGGACCGCATCGGATGGGTGCGGCGTGATGATATTCTGGTGATGTCCAAAGACCTCTAATCACCTCACAAAGAATCTCAGCAAGTCCTCGTGCGATTTATTAATCGAGCCCGAAGTTGGAATAAATTGTTAAAACCGCTGACAATTCGGGGCCGATTATCTGTTTCTTGAATCCCTTGACGAAAAGTAAACCAGGTTGATATTGGTTCACACCGGATTGAGTTACAACAATCGCTGGCACGAGCCGCGGAAGGATTTCATCCTTGGTTTCGGGTGGTTATCCCGAGTTTAAAAAAATAATATTGATGGATATTGATCAAAAACGATTGGAATTAAATTGTGATTAGTCCTTACCTGGCATTGACTTTTCCTTGATCCCATTTTCGCCAAAACGCTTGGTCTCGAGTAAAGCGTAGAGTTTCTGCCAGAGTGCCATGAATTCCGGCGTTTCGGGGAGGCGCGGACGGGGGATGTTAACCGGCACAATATCCTTAACGCGGCCTGGATCGCCCGCCATCACCATCACGCGGTCACCCAGCAGAATGGCCTCCTGGATGTTGTGCGTGATAAAGATAATAGTGGAACCAACTTTCTGCCAAATACGGACCAATTCTGCCTGGAGTACCGCACGCGTTTGCGCGTCCAATGAGCCAAAGGGCTCATCCATCAGCAATATCCCCGGATTGATCGCCAGCGAACGAGCGATGGCCGCCCGCTGCTTCATGCCGCCGGACAACTGGTGGGGGAAAGCCTTGGCGAAATCCTGGAGGTTGACCATCTCGAGAAATTTTCGCGTGTCAGTTCTGCGTTTTTCCTTGGGGACACCTTTGACCTTTAACGCGTACTCCACGTTTCCCTGCACTGTCCGCCAGGGGAAAAGCTGGTCAAATTCCTGAAAAACCATGATTCGGTCAGGCCCGGGATCGCGCACCTGTTTGCCATCCAGCAAGATCTTGCCGTTCTTGGGTTTTTGGAACCCCGCGATGGTGCGGATGAGCGTGCTTTTTCCGCAGCCTGAAGGGCCGAGGATCATCAAAAACTCGCCTTCCCTTACCTCGAAATTGATGTTTTCCAGCGCCTGCACTTCACCAGCTTCACCAGAGAAGAGCACATCCAGGTTTTGAATTTTCACTTTATCTGCCATGGTTAATCACTCCTGCGGACGACCATTCCCCAGCGTTGGACGGTCCATTTTTCAATCTGCGCGAAGAATACATTTTCAACAAGGATGCCGATCAGAATTATGACGAAAAGCGCGGCAAAAACATAGGGAGTTTCAAGGAAAAATCGCTTTTGATAAATCAACCATCCCAAGCCGCCCTTACCGCCGGATGCCCCGAAGATCATTTCAGCTGCCACGAGCGAACGCCAGGCGTTGGACCAGGCGATCTTGAATCCAGTGAGGATATACGGAAAGGCGGAAGGCACCATGACAGAAGTGACCAGGTTGAGCCCCTTCAAACCAATGTTTCTTCCCACCTCAAGCTGGGTTCGTGAAACCGATCTGAATCCAGTGTAAGTATTCAGGATTAATGGCCACAGAATTGAGTGAACCAAAATGAAAATGATAGATTCTCTGCCGATGCCGAACCACAAAAGCGCAATCGGGAGCAGCGCCACACCCGGCAAGGGATGAAAAATGGTGGTGATGGTTTTGACAAAATCTGCGAAGAGATCGGAGACCATCGAAAGCGCGGTGAAAGTAAAAGCCAGCAGCGCACCCACGCCCAGCGCAATTCCGATCAAATAGAAGGAATACTGGGTGTGTTCCCACAATTCACCCGTTGATGCTGAGTCAACCAGCGCAGACCAAATGGACGGCAGCCCCGGGAGAAGCAGCTCCGAATAACGTCCAGTAGACACGACTGCCTGCCAGATCGCGAGAAGGATCGCAATAAAAACGATCTGGCGAAGCAGCTTGTTTCGGTAGAGTTTCTTTAACCATTTCATCAGTTAATCTCTTTAACGATCTATAAGCCAGGATGTGTTTCCGCGGGCATGCAGAGTATTTCAAGAACTTTAATATCGAAAAAATTGGCTGAATTAGCTGGCAAGAGGATCGCAGCCATATCCGCGCCGCGGTGTGTGCCGGCGATCGCAAGGGTTGGCTTGCCAACCTCAATCAAGCCTGCATCTGCCGCCATCATGCTAATCTCCATCATCACCTTCATCCCCGCGCCAAAGATGCGCAGAACATCCGCGATGATCTCGTCCAATTGGTAAGCCCCCAGCTTGCTGCGTACAGCCCGGTTTACCCCGCCAAAGGTATGCTGGGCGGTCAGGATCTTGCCGCCATTGGATTCAATTATGCTCCGGTCTTCATCCGTTAGTTCCTGGGTGTTTGGCCCCTTGTAACCCTGAGCATGCGTGACCACAACCAGCCGCTTGCCCTTGAAGAGCTCAGACGCCAACGCGCCTGTATAGCCTGTGGTGGAGGCAACAATGATCGTTTGAATATCTAACTGCTTGACGCGCGCAAACGCGATTTCCAGCGTTCTGGCGGTGTTATCCCGGCCTGCTTTACTAAAATAAGTGATTGGTGATGCCAATTCTTTCATTTTTTACTCCTGGGGTATATAAATCAATTGTAAAGGATGAATGCAGCAAGAAGAGCCAATCAGATTGGCTCTTCTTGTTTAATCAAGAGTTATTTAGCTACGGTCTGAATTGCAGCTGTTCCAGCGCACCCGCATCCCCCTGCTGCTCCCCGATGGCCGCCAGCACATTGGTGAAAGCAATATCACTTAAGCTCCCAGGCACTTTGGTTAAGTAACCGGCATTCAGCATGAAATCTGAGAAGCCCATCAACCCCAAAGGCGTTGTGACATAATTCATTCCCGGCCAGGTGATGTACTCCAAAGTGGTCGGCACATCAAGTCCAAATGAAGGCGCCAGGATGGTGGCTGCTTCTTCAGGATTTTCATTGATGAACTCAGTCGCCTCAGCCAGCCCCATCACAAAGGCAGCGTACGCCTTGGGGTTATTCTCAAAAAGATCGTTGGATGCAACCGCCACCAGAAAGGTGAATTCTGAACCGAAGGCTTCGGTGCCATCCACCACGGTCTTTATTCCGGGAGCTTTTAATTCCTCAAAGTTGTACGGAGGGGAAGTGAAATGGCCGGTGATATCACGTTGATTGATCAGAGCGGCAGCCGCGTCAGGGTGAGCCATGGCGACGCCAATGTCATCCAGCGCGGTTGGGCTGCCTAATTCCTTCTCGGCTGCCATCGACAGTAGAATATGCTGGATGCTGCCCGGCGCGGGATAGGCAATCTTGTCGTCTGGACCAAAATCAGCCAGACTGTTGATATCCTCAACATATGTCTGCAGGGTGAGCGGCATCACACACATGCCGGAAGCAACCTTCCAGGGAATACCCTTATCCCAACCGATCAAGAAGGGCGGAATTCCCATCACAGCCACGTCGATTTCACCTGCAATGAATGCTTCATTGATCGCCCCGCCGGAACCCAATTGCATCCAGGTAACCTGAAGGCCAGGGACATATTTCTCAAACAAGCCCAATTCATCGGCGATGGTCAACGCAGCGTATCCAAGCCCAAATTGCTGTGCCACGCGCAAGCGGACAGGTTCTACAGCTGGCGCTTGTTCAGCCGACGCCGGCGGTTTTTCCTCTCCAACAGGTGTCTGAGCCGCGTTGGTGCAAGCGGTCAACAAAATTGCCAAGACCAATCCAGTGACCAACCATTTTCTTGTTTTCATTTTTTCTCCTTAAAAGCAAACTGCGACGAATTATAGAGAATAAGGTTGATTTTATGCAAATAATTTTTTCTTATAGTAAAAAAATGAGAAGAGTGAAAAAAGATATAATCATGATCGTTCCCGGACAAAAGAATCTGATGACCCCGAATAACCCAACAGAAAATCAAACACCGGTTGGTGAATCGGTGAAAAAACCAGTGAAAAGCAAAGATTTCGGATTTTTCTCCGATGTGCTGAAACTCGTCACCGGCAACGGTTTTGTTCAGCTCGTCAAAACTCTGCTCTCACCGATCATCAGCCGCCTCTACCTGCCGGAATTCTTTGGTGTCGCGCAGAATTTTTCATCCATTGCCAATATCATGGCGATCATCTCCTCCCTTCGTTACGATCAGACAGTTTTATTACCAAAAAAAGAAGAACAAGCGGTTAACCAATTCGCGCTGAGTTTATTTTTCACAGGGGTCACAACTCCTGTCATTTTGGTTCTGGTAATCCTCTTCAGGCAAGATGCGGCACGGCTGCTGAATTCCCCCAAGCTGGCAGACTACTTGTGGCTGGTGCCGGTGTATGTCTTGGCCTTGGGCAGCTTTAATGCCTTGAAGCAATGGAACGCCCGCAAACGGCAGTTCCTGCGACTGTCGGCAGCGCAAGTTTCAAGCGAGGTGGTGTCTGACGGCATGACCGCAGGCTTGGGCTTTGCCGGATTGGCAAGCAGCGGCTCCATGATTCTGTCGCGGATCGCCGGCCAGTTGATCGCCTCGCTGACCATCGCCATCTTGATCCTCAAAGAAGACGGCAAATTCATCCTGAGCAACATCCGCGCCGACTTAATGCGTGAAGGTATGCGCGTTTATAAGAAATTTCCGTTGTACAACATCTGGGCTGCGTTTCTCAGCAATGCGTCACTTTACATCCCTGGTCTGCTGCTTGCCGGGTATTTTTCACCTACAGAAGCAGGCTATTATTCGCTGGGCAACAGCCTGTTGCGCCTGCCGGTTTCCCTGATCGCGAATTCGATCGGCCAGGTTTTTTTCCAGCGCAGCGCCAAGGCCGTTCACGAAGGCCGGCTTGCCCAAACCGTCCAGGAAACCTACAAGCAGCTGGTTGTCTTCGGGCTCTTTCCGATGCTGGTGGTTACGATCATTGGAAAAGAACTATTTGTGCTTGTTTTTGGCGCACAATGGGCTGAGGCAGGGGTGTATTCACAGATCCTCAGCTTGTGGACCTTTTTTGTATTCCTTGCCGCCCCAATGAGTAATTTGACAAATGTTTTGGGCAAGAACGAGGTGTCGGTTATTTTGAATGTAATTAAAGTGGCTACCAACATTGCCGCTTTTGTGATTGGCGGCATGCTGAATAACGCACGGCTGGGATTGTGGCTATTTTCAATCAGCGGTGTGTTGACCTACGCGGCTTATGTACTTTGGGCTAATAACGCATCAGGCGTACCTTTAAAAAAGACGCTGTTAATATTCTTCGGAAACATTGCGTTTTCCGCTCCTTTTCTTTTGGCGGTTCTTGCCTTCAAACTGCTAAATCCAATACCTGATGTCACCTTCACACAATTCGGATTTTCCTGGAAATATACTGCTCTGATCCTTTTCAGCGCATTTACCGGACTTTTATATTATGCAGTGTCCATTTACAGGGACGCCACCATCCGGGAAGCAATCAAAGATGTGCGGGAGAAAATCAGCAGAGGCCGAAATCGGGTTTGATTCCTCCATCCCCCCGTATAGTAAAATTTTCCAGTATTGCATCAAAAAATGAAAAAAATCTTTGTTGAAAAACATATCTTTTGGGCGATTACCGGCCTGATTGGTTTTCTGGCATATCGTGAATTCCTTCAGATGAATGTCTTGGCCTACGTGGGCAGCCAGAATATTTGGAACTCTCGCCGCTTTATCGCGTTCCTTTTTTTCTCAGTCCTTTCACTGGGAATTTATTTTTCTTTTCTTGCACCCCGCTTCAACCACCTTGTCTCGAACATTTTTTTGACCTTTAGACGATTCCCGCGTTTAGCAAAAGTCCTGTTGGCTTTTATCCTGCTCTCTCTGCCTGGATTACTTAAGTGGACCTTGCCGATTCCAGAGAATTTCACGGTTGGATTCTGGTTTGAATTCTTCCTGATGCTGCTCGCGTCCGTCATTTCCAGCGCGCTTTTTTTTGAAGAGACCGCTTCAACCTGGAATAAGGTGATACTGATCAGCAGCCTGTTCATGGCAGCCGGAGCAGCGCACGCCATCCTGTACAAACTTAACTCGGTGACGTCTTATCCATTCACGCTTTACTGG
>CAYPAG010000024.1:0-18264 GCA_964408645.1 uncultured Pelolinea sp. | reverse complement strand
TGAAGTGGATTCACCCGGATATGGTCGCTTCCGAAAATAAAATCAAACCAATTCCGATCAGCTGGAAGAGAAACAGGTAAATTTAACGGCAATCCAATATCCTGGGAACCAGTCAGGGAAAACTGATCAACGATTTCGGGAAATGAGTCTGCATCCAGCTTCCCAATGATCTGGATCAAAGCTGAATCACATCCTGAGACAGCAGCGGAACGCAGATCATTTGACTCACTTAGGTTAATCGCGCAGGCATCCAGTTTAAATAAATTGAGAAGCTCCATATATGTGTCATTGACGAGAACTGCATTTTGGTCTGCGTTTGCGAGGATGAATGGCGTGATGAGATTTCCCATTGGATATGCGCCTTGAACAGCACGATTGAGGAGGGGAGATGCGATGTCGGATTGCCAGTCTTTAATTTTCTCTTCGATTTCATTGGCATTAAAGTGGGGGTGTGAAGCGACTGCCAGAATCTCTCCGCTCTTCGCGTTTATCACCACCGCACTTCCCTTGTGATTACCCAGCATTTCATCCGCAGCTCTTTGGATCCGCAGGTCGAGTGATAAACGCACATCCCGTCCTGGAAGCGGTTGATCAAAAAGCAGATAGTTGAACCACATATCAAAGGCTGGATAACCACGTTCTCCACTCAAGTAATCTTCTAATCGGGCTTCCAGCCCCGCATTCCCGTAAGTGCCGTTGGAAAAACCAATCGTATTGCTCAAAGGGACATACATTGTTTGGCGTTGATAATTCCCAATCGTTCCAACCGATTGCGCAAGCACGCGGTCGTTTCGGTCAAAAATGGTGCCACGTTTCACATATCTCGCCGCTGACGCGTGGCGTGGATTATCCGTGCGCAGCTGCAGGTCGCGCGAACGAACAAAAGACCACCAGCCGGTGACCAGGCTAAGCATAAGCAATCCGCCGAGAAAAAATCCATAGAGAGTGCTGGTTGTCTTGAATGGAAGCATTGACCTTACCGGTTCATTACTTTGCTGGTTTTCGATTATTAAGAGCACAACGATTGAAGCAAAAGAGATCAACAGCGAAGATCCGCCATATGACAAGAAAGGTAACGTGACACCGGTGATCGGGAGCAGCCGGATATTCCCGCCGATGATAAGAATTGCCTGGCTGATCAAGTAGACTGATATCCCGCAGGCAAGGTGTTGATGATACTTGTTATCTGTATTGACTGCTAATCGGATCCCGCGTGAAAAACCCAAACCAAAAAGCAACAGCAGCGCAATCGCGCCGAAAAGACCCGTTTCTTCAACCATCGCTGAATAAATAAAATCCGAATGGGCAATCGGAATTGCGCGGGGGCTGCCTAATCCGACGCCTGTGCCGGTGATCCCTCCGGCGGCAATGGCGATGAGGGATTGTATGATCTGATAGGATCCTGCCTGTGGATCAAGCCAGGGCAATACCCAGCCCTGGAATCTGATTTTAACCAAGTCGATGGTTAGATAACCGATTACGGCCGCGATCAAGAGGAATAAGGCGCCGAAAAGTATTACGCGCCTTTTGCCGTATTTCACAAACAGCATAAAAATAAAAATCACAATAAAGATGAGGGAGGTGCCCAGGTCGCGTTGTGCGACCAACAAAATCATTGAGACTGTAAAAAGCGCGAGCGCGGGAAGTATCGAGTTGATTATTTTGAATCCATCGGAACGCGATTCAGAAAAATAAGCGGCCAAGTAGAAAATCAATAGTAATTTCAGGAGTTCTGACGGCTGAAAATAAAGACCCCGCAAACCAAGCCACAAGCGAGGGCCGTCTCCGCCTGGATAAGTGCCGAAGATAAATGTCAGACCAGCCAGAAGCAAGCCCAGAAAGAGCAGCACATATTTATATTTTTTGGCAGTCTCCAGCAGCCATGGGCGATTCAACATGAGAGAGGAGAGGAAAACACAACCCAGAAACCAGGCAGCCTGGCGCAAACCAAAAATGAAGCTCAGCCGCCAGATCGACAGAATTCCCCAACCGCACAATAGACCTGTTATCGGAACCAGCAGCGAATCTTTCAAGTGTTCTTGTTTCCCGGCAATCCTGACGAACCAGTAAAATCCAGCCAGCCAGAGGATGAAACCAATCCAATGAGTCCAAGAATAATTCACTTGCCAGGACCTAAGGCGAACCGCTGGCGAAAGCGTGAGCACAACAGAGAAAAGGAAGAGAAAGATGATGGCCGCTATCACCAGATAGCCACGGACATCACTTCTGGTTTGAATTTGTTTGAAGGAGATTAGAGTCACTAAATATATTTTCCGATGATCGGATGGAGTTTTGATTTTATTTCTGGAGGAATCTTTTCATGTTGGGTCATGATAGCATCCTTGAGATTGTGCGCGCACTCACAAATCCGGATTTCATCCAGATTCCTCACCAGCGCCAGAACAGCTTCTTGAGCGAGTTCGGTGTTTTTGTTGAGAATTTCTATCACCATTTCCACTGTGACTGGTTTTTCACTTGTGTGCCAGACATCATAATCGGTTACGTGCGCCATGGTTGTGTAACAGATCTCTGCTTCTCTGGCAAGAAAAACCTCAGGGCAGGCGGTCATCCCGATGATTGACATTCCCCATTCACGATAAAGATTGGATTCAGCCTTGGTCGAGAATCTTGGCCCCTCGATGGTGATGTAGGTGCCGCTTTTATGCAGAATCGCATTGGTTGAAGCAACTGCCTCAATCACTCGCGTGGATAATTCTTTGCAGAAAGGATCGGCCGCCCCTATATGGGCGACAATCCCACCGTTGAAAAAAGTCTTTTCCCGTCCGCGGGTGAAATCGACGATCTGGTCCGGGATAACAATCTCACCGGGTTTAAAGTCTTCTCTCAACGACCCGCAAGCGGAAATACTGACAATGCGCGGCACCCCCAAAGATTTCAGCGCAAAAATATTTGCCCGGTAATTTACTTCTGAGGGAGTGTATACATGGCCGATACCGTGCCGCGCCAAAAAGGCGATTTTCTTCCCTTCTAAATATCCGGTAATAATTGGGGAACTCGGACGGCCAAATGGAGTTTCAATTTCCAGCGATTGAATTTTTTCCAATGAAGGGAATCGGTATAAGCCTGATCCACCGATAATAGCCAGAATCGGGTTGTCTGTCATTTGACCTCCGAAATGCACATAACGAAAAGGATAAAAAAATTATATCAAGAGGAAACAGTATTTCCTGTCAAGTGCACTTCGATGGATTTTGCCCCGATATCGATCCTGTCTTCATCAATCAGCACGGCAGGCGCGTGAATAAGCTCACCATTTAAGTAAGTGCCATTTGTAGATTGAGTATCTTCAATCATCCAATGGTTATTAAGAAAAAAGATTCGTGCATGGCGTTGGGAAATTGTCTCATCTTCAAGTGGGATGTCGTTTTCAGTACCGCGCCCGAGCAGAATCTCGGATTGTGTGTAGGTTTTTCTCGTTTCACCTTCAATCGAAAATGTAATTGTTGGACGCGCCAAAGCCGCCTGGTCACTGCTGGTCTTTTTGAGTTCGCGCCATAAAGCAAGGAACGCCAATGCCAGGAATCCATAAATACTCACCACCATCAGGATGCGTAAAACAAGGACAAGAATCGCGCTCATTTTATAAGATCTTTCGGGTGATATTCTCGGAAGTTGAGCGGTGTTTCTTGTCCAAGTCTCGATAATAGATCAGAGAGACGTCCGCGATTTCGATCACATCACCGGGATTCAGCGAATGCTGCCGGATTCGCTGCCCGTTTACTTTTGTTCCAGCCGACGAATCAATGTCAAAAATCACGTGTTTCCCCTTTAATGCCCGAATTTGAGCATGAAGTCTAGAGACCAGTAAATTATCAACTACAAGTTGGTTGTCTGACTGTCTGCCAATGTTGATTATCGTATCACTTAACTCAAAGATCTCATCAGTTGAGGTAACCAAATACCCCTGCAAGGGTAATTGCTGGTCATCTATTGAATTATCTAAAGCAAGTATTCTGGCAGTATCACGGCTGGCAGGCGTGGATGCGCTGGAAATGACTTTTAACATTCCTTCAATTTTGTCATCTTTGTAGAATTGAATATGGATGGGACCGGGCAGTGTGAATCCGTTTTCCAGGCATTCATCTTTTATGATTGATTTTAAGATTTCTGAATAATCATCCAGTTCAGAAGCTTGGGGCTGCTTGTTCAGGTTAATCGATATTCTAAAAATATTTGGGGCCACGAGATGATCCCCATCATATTTGGCGCTAGTTTTCAGCTCATCCATGACTGATTTGGTGATCTCCGTGAACAAATCCTTGCCAGCCAGGTTTTGCAACCGGTTTTCAAAAAAATCCCGCAGATAGTTTTCAATATTTTTCAGCTGATCTTTCATATTCTATAATTATATTAGATGGCTCATGTTTTTCCCGATTATGAAGAAATTCCCCACATTGCAGATCTGCAGATCATTGCATATGGCAAAACGATAAAAGATCTTTTTATCCATGCAGCCGAAGGAATGTTCGCCGTAATTGGCGCGACAGGCGATGATTGCATTAGAGAATTCAAAATCATCGATTTAAAAGCTAATGACATCGAGACATTGCTGGTTGGTTTTTTAGAAGAGTTGTTGTTATTTTCAGAAGCGGGTTGGTTGGGCATGGTAAAAGAAATGAATATTTCTCGGTTCAAGCTATCTGGGAAAATTCAACTATTAAGACTTAAAGCAAAAAATAAGGAAATTAAAGCCGTCACTTACCATGAAATGAATATATATCAAGAGAATGGCGTTTTTCAAACAAAGATCACTTTTGATGTTTAGGGATTCTTATGGCTGAATTTTCTCGATTTGAAAAAATCACTGATTTCGAATGGCAAATCCCTGGTTCTTATCGCAGCGATATGGTTGTTCCAGTACGCGTCTTTGGATCTGAAGAAATCATCAGGCAGGCATTGCAGGATAATTCCATCCAGCAAGCAGTCAATTCCGCCTGTTTGCCCGGATTGAGGAATTATGTCAGCGTGATGCCGGATGTCCATCAGGGTTATGGATTCCCGATTGGCGGTGTTGCAGCAAGTGATTTTGAGGAAGGTGTAATCTCCCCTGGAGGTATTGGCTACGATATCAATTGCGGTGTCCGGCTGCTTTCATCCGGAATTCCACTAGGCAGCACCAAGCCGCAACTGGAGGTCCTGGCAAACCTGCTTTTTCAGGAAGTGCCAACCGGTATGGGCGGCGGGGGCTCAATTTCCGTCAATCGAAATGAATTGATGAGGATTTGCGAGAATGGATCGCAATGGGCAATGAAAAATGGATTCGCAACCGATCTGGATGTTGCTTTAACCGAGAACGAAGGAGTGATAGAAGGGGCGGATTTCAGCTGCGTCAGCAGCCGAGCGATCGAAAGAGGAATCAAGCAAGTTGGATCTCTCGGTTCGGGAAACCACTTTCTTGAAGTCGATGTTGTGGATGAGATTTTCGATGAAAGAACCGCTCAGATCATGGGATTAGAGAAGGGGAATCTTACGCTCCAAATTCATTGCGGTTCGCGCGGCCTTGGACATCAAATTTGCTCGGATTATGTCAAGGATTTTCAATCCACGGTCAGGAAATACAATATCCGCTTACCTGACCGGGAATTGGTTTGCGCCCCTATACAATCTGATGAAGGGAAACGTTATCTGGCTGCGATGCGATGCGCCGCCAACTTCGCCTTTTGCAACCGGCAGATCCTTTCGCATCGCACCCGAGCTGTTTTTGAAAAAGTTTTTTCCAAGGTCACCGCTGACTTTCACCTGAGAATGGTGTATGACCTTGCGCATAATATTGGAAAAATTGAGCACCATGAAATTGACGGCGACATTGTGAAGGTATGCGTTCATCGCAAAGGCGCAACCCGCGCTTTCGCACCACACCACCCAGAAATTCCCGCAAAATATCAATCGATTGGCCAGCCGGTATTAATTCCAGGCAGCATGGGCACAGCATCCTGGGTATTGACGGGAACTGAAGATGGCATGAGGAAATCCTTTGGATCGTGCTGCCACGGTGCGGGGCGTTTGATGAGCCGCACCCAAGCCAAAAAGGAGATTCGCGGGCAACAGCTTCTTGGTGATTTAAGAGAAAAGGGGATTCTGATAAAAGCCGGTTCACTTTCAGGATTGGCAGAAGAAGCGCCATCTGCTTACAAGGATGTTGACCTTGTGATCGAATCCGCGGTTGGCGCGGGACTTGCCAGAAAGGTCGCGCGCCTAAAGCCAGTGATCGTGATCAAGGGGTAACCCGAACTTTTCCGGGTGAACTCCTTGGCGATAAGGGTTTTATTGGTCTGACTCATAATCATGTATAAATGGTATAATCCTGCTGCTTAGAACTCGGAGGTTGAAATTGGTTACTTATCTTCAAATTGCATTGATCATCACATCGTTGGCACTGATAGCCAGCATTGTCCTGCAGAATAAAGGTGTCGGCCTGGGCGGTTTGACCGGACAGGACATGGGAAGCGTTTTCAGCGCACGCCGCGGCATCGAAAAAACCTTGTTTACCATTACTATCGCATTAGCTATTGTTTTTGTGGTATTGGTGGTCGCGACCATCGCCGCAGCTAATTAGTTATTATTTTCCTCTAAAAAGAAAGGCGGTTTCCCTGATGAGGGAAGCGCCTTTTTTATTGTAAAATCAAACCCGATATGAAGTCTTTCAAGTGGCAGTTGATCATTATTCTCATTGCCGGCCTGATTGTAGGTCTGCTTTTACTCAGTGAACAGACAGGATTCAGGCTGGTTTCTCCAGTACCAGCAAGGGGCGGTGTCTATACTGAAGGGATCATCGGACGGTTGCAGCGGCTTAACCCTGCTCTTGATCATTACAATCAGGCGGACAGGGATGTCGATCGGCTCATTTTCAGCAGCCTGATTAAATTTGACGCCAAAGGACAGCCGATCGCAGATCTAGCTGAAGGCTGGGGAGTCTCTTTTGACGGTCTCTCATATAATTTTGAAATACGAGAGAACGCGGTTTGGCATGACGGCGAACCGGTTACCGCTGCTGATGTCTTATTCACCATCGATCTCATGCGCGACCCTGATTCGGTGTTACCCGAAGATCTCAAAGATTTCTGGTCGCGGATCAACGTAAACGTATTAAGCGAAAAAGCGCTTCAATTCCGATTGGAAGAACCCTTTACCCCATTCCTGGATTACCTCGCATTTAATATCGTTCCCCAGCATTTGCTTGGCGGGCTCACATATAGCGAAATGATCAACTCCGAATTTAACATCAATCCGGTTGGCAGCGGTCCCTACCGTTTTAACCGGTTGCTGGTGGAGAATGGTGATATCAGTGGTGTAGTCCTTCAGGCAAGTAATAATTATTATGGCGAAGCGCCGTTTCTTCAGGAATTCGTTTTTCGGTACTATCCTGATGTTGAAACTGCATTTAATGCGTATTTGCAGGGGAATGTAAACGGTATTGGGCAGCTAAATGAGGCAGTAATCGTTGATGCGCTGCGAAATCCTGGGTTGTCTGTTTTCAGCATGGTGAAACCTGAAATCGCCATGGTGCTTTTCAACCTGGATAACACCAGTCTTCCTTTCTTTCAAGAACCTGATGTCAGGCGGGCATTGCTGATGGGGCTTGACCGCCGCGGTATGATTGACCGCATCCTCAATGGGCAGGGTGTCATCGCGGACGTACCACTGCTGCCCAACTCCTGGGCATTCTATTCCGGCAACCAGCGGATCGATCAGGAAATAGAGGGAGCCAAGAAGATGCTGATCAACGCCGGTTATGTGTTGAATGATTCCGGCAGCGGAACCCGCCGGAAGGACGGGACTGCACTTTCATTTACCATGGTCCATCCGGATGATGACTATCACACACGCATCGCTTTATCCATCCAGTCGGATTGGGAGAAACTGGGTGTGAATGTTCAGCTCGAAGCCGTGCCATATGATTCCCTGATCCTGGATTATCTTCAGCCCTTGACCTACCAGGCAGCATTAATCGATATTAATTATTATCGTTCGCCTGATCCGGACCCCTATCCGTTTTGGGACCAATCCGAGATCGCCGGCGGGCAGAATTATTCACAGTGGGAAAACCGGGTGGTCAGCCAATATCTGGCGGAAGCTCGAGTGATCAACGATCAGGAGGAGAGGGCTAAACTCTATCGAAATTTCCAGGTTATTTTTGCCGAGGAAATGCCGGCACTACCGCTTTTTTACCCCGTGTACAACTTCGCGATTGATAATTCCATTCAGGGTATCCGATTAGGCGCGATGTATGATCCGAGCGATAGATTTTGGAATGTAGGCGAGTGGTTCCTGTTGGCACAGACCTCTCCTGGTGAGTAGCAGGATCAATCATGTGGTTTTTCACAGGTAAGGGTGATGAAGGAGATTCAAACCTTTTCGACGGACGCAGACTGCCCAAAAGCGCGCCTGAATTTGAGCTGATCGGCGCACTGGATGAGGCCACTGCTTTCATTGGATTTGCGATCAGTTTTACGAACGACGAAAATGTGAAAAGTGATCTTTTAGCCATTCAGGATGATCTTTCCAAATTCATGGGCATCGTTGCCGGAGCGGGAAAATCCGGGATTGGCGATCGATTCAATGTGGAAGAAAAGATTGAATGGCTTGAGAACCGAATAAAATTTTACGGTGAATCGCTGGATAATCCGCATGCGTTTATCTATGCGGGAAAAACAAGCCGCGGTGCGGCAATTGATATTGCCAGAACAGTGATCAGGAGGGCTGAGCGAACCTTTGATCGGCTTTTCTCCGAGAATGATTCAGCCGTTAAAAACCTGGCCTACATCAACCGTTTATCTTCTTTCCTTTTCATTCTTCGACTTTTTGTTGATCAAGACTTTATCGACAACTAATCTTTTTCTTTTTCGTTTATAATCACTTCGTTCGGAGGGCGAACAATTCTGTTTCCTGTTAAAGGAAAAAGGTGCACGAACAACAAGAAATCATTACCGCCTTCACAGAAATGGCGCCCCGTTACGAACAGCTCATGAATAATGAGCTAAATAAGTTTTGGGGGATTGATTATGCCGACTTTGTCGGCCGGCTCTTATCAGATTTTCCATCTTCAAATGAAGATCTTGTGTTGGATATCGCCACTGGCACTTCATATATTCCTCAATACCTTGCGCGGAAAAATTCACCAGCCAAGCGCATCGTTGGGCTGGATCTCACGTTCGGGATGCTGGACCAGGGAAAACAATATCTCACAGAAGCTGGCATTATTACTCTTGTCCCTCAGGTGTGCGCCTCAGCCATGCAAATGCCATTTGCGCCAAATGTTTTCAATTTTGCGGTGTGCTGCCTGGCGACACATCACATGGATGTTGATCAGCTGCTCGCCAATATACACCACGCATTAAAACCCGGCGGGTCCATCTTTCTGGCAGATGCTGGTAGCTCCTCAGCATGGAAAAACGCGATGATCAAGAGTTCGATCAAAATCGCAGCATTTCTTTATTTCCTGTTTCAGGAGAACCTAACCCGGGCAAAAGCAGAAGCGGGAGCTATCGGGAATATTCTTTCCACGGAGGAATGGGAAGAAAGCGTTTCCAGAGCGGGTTTCGCTGAAATTGAAATTGAAAGAATACCATCCGGGAAATTTTGGGCGCCTGACCCACTAATAATCAGAGCATCAAAACCATAAGGAGAGAAACAAATGACACTTACGTCGGAACTCATTCGTCAGGGGGAGAAAGACAAGATCTGGTCAAAGTACTGCGGGCATTTGACATTGAGCCTGGAGGAATTCATGCAGATCCAGGAGCGGCTGCTTTTTGAGCAGTTCGAGATCTGGAAGGACAGCGAGATCGCTCAGCATTTCATCGGCAAGAAAATGCCAAAAACAGTACAGGAATTCAGAGAGCGGGTGCCGCTCACCAAGTATGAAGATTATGTGGATTTCCTTATGGAAAAGCGTGAAGAATCCCTCCCCAAAGCAAATTACCGCTGGGCGAGAACCTCGGGAAAATCGGGAAAATATGCCTGCAAGTGGGTTCCTTTGACTGACCGGATGTATGAGCGTTTTGGTGAAGGCGCTTTGACAGCTATCATTTTGTCTTCATGCGACTATCCCGGCGATGTGAAGATCCAGCCAGATGATGTGTTATTAATGGGAACAGCGCCCTTACCCTACACGTCAGGATACATTGCTCATTCCACCGAGGATGTGCTTGGTATCCGTTTTGTTCCACCCCTGGAAGAAGCAGAAAAAATGGATTTTCTGGACCGAATCGCGAATGGGTTTAAGGAAGGGATGGAAGTTGGCATTGATTATTTTTATGGCCTGGCAAGTGTCCTGGGAAAAATGGGTGAGAGGTTTGAGCAGGGAGGCGGCAGCAAGTTCTCTCTCAGCATGTTGAAACCGCAGGTTCTGGGCCGCCTGGTGAAAGGCGTCATCAAATCAAAACTTCAAAAACGAAAAATGCTGCCTAAGGATATCTGGAATTTAAAAGGTGTGATGACCGGTGGTATGGATACGGATATTTATCGCGAGAAAGTTGAATATTATTGGGGAAAGCCGCCATTGGAGGGGTATGCATCCACTGAAGGAGGCGTCCAGGCACTGCAATCCTGGAATTACAAAGGAATGACCATGTTCCCGGATGTGGCATTTTATGAGTTCATCCCGCTGGATGAACATCAGAAAAATAAAGCCGATCCAAGTTATCAGCCGAAGACCTATCTGATGGATGAACTTTCACCCGGAATTTATGAAATTGTCTTTACCAACCTGCTTGGCGGCGTGATGATGCGTTATCGAATTGGCGACTTGCTTAATTTCATTTCACTTGAAGATAGTGAAATTGGCTGCAAGATCCCCCAGTTTCGATTCTACTCACGCGGTGATGACCTGATCGACATCAGCAATATGGTCAGGTTTAATGAAAAAGACATCTGGATGGCAATCGAGGAATCGGGTGTGCAATATGTGGATTGGACTGCGCGAAAAGAGATCAACGAAGGAAAATCGATCGTTCACCTTTACCTCGAATACAAGCCGAATGAGAGCATGCCATTGGATCAGGTTAAGAGTTCCATTGAGGAATCATTGAAAAAGATGCATCCTGATTTTGAAGGGATGGAAGAGATCGTGGGGAAAGATAACCTTAAGGTGACCCGGCTTCCTGATGGCGCGTTCAATCATTACATGGAAGCCGCAAAAGCCGCTGGCGCGGATCTTGCACACTTAAAACCGCCGCACATGCAGCCGAAAGATCATATTTTAACGCGCCTGACTAATTTGGAGTAAAATAGTCCGCTTATGCACTTTGGATTGAGAACCATCATTCCTCTTATGGCCAGCATCGCCTACCTTGCGCTGCTGATCATCGTATCGCTCAGCAAGCCGCTGAATGCCATGCGCAGCCGCTTCCGCTTGTATTTATTGGCGATGGTGATTTGGTCTATCGCAGCATTGTTCGTGCTGCAGGATATCGGCAGTACTGTAATTTGGTTTCGGTTAATGACATCAGGGGCGGTCGCATCAATGATCGCCCTTTTTTATTTCACCCAAGCCGTTATCAATAAAGAATTTAATTTCGCCCCACTAATTTATTTGTATGGTTTGGCTGCCATCGCGGTCAATCAGTTCACCAACCTGGTCACACCGATTGCCGAAATTGTGGGAGGGCAGCTAAGTTACACCTTTACCGATTGGGTGGCTGTTGTCGCAGGACCCAGCTACATTGTGATGCTCTTGAGTATTTTCCAGTTGGTAAAGACTTCGCGCGCGTCACGCGATGAAACACAAATCTCGCGCTACGCCTGGCTCGGCGCTGCGATCGTCATCGTGCTCATTGGCGGGAGTCTCAATTTCACCGAGCTGGGCCAATATCCGGTGGATATTGTGGCGAACATCATCGCGGCTGTGATTATTACAATTGCCATCATGCGCCATAAGTTGCTCGATATCAATGTGGTGATTCGAAAGAGCGCGCTTTACGCAATTCCTACGGTCATTGTCGGTGCGATCTATTTTTTGCTGATCACACTATCGTTGCAGGTTTTTCACGCAGAATCAACCGAACAGCTTTTCTCAGTTTCCCTGGTGGTCTCGGTTATCGCGGCTTTGTTGATCCAGCCTTTTCGGGATTACCTTCAAAACGCCGTTGACAAATTCTTTTTCCGGGAACGTTACAACACCGTGCAAATGCTGCAGCGGGTGAGCCAAACAGCTTCATCGGTCATCGACCTTGATGAGCTTACTCATATGATCCTGCAGGAAATCACGGACACAATGCATATTGAAAAGGCATCGCTTTTCCTCAAATATAACGGGAAACGCAACCTGATGATCGCTTCCCAAATCGGCACGCGTGTTTCACCGAGAACGATCATCGCATCAGATCACCCATTATTGAAAAAATTATCAAACGGGACTTCTGTTTTAACTCACCCTGAGTTGGCGACAGACCAAAAATATCGAAGCGCTTGGGAGGGTGAGCGAGAGGTCATTGACAAACTTGGCGCAGAGATCTATGTGCCATTAAATGTTAAAGGTGAATTGGTGGGGATGTTCACTTTTGGACATAAACTTTCAGAACAGCCGTATTCCAGTGAGGAGAGACAAACGCTGTTGTCTTTGGCTCAGCAGACTGGCGTCGCGGTTCAAAACGCGCAATTGTACAGCACTGCACAGGAAGAACTGCGCCAACGCCGAGAGACTGAGAAGCGATTGCAGCTGCAGCTCAAGCGGTTGTCTGCCCTTCAGAATATCAATATGGCGATCACCACCAACATCGATCTGCAGATTCCACTCTACCTGCTTTTAGAACAGGTGACTGAACAGCTGGGCGTGGATGCTGCGGATGTATTGCTGTACGACGAGGAGAATCAGCAATTATTTTTTGTCGCGGGGCGGGGATTCCAAACTGACGCTTTGAAATACACAAAACTGGATGTGGGGCAGGGGTTGGCGGGCAAAGCGGCAGAATTAATGCAGACAATCCATATCAACGATCTGCGCAAGGAAAAAACATCACTGCAGCAAGCGCCATTGCTGACCAATGAGGATTTTATCGCCTACTTTGGTGTACCGCTGATCGCCAAAGGGAGGATCCAGGGTGTGTTGGAGATTTTCCATCGCTCGCCGCTGGAACCGGACGATGACTGGATGAATTTTCTCAATACGCTTACCTCTGAAACCGCTATCGCAGTTGAAAATGCCCAGATGTTCCGCGACCTTGAAAAATCCAACCTGGATCTGGTGGTGGCATACGAAACCACCCTGGAGGGCTGGGCAAAAACGCTCGAGCTGCGCGATCGTGAAACTGAAGGCCACAGCCAACGAGTGCTTGATCTCACCACGCGCCTGGCGCGCAAGCTTGGGGTTTCAGATGATGAGATGATCCATCTTCAGCGCGGAGCCCTGCTGCATGACATCGGCAAAATGGGTATTCCAGATAATATCCTGATGAAGGAAGGCCCTTTGACAGAGGAGGAGTGGGAAGTCATGCGCAAGCACCCGGTTTTCGCGCAGGATATGTTAAGCTCAATCCCGTTCTTGAAAAAAGCAGCAGAAATTCCCTACTGCCACCACGAGAAATGGGATGGCACGGGATATCCGAATCATCTGCGCGGCGAGGACATTCCACTGGCTGCCAGGATATTCGCCTTGGTGGATGTGTGGGACGCGCTGCGGTCGGATCGGCCATACCGCAGACCCTGGACGGACGAACAGGCGCTTGAGTACATCCATAACCAGGCAGGAAAACATTTCGATCCAATGGTGGTCAAAGCATTCGATGAGATCATGCTTTTTGAACAGCGCAACCTGAAACAGAAATAGAAATCCATACGGTATCTTTAAGATACCTTTACAAATGCTTCATCTTTGAGATTTATATTACCTCCGTAACCATATTACGGAGGTAATTTTATGGAAAATAAACTAAGATTTGTATCCGAGAAAACCAATCAACGCTGGTGGCTCTTTGCCTTGCTTACCTTGATTGGCATCGGCGTGTTGGCTTCCAGCATCTATTTTCTGGTATTCCCGGCCGGGTATCAGGGTGGGCGCAATCCATATTACGGAATCACCGTTCTCTTCAACCGAGAAGAATGGGACTTGATTCATTTATGGACCGGTTTGGGCATGATCCTGGTGGTATTTGTTCACATTGCTGTCCATTGGAAATGGATCAAAACCATGGCATTGCGGTGCGTGAAACCGCAGATCTGTGAGGTGGGCACCAAAAACAAGCGCGCTCAATACAATATGTTGCTCGATTTAATTGCCGCAGTCAGCTTTATTCTGGTATCTGTTTCCGGCATCTACCTGATGTTCGCGCCATCACGATCGAGTGCTTCGTTTGCGCCAGTTTTCATTTTCGATTGGTATGCGTGGGATGTGATCCATACCTGGTCGGGGATTGCCATGTTCATTTCGGTATTTCTTCACCTGGAGATCCATTGGGGTTGGATTGTCAATGTGACCAGGAAGATCTTGGGTTTGCGTTTACGGGAACAGAAATTACAACTTGAAGGAGTAAAGAATGATTAAGAGAATTGTGTTAGGCGTGTTATTGGCTTCTGTATCGGGAGCGTTGATCTATGGCGGTGTCTATCGAACCGCGGCGCGTTTAAATGTTGAAAGAGAAGGAATTGAAGGTCAACGGCAGGGTTTTTCCCAATCACAGCAATCCAACCGCCAAAATGATCGTGACGATCGTGATCAAAAAGGCGGAGGATACCAGGGGGGAGGCTATCAGGGCGGCGCGGAACGCGGTTTAGCGCAATCAGGTGAATTCCTCCCGGAACAGGCCGAGGAAATTAATCTGCGTGGAACTGTTCTGTCCGTGACTTCAGATTTACTGCAGGTGAGAGATAGCACGGGTACGGAGATTGTGATTGAGAATCGCGCCTGGTGGTACGCGCAGGAGCAGGGATTTTTCGCCAGTGTGGGTGATCAATTGGACCTAGCCGGCTTTTATGATGAAAACGGCGTGTTTGAAGTGTCCTGGATTGCCAATCTCACTTTAGGCAGCGAGGTTCAGATACGGGATGTGAGCGGCCGGCCAAACTGGGCAGGGGGGAACGGCAGTCAGGGAAGACAAGGTGGACGGGCAGGATAATTAAGACAAACCGGTTTAGGAAATTTTCAATGAGAAACCGCTTTCATCAGCGGTTTCTTTTTTGGGGTACTGATAAATTGGGAAACCATCATTCGTTGCTTCAAATCCAAGTTTGTGATAAAGCCCGAGTGATTTGAGGTTGTCTTTCTGAGTATTGACAGTGATCTCGCGCGTCCAAGGGCGCTTGAAGTGCTCCAGAACATCACCGATCAAGTGCTGTCCAATATGTTGGCGTTGGAACTCAGGGAGGACCGCCAGGCGGGCGATGTGTGCGTGGTTTTTCAAGGAAGTGCTGATTTGATAGCCAATAATCCTGCCATGCAGCACTGCAACTGTGGAAAAAGCTGCCTGATCAAAAGCGCGCTCAATCGCATCTTCTGAATGCTGCCAAAGTTTATCAAAGCACGACTGATCAATGCTGGCCACCACGGGAATATCTGATGCCACCATCTCGCGGATTTGGAATCCTGGTGGGTTTTCGCTCAATAAATATCCAGAAACTTTCCGATTCCATCTGAGTTGTACGACTTCCTGGCAAATTTTCCAACCGTTGTTTTCAAGCAAGTTTTTCATCCATAATTGATAAGCAATCGAGGCAATAAGAGCTCCCTTGCTGATTGAATTAATTTCCTCCAACGCCCGGGCAAATAAAGCGATAAAGATTGATTCAACTGGTGAGGTGAAGGTAACAGCAAACAAGCGGATCCAGTAAGTGCCCTCAATGTCTGATGGGCAGATTAACACCGATTGTATTACGCCATCTTTTTCCATCACCAAAAAGGGCAAATGGCCAATCCAATCCAACGGCTGGCGCCAGTCAAGATGGCGGTGAATGATCAGATTCTTTTTTAGAAAATCATCCAGTGCGTCATAATCGGCAGGCTGCGCACTCCGGATAATGGGAACGGATTCCAATGGCCCACCATTCAATTTATGATTTGTTCTGCATGAGCTGACGCAGCTGGTTGAGTGAATCAGTAAGTTTTTCCAGCTCGGCCAACTCAAGAGAGCTAAGGGATTTGGCCAGATTAATAAACTCCAGATTTTCGTTATTTCCCAAAAAGCCAATTATTTCTTCGGGCAATTGAGAGAACTTTTCAAAAGCTTTTTGTTTAACCTGCCATAATCCGATTTGGCTTTCCGTATCGAAGAGCTGCTTTTGATCGACTGAAATTGCGTTAGATATTTTTTCCAGGTCGTCCAATGGGATATCATCCCCATTCAGATAGCGTTGAATTTTGGATCGTGATACGCCGGACCGATCGGCCAGATCTTTCTGAGAGAGCCCGATTTTCTCAAGCGCTATAAGCAGGGTCGTGGAAATAATATTCCGGCGAACTTTCATCAGCTGTTGAAGCTGTTCCGTATTCGGTTGATAAGTAAAATCATCCAATTTATCCGGAGATAAGAGGATGTCGAGAGGAATTTGATAAATATAGGCTAAAGATTCCAGTGTGGGGAGCGATGGGAGGTATCTGCCATTTTCATAACTTTTCAAAACAGCCGCTGAGATACCCAAAAGCTCAGCGGTTTCTTTAAGACCCAAGCCGCGGAATTCGCGTGCTTTGAGCAGCCCTGCTGCAACATGGTCAATCGGAAAAATCAGCTCGTTTGTCATTTTATGTCCTCGCTTCTGTGAATTATAGCAAATTGATCCTAACCATTCCGGAAAATCCACTGACCGAAAGACATGCAGCTTATGGGTTTACGCTTTGAAAAATCAATGAGGTTTTGTTCAAGAATATTTTCACGAAAGATAACCAGATCTGCGAAAAATCCAAGTTGCAGCCTTCCTGCTTGGTCGCCCAAACCTGAAGCAATTTGCGGAGCCAAGATATAAGCATCAAGCGCTTGATGGATGGTTAGACATTGCTGAGGGTGCCAACTTTCCCGTTGTGGCTGATTGGCTGGAGCGGAGCGTTCTACTGCGGCTGAAAGCCCCCAGAGGGGATTGGGCGATTCGACTGGAGCATCTGAGCCAAAGATAAGCGGCGCGCCACTATCAAGCACAGACTTCCAGGCATACGCATACGCGCACCTATTGCCCCAATATTTGTCAGCCATGTCCCGGTCTGACACCGCATGGATCGGCTGCATGGAAGCAGTGACGCCAATCGCAGCCATGCGCCGGATATCCTCGGGTTGGATAATCTGCACGTGTTCGATGCGGGGACTCAAGTCTACCTGGCTGAAAAATCCCTGGCTGCGAAGCTGCTCGAAGCCATCGATCACTTCCCTGTTGGCGCGATCGCCGATGGCATGGATCGCCAGACTTATTCCCGCGCCCATGGCCTTTCGACCAATCTCAATCATTTCTTCGCTCTTAAGAAACAACATGCCTGTGGATGTGGACCCATCATACGGCTGTAGCATGGCCGCGGTCTGCGGACCCAGCGCGCCATCCGAGAATAATTTGAGCCAACCAATGCGCAGTTGATCACTACCGCCGCCGCTGCGCAACCCTTCAGCGATGGCATCATCCAATCTTGGGTAGGGAATGGATTTGATCACTCGAATCTTCAACGCTCCATCGCTTTCCATTTCCTTGAGCGTCAAATAACAATCCCAAACGTCAAAATCATGCACGCTGGTAATGCCCATGGAAAGCAGCTGCGTCTGGGCATTTTCAAGCGCGGATCTTCTTTGTGCCGGATTTGGCGAAGGGATGGCTCTTTCCACCAGGCGCATTGCGCTTTCATAAACGATCCCGGTGGGCACTCCATCTGCATCCCTCTCGATCAAACCACCTTCGGGATCTACCGTTTCTCTATTGATTCCAGCAGCGTTCAATGCTGCCAAATTGGCCCACCCGCTATGCAGGGATTTATGTGTCAGGTAAATCGGATTTTGTGGCGAAAACGCATCCAGCAATTCTTTCGTACCTTTGCCCTCAGGCCAGATATTGTGATTCCAGCCATGTCCAAGCACCCAATCACCAGGACGCGCTTGGTCAACGCGCTCTTTGACAAGGCGAACGCACGCCTGGCGGGTGCCGGTCTCACAGTTCACCCGCTGCAAGCTCAGCCCGTATTCCAGAAGGTGAATGTGCGCGTCTGTGAAGCCGGGAAGGACAAAAGCGCCGTTTAGGTCAACCACCTCAGTGGTGTTGTTTAATTCGAGATTAAGGTCTTTTTCTAAACCAGCAAACCTGATGAATCCTTCATCAATAAGCAAGGTGTCAACTAAAGGCTTT
>CAYPAG010000023.1:0-18339 GCA_964408645.1 uncultured Pelolinea sp. | reverse complement strand
AATCTAATGTATAATCCAACCCGAATTCGGAGGTTGGATGGAAATCACCTGGTACGGACATTCGTGTTTTAAACTCTCAGACCGCGGGCAGGCCACTGTCGTCTGCGATCCCTATGACCATGAGCAGGTGGGTTACAGCCCGCTGAAGCTTAAGGCGGATATCGTCACGGTCAGCCACGAGTCTCCCAGCCACAGTTACCTGAAAGCCGTCAAAGGCGATCCTTACGTGATCAGCGGTCCTGGCGAGTATGAGATCGGTGGCGTGTTTATCACCGGTCTGCGGACCAACCACCGCAAGAAAAAAGATCAGCTTCTTCCGCCCAACACGCTCTACCTGATCGATTACAGCGGCATCAATATCGTGCATTTGGGCGATATGGTGCAGGTTCCCACACAGACTGAGGTGGAAGATCTTGGCCCGGTGCATATCGCGCTGGTGCCGGTGGGCGGTGTTTCCAGCCTTAACGCGTCACAGGCCTCCGAGGCGATCAGCCTGTTTGAACCGAATATCGTGATCCCGATGCACTATGCCACCCCGGCATCCAAGATCAAATCCGAACCGATCGCAAAATTCCTTAAAGAAATGGGATTGTCCACCATCGAAACGGTGCCGTCCTATAAAGTCACCAGCGTTGACACCCTGCCGGAAGAAACCCAGGTGGTGGTGCTGGATTATCCGCACGAGTAACCATCATGGCAGGCAAGCTGATCATGACTTGGGATATCGCCCCTGACAAGGATCAGGAATATTTCGAGTTTGTGGTCCGTGAATTTCTGCCGGAAGTGCAGCGCTTCGGATTCACCCTTAGTGATGCATGGGTGACAGTTTACGGTGACCGTCCGCAGATCCTGGTCAGCGCGGTGATGCCTTCAGTGAGGAAATTAACGCAGGCGCTCGAATCTGAGAAGTGGCAGTCCTTGATTGAAAAACTCCTCAAATATGTCACCAACTTTCACTCCAAGATTGTTCAATCCCGCGGCGGTTTTCAATTTTAAACTGTCTATCGGTTGGGTTATGGGACACTGCCAACAGACAAACGTTTCTTAATTAAAAGAAATTCAATGCCTGATCCGATCGCCATCCGGCGCAAGCTCCTTGAATGGTACAAACGCAACGCGCGCGCGCTGCCATGGCGCGGGGAGAGCGACCCCTATCGCGTGTGGGTGTCAGAGGTCATGCTCCAGCAGACGCAAGTGGAGACTGTAATCCCTTATTATCAAAGATGGCTTGAAGAATTCCCGACCCTGGTTGACCTGGCCAGCGCGGATGAACAAGAAGTCCTGAGAGCATGGGAGGGGTTGGGGTACTACAGCCGCGCGCGAAACCTGCTGAAAAGCGCCAAAATCATATGTGAAGAATTTGAGGGCGAATTGCCTCGCGACTCGTCCCAATTGCGTAAACTGCCGGGCATTGGCGATTACATTGCCGGCGCTATCGCGTCCATCGCTTTAGGGCAGCGGCAGCCGGCGTTGGACGGAAACGGCAAGCGTGTGTTGGCCAGATTGTACGCGTATGACAAACCGGTGAATCTTGAGAAAAACGCCAGTGATTTAAAAAGAATCCTGGCTGATCTGCTGCCTGAACATCAGGCGGGCGATTTCAACCAGGCGCTGATGGACCTTGGGTCGCGTGTCTGTTTGCCGCGCAGGCCGAAATGCGGGGACTGCCTGCTTCAGTTTGAGTGCAAGGCAAACGGTCGGGGTCTGCAGTTGGAGATACCCGTCAAGACCAGCAAACGACCGCTGCCGCATTACCAGGTGGTTGCCGCGCTGATCCATGATGGGGACCGTGTGTTGATTGACAAACGCCGTTCCAACGCGCTGCTTGGGGGGATGTGGGAATTCCCGGGCGGCAAGGTAGAGCAGGGGGAGACTCTGGAAGAGGCGATTATCCGAGAGATCCGCGAAGAGCTTGGGTTGGAGATCAGCGCCGGAGACATATTCGGCCGTTATGAGCATGCCTACACCCATTTCTCCGTGACGGTTCATGCCATTCTTTGTGACATTATTCAAGGTGAACCGAAAGCCATTGAAGCCGATGAGATCGCCTGGGTGACGCTGGCCAAGCTGGCTGAATATCCGATGGGCAAGGTGGATCGGCAGATCTCGATCGATCTTAATGCAACAGCCAAAAAGACCTGCGGATAAGTATTTCGTATTCTTGAATCAACTTCTTATCCGACCTTAAAAAATTTTTAAATAGGAAATAATTACACTCCTTAAGGCATTTGCCTTTTTCCATCCTTTTTTTGTGGTTTATTAATTTGCCTGTTTTGTATAATTAAGTCATGGTTGGTGAAGATCTTTTCCGGCGGGCGCGCCTGGAGATGGTGGAACAGCAAATCAAGAGCCGGGGGATAGATGACGAACGGGTGCTCGCGGCTTTCTGTGAGATCCCACGCCACGCGTTTGTTGAAAAATCCCACCACCCGGAAGCTTACGAAGATCACCCACTACCCATCGGTTTTGGCCAAACCATCTCGCAACCGTATATCGTTGCGCTGATGACCGCGCGATTAAATCTGATCGGCGATGAAAATGTCCTTGAAATCGGCACGGGCAGCGGTTACCAGGCTGCTATCCTGGCACGCTTGGCCCGCGAGATACACAGTGTTGAACGCATTCCTGAATTGGCGCAGCAGGCGGAAGGGAATCTGCGCGCGGTCGGGATAAACAATATTGAGGTGCATGTGGGGGATGGGACGCTGGGCTGGCCGCAAAACGCGCCTTATGATGCCATCCTGATCACCGCGGGCACGCCTGCCATGCCGGCGGGGCTGGTGGACCAGTTAAAAGAGGGCGGCCGTCTTATCGCGCCGGTGGGCAGCCGCTGGCGGCAGATGCTGGAATTGTGGGTCAAACATGCCGGAAAAATTGAAAAAGAAGAGGTGCTGCCGGTGGTTTTTGTCCCGCTGATTGGCGAGCAGGGCTGGGGGAGAAACAATAAGAATAATCTTTGACAAAACACTATCATCTTTGTATGATTTTTTATATAATAATAGAAATAATTTTGTTAGTTTGGATTAACATAACCCAAAATCATAAATTCTTAAAGAGGAGCAAACATGAAATCCAGCCGTATTTTGATTCTATTAGGTACCGGAATTTTGTTATTGGTGGCTGCCGCCTGCGGATTCAGCGCCAGCACCGCCAACATCACGGAAGCCTATACTGCCCGATCGGAGAACGGGGATTACCAGCAGACCACGGTCTTCGCGCAGGAAGATGTGTTTTTCGCCATTATTGAAGTCGCCAATGCGCCGGATGACACAGTCGCCAAAGCGATGTGGTATGCAGTGGATGCGGAAGGCGTGGATCCCAATTACATGATTGCCGAAGCAGAATACACCGGCGGCGGTGAAATTACCTTTGACCTCACCAACAATGATATGTTATGGCCGGCAGGCAAATACAAGGTGGAGATCTACCTGAATGACGAATTGGAAAAGACCCTGGAATTTAGCGTGCTCGGCTCACTAGGCGCGGCACCTTTAACTGAAGCGGCCGTGGAGGACCAGACGGACACACAGGTGGATTCGCAAGTAGAAGACACGGGCAGCGTTTGCGCCATTGAATCAGATCTCAAACCTGATTGGTCGACGATCACCTGCGACGAGTTTGTTGACAACAGCTTTGGCTGGTATGAAGGGCTGGACGATTCCGACCTGGCACTGGTCGAGGTGGCGGTGGAGGACGGCAAGTATGTGGTGGATGTGACCGGCAAAGCTCATTCCGGCTATTCCTCCGGTGTCATCCAGTGGTTCGGTATTACCGGCGCGGAGAATTTCGTGGCTTCCATCGACGGGAGCATCGAAAGCAAGAACCGCGGCGTATCCTGGGGTTTTAATTTCTGGGGCAGCGGGAGCAATTTCTATTCCTTCACCATTGGGAAAGAGGGCCAGTATTTCATGGACGTGCTTGAAGATGGCGAATGGATCAGGTTAATGCAGTTGAAAACTAATAAGGCCATTGAATGGGGAGACGCCGTCAATAACCTAACCATTGTGGCGGAGGATGGCGTTCTGACGTTTTACGTCAATGGCGAACGGATCGATTCTTATCAGGGCGGCGATCCATACGGAACTGAAATTTCACTGTTCATCAATGTGGATGAAGGCGCCAGCGCGAGTTATTATTTTGATAACGCGCTGGTCCGCACCAACGATTTTTAATCAAGTTAAATCATTGAAAAAGGGACTGTCTATTTTGACAGTCCCTTTATTAATCCCAATCGACAGTTGGTTATATCTTGCTCACCGTAACCAGCACGGTTGGATTGCGCTTGGTTTCTTTGTATAGGTAATCCTTCACTGTGCGGATAACATCGCGTTCCATCTTGCCGTTAGCGTTTTTTACCGTGTCAACGACTTTGCCAACCAGGCGGGAGAGGATCTCTTCGGCGTCCTGCGTGGCTGAAAAACCGCGGCTGGTGATCTCGGGCTTGCCATGCAGGCTGCCTTGGTTGTTCAGGTTGACATGCACCAGGACGATGCCATCACGCGAAAGCATGGTGCGGTCGCGCAGCTCGTCCGGGCCCAGATCGCCGACCCAGGAACCATCCACGAACACCGTGTCCGCGGAGACCTTGCCCTGCACCTTGATCTTGTTCTTTTTGACATTGATCACATCGCCGTCTTCAACCACCAGTATGCGCTTTTCGGGAATGCCGGTCTGCTGGGCGAGAATGGAAGCCTGCTTCAGATGGCGCAGTTCGCCATAAGCAGGGATGAAATATTTTGGCTTGGTCAGATGAATAAGCAGTTTCATGTCTTCCTGGCTGCCGTGTCCGGAAACGTGCACCGGCATGATCTCTTCGTAGATTACATTGGCGCCGCGGCGGAAGAGCTCATTGATGGTGGAGAACACCGCTTCTTCGTTGCCCGGGATGGTTTTGGAAGATAGCACAATGGTGTCGCCCTTGCGGACGTCAAACTGCCGCTGCGTGCCGCGCGCCAGCCGCCCGAGGATCGAGGTGGGCTCGCCTTGCGCGCCGGTGCACATGATGACCACTTCGTGATCAGGCAGTTCGAGCGCTGTGTTTAGACTCACCTGCGTCCCATCCGGGATCCTGAGGTAATCCAGCTGCTGTGCCATTTCAACGTTCTCAACCATGCTGGTGCCCACAAATGCGATCTTGCGGTTGTGCGCCACCGCCGCATTGACGGTTTGCTGCACCCTGGAGATCAGGGACGCGAAGCTGGCTACAACTATGCGCCCTTCGGCCTGGTTAAAAACTTTATCCAGTGCTTCAGTCACCAAGCGCTCGGAGGGGGTCCATCCGGGTCGGGTTGCGTTAGTGGAATCAGCGATCAAGGCCAGCACGCCGCGCTGCGAAAACTCGACCAGTTTGGCGTAATCGGTTGGCCAGTTGTCAACCGGTGTGTGGTCAAACTTGTAGTCACCCGACTGCACGATCAGTCCTTCCGGTGTTTCGATACCCAATCCAACCGAGTCCGGAATGGAATGGCAAACATGGAAAAAATCGATCTTGAAGGGTCCGATCTTGATCTGTTCACCGGCTTTGACGGTGTTCAGCGAGGTAGCGTCCAGCATTCCGCGGCGGGCCAGTTTGACCCTGACAAGGCCCATGGTCAATGCTGTGCCATATATGGGCGCCGGCACCTCCTGCAGGAGGTGGTGTATGGCGCCGATATGGTCTTCGTGTCCATGGGTGATGAGAATCCCCTGTATCTTGTCTTTACGGCTGCGCAGGTATTGGAAGTCGGGGATGATGTAGTCAATTCCCAGCATGTCGCTGTCCGGGAACATGCTGCCGCAGTCCACGATGATAGCCGAGTTCTCATACTCGTACAGCATCATGTTACGCCCAACTTCTCCCAACCCGCCCAGCGGGATGATTTTTAAATTTGTTTCTTTCATTTTTTCCTTTCAAACCGCCCAAGGGGGCGGAATATTTCAAATTCTTTAAAAAAAGCCCTGGGGATGACTCCGGCCAGGGCGTTTATTTTTATTACAAGTCTTCGTGCTTCTAATAATAATTCCGATCAATCCGGTAATCTCTCAATATTTACCAATATAGATTCTACCATGCGTGAGGTTTATCCTCAACCTCAAAGTATAAATATTATGTTAAATCACTGTTAAATATTTTTGCCGTTTTATCACTTCAAAAATATTTATTTTGTTCCATCACTCCTGCCTAGGCAAACACCTGAGCGTTGAATATCTCATCACGAATCTGGAAAACCTGGCGGCGAAAAAGATCATCCCGCTCAAGCATGTCCGCCACCTTGTCGCAGGCATACATCACGGTGGTGTGGTCGCGCCCGCCGAGGGTCTCGCCGATCTGCGGCAGCGAGGCATTGCCCAGTTCGCGCATCAGATACATGGCAACCTGGCGGGGAAGCGCCACCTTTTTGGAGCGGTCGCGGCTGAGCAGTTCCTGGTGGGAAACATTGAAGGCTCGGGCAACAGATTCCATCACTTGTTCGGGTTCCGGTTCGCTATTGGCTGGAATGAGATCCACCAATGCCAGTTCGGCCAGTTCAAGGGTGAGCGGTTTGCCGCTTAGGTCAGAGAAAGCCAGGATGCGGGTGAGCGCGCCCTCCAGTTCACGGATGTTGGATTGTATCTTGCGGGCAACGCTTTCCAGGATTTCATCCGGCACCACGCGTCCGGCCTGTTCAGCTTTGAAGCGCAGAATAGCGATGCGCGTTTCCAATTCGGGCGGTTGGACATCTACAATCAGCCCCCACTCAAAGCGGGAACGCAGCCGCTCTTCCAATGTCACCATGGCTTTGGGCGGCCGGTCTGATGAGATGACGATCTGTTTTTCCTGCCCATGCAGTGTGTTGAAGGTGTGGAAAAACTCTTCCTGTGTGGATTCTTTCCCGGCGATAAATTGGATGTCATCGATTAGCAGGACATCAATCTTGCGGTATTTATCACGGAAACTGGAGGTGTCGTGCCGCCGGATGGCGTTGATTAGATCATTGGTGAATTCTTCTGAGGACACGTATAGGATATTAAGATGATTACGCGCGGCTTCATGCCCAATGGCGTGCAGCAGGTGGGTTTTCCCAAGGCCGACACCGCCATACAGGAAGAGTGGGTTATATGCGCGAGCAGGGTTCTCGGCGACCGCCTGGCTGGCGGCGTGCGCGAGTCGGTTGTTGGCGCCGACAACAAAACTGTCAAACGTATATCGCGAATTAAACACAGAGGAAGTTGATTTCTCGATTTGTATGGGGGCGGCTGCTTCTGAAAAGGGAATCGAATCGGCTCTTGTTTCCTCTTCGTAATTCTGCACAATAAAGGAGAGTTCCTGGGGGCATCCGATGATACCGCTCAACAACTTCTCCGCGGTTGTTTTCAGCCGGTTGTCGAGCCAGTCGCGGGCGTAGGCATTGTTGACAGAGATAATGATGCGGTTATCCTTTTGGCTGATAAAACGTGAATCCTTAACCCAGGTATCATAGGATGCCTTGGGCATATCCATCTGAAGTTGACCGAGCGTTGCCTGCCAGGCTTGTTGCGCGTCCATGTATTAGTGCAGTGCCTCCCTTCAAGGATGAGTGCAGAAAAAAAGTAAGTTAAATTAACCCCGCTCTCTGCCTTTAGCGGGATTAAGGGATTATTCAATTATCGATGTGCGCACAGATGGCGCTCTTGGGGGCCGCCCTGAGGCGGGTCTCCTTTGGCTTGGGTGAAAATCATTTTAGCAAAACGGGATTGAAATAACAATACTTTTCACCCACGCCAGGTTTAAATATCCTGAATTTTTAAGCTTTTGTTTCTTAAAAAACCCACCTTAAAAAACCGTCCATTGCGCATTTGATAGTACATGTGTTCTTGCGAAGTAATTGGTCAGCCGGCTATACCAACCCCATAGATGGGGTTTATTTCAACAAAAGCCCAGATGCGATTATGGTTGGACTGGTTTCATTTAAAAAGTTCGGGGGATAAGAATTGAATGGTGATTGAAACTTGTCACCGTTTTTGGAATTAGGCACTTTGCAGGCGCTTGATCATCAAGGCGGCAGTTTCACGTCCAAGTTTTACCGCAAAATTTGTCCCCCGATCCCAGGGATAAACCTGGCTCATGCTGGCATAAAACAATCCAGGAATGGGCGTTTGAATTGCGGGGATATTTTTTGAATGGTTGACCAGCGGCACCGGCTGCGCGAAGGGCGTGCGAAAAAGCCAGCAGCGATTCACCCATGACGGCTCAAAATCGGGATTCACCGATTTGAGGCTGGGGAGAAAGCGTTCGAGCAGCTGCTCCTGGGTGAGTTGGAAATATTCGTGTGTGGGCTCCAGGTAATCGCCGCAGTAGATGAGGTGTTCGTTGCCGAAGTTTTCAGGTGATGCGAAACTGGTGTGCTCCACAAGGGCCAGGAAAGGAAATCCCGCCGATTTTGGCAGGTTGAACCAGTAATATCCTTTTCTTGACAGCTGTCTTTTCAACGAAATGATCAGCACCACAGCGCCGAGACTTTGCAGGGCATCCAGTTGATCGAGATAGCCTGGGCCTAATTCCGGCGCGAAACGCACCATGATTTTTGGGGGTAATGTGGCAAGGACCTGGTCAAATACCATCGGACTACCGCCGACAGTGACGACCAATTTTCCGCCGTCGCGTGGCTCGATTCGCTCAACTTGGGCATTGTAACGAAATTCCACACCCATTTGCTGTAGTTTTTCAGCGAAGTCATCCAGAAAGGCTTGGAATCCGCCTTCATATGTCCCCAGGCGGGGCGTGCGCACCTTGAAGCGCGCCCAGAACCATGCCATATTTACGTCGCGGTAATAACTGCTGAATTTTCCCATCAACAGCGGCTCGAACAAGGTGCGGTACACCTTCTCGCCGTAATATTTATGCATCCATTCATGCGCCGTGTATTTTTCCAGCGGTTTCCATGAAGCCAGATAACGCAGATAAATGGTCACGAATCCAAAGCGCATTTTATCGATCAACGAAAAACCCGGGAAGAGCAACGCGGCAAGCGGTGAATCCAACGGGTAAAAGTCACCTTCGTGATACACGACAGTCTTGGGGCGGTAAAAGCGCAGCTTCTCTTTGAACCCCAATTCCTGGATAAGCCCGAGCATGGATGAGTCGCTTTGAAACCAATGGTGGTAATACTTTTCAAGCGACCAGTTCCAGCCATCTTCTTTAAAACCGGATGCCAATCCACCAGGTGTGGGTTCTTTTTCAAAGATCACCACTTTTTTTCCTGCCCTGCATAAATCATAGGCAGCCGCCATCCCACCAGGGCCGGCGCCGATCACCGCGATTGAGTTCATCTATCTGCCTTTCTTTCCTTGCGCGCCTGGTCCAGTTCTCGCGACCAGTCCAGCCCCGCACGCGCGAAGAAGTACCCGCCGACCAGCGTGATGGGCAGCCACAGCGTGGCGTGCAGCAGAAGCGTGTAACCGGCAGCTGACGCAGGTTCAATGCCGAAGGCACTGAGCAGGGCAATACCGGGTGCGTCAAAGACACCGATATAACCCGGCGCGGAGGGCAGGGTGGTGGAGAGATTAACAATGCCGTTCATCAGCATTAACGCGAAAAGGCTAATGCTGAATGGAAAGGCCTGCATCACAAACCAGTAGGTCAGGGTTTCAAGCAGCCAGACGGCTAACGAGGTGAGCACGACCAGCAGGGCTTGACGCGGTGAGCGAAGCGAGCCGAGCCCGCTCACGAATCGCTGGATGATGTTAGCCGCGGGGGCGCGCCATTTGGAGGGCAGGACGGCATTGATAACCCTGAGGAGGAATTTTTCCACTTGGTCAGGGAAAATGGCGGCCAGAAAAAACATCACCAATGCGCCTAAAAAAGCGATCGCGCCCCAAAAAGCCAGAGACTGAATGCTGCCGATGAATCCTGAGGATGTAGTTAAATTGCTTAATGCCTGTAAGTTGAAAAAGATGAAACCCAGCATGACGACTCCATCAAAAATGCGTTCGACGATGATGGTTGCCAGGGTGGTGGATACAGGAGTTTGATAGCGATGTTTGAGCAGGATTGCTCGCAGCAGTTCGCCGGCGCGCGCTGGGAAAATATTATTGCCCAGATAGCCGATGGAAATGACTGGGAATACTTCGCCAAGATCAAGCTGGACGGTTGGTTTGAGCAGGATCTGCCAGCGCAGGCTGCGGAAAATGACATCGATGAAGTAGACTGCCACTGCCGGGATCAGCCACAGCAAATTGGCGCCTTGAATAGACTGCCAAACCTGTCCTAAATGCAGGCCGCGCAGCGCTAAAAAGAGAAATAATGCGCTGATGGCAATCCCCACCCAAAAATACCAGCGTTTCATTTTAAGGATTCTATCACGCGCTTATTCGACGGGTATGATCAGGGATTGCTTCTTGGGGAACAAGGCGTCAACCAGCGGCAGGAATTTCTCGGAAATCCGGCAGTCAACAAACATATTCACCAATTCTCCGCCGGAGCGATATCCGAATAATAACTGCAGAAATGTGAGATCGGGAAAACAGATGTCGGCATCCTGCCATTTCCCGGCAGCCATATTGATGGCTGAACTCAATTTTCCTTGATTGAAGATCAAGTGAAGCTCGCGCTTGTAAAAGCTGATCTTCAGGGTCCCGTCAAAACCCGCGAATGGCGAGTTTGCCAGGTTGCTTTCCAGAGCTGGGCGGACATGGGTAATGAATTTGGCCAGATCAGGCACTCTCAAATACCAGTTATATGGCCGCCGCTGAACGGGGAGAAAATCAGCCGCAGCCAGGTAGGCGGGATGCTGGCTCCCCAAACCGAAGAGTAATCTTGAACAACTTTCCCCGGTTTCCTTCGCAATCCGTTCCCCAAATTTCCAGGATTCCGAGATCACCACCGACATGCAGCTGCGCCAATTCTCTCCTGATTTGATTTCGACATATCGCACGAAAACAGCATTGTCGCTTAACTCTTTGGATACGATGAAGAATCCCAATGGGCTTCCATCAATTTTCTCCACGATGAAGACACCCGTCTTTTCGATGTTGGCGGGGTGCTTGTGGACGATTTCTTTTTCCCACCAAGCCTGATCGAGCGGGCAATGCAGTAAATATCGCGAAGCGCTCTTTTGATAGAGTTCGCTGAGGAATGTTATATCTCTTGCTGCAGCTCCCCGTGCTTTGATTTCCGCGTTTTTTTCTTTCTCGGCAGCTTCAACCTGGGTGATAAATCCGCTGCGGCTTCCGCCAAGTTCTACGGCCATCTCGTAACCGAATTGACGGTAAAACCAGGGAATCCCGCTGATACACTGCATCAGGTCGCCGTCTTGATCGGATTTGTGATGGAATTCCCGGAATAGAACCCGCACCAGCCCGCGGTTGCGGAACGTCTTATCTGTTGCCACTGGTTCCGGCCGGCCGACCTGTATGGGAATGCCCGCGTATGTCCAGGATTGCGGGATGGAAAGCAGCGCAGACACGATTTCCTTGCTGTCCTCTTTTTCTACCAAAAAGCCATAGCGCTTCCGGCCAGGATCATCGTCCAGCCTGAATAAATCCCGCACCCAATAACCGATGCGTTCGTCCGGTTGAATACCTTCATCTTCGGCAAATACGCTCACAAAGAACTCTGCCGAACGATCAGCATCTTCTGGCTGAACACTTCTTAAAACAAGGCCGCCGCCAAGGGCTTTGGTAACCATCTGGGCGGCAGAGTTTCCGTTATCCATATTAGGAACTCAATCGATTAATCGCTGGATTTTTCAGCAGTCGATTTCGTTTTTTCGGGTTCAGCTTTTTTCTCTGGCTTGGATGCTTCCGGCTTGGCTTCGTCTTTCTTTGGAGAAGAGTAATTTGAGCCGGAGCTTGAGCGGTGATCGGTGGAATAAAAACCTGAGCCTTTGTAGATGACGCTGACCGGCGTAAACACTTTATGCAGCATGCTTTGTCCGCACTCAGGACAAACCTTGAGCGGCTTATCGGAAAAGCTTTGCTGTTGCTCAAATTCGAAATCACAATTGGCGCAATGGTAGACGTACACTGGCATGATGAAACCTCAAGAACCGATTATATTCCTTATCAACAATTACGGCTAATGATTATAAGATAAAAAACCAGCGTTTATGTAAAATAGAAATATAAACTGTGTAAGATTTATCTAATAAAATTATCAAACTCACGCATTCAGGAGGAAGAACATGTCTGGTCCAAGGAAAGTCACCGCTCCCCGGGGAAATCAGCTCACCTGCAAATCATGGCTGACAGAAGCCCCGTTTAGAATGATCCAAAACAATCTCGACCCCGCGGTCGCCCAGCGGCCGGACGAATTGGTGGTTTACGGCGGGCGCGGCCAAGCCGCCCGCAACTGGGAATGCTTTGACGCGATCCTGGATTCACTGAAGTCCATGGAAGATGATGACACCCTGCTGGTTCAGTCTGGCAAACCGGTCGGAATCTTTAAGACGCATCGCGACGCGCCGCGCGTGTTGATTGCCAACTCCAACCTGGTGCCGCATTGGGCAACGCAGGAGCATTTTGACAAACTGGCTGCCGAAGGATTAATCATGTACGGCCAGATGACCGCCGGCTCGTGGATCTATATCGGCACGCAGGGCATCCTGCAGGGCACTTATGAAACATTGGGATCTCTCGCCCGTCAGCGCGGCTGGGGATCGTTAAAAGGCAAATTTATTCTGACCGCCGGGCTGGGCGGGATGGGCAGCGCGCAGCCGCTGGCGATCACGATGAATGGAGGCGCGGGGTTGATCGTTGAGATCGATCCCGAACAGGCCAAGTGGCGTAAGGACATCGGCTACCTGGACATGGTGTCAGATGACCTGGAAGAAGCGCTGACGCTGGTGCTGGAAGCCAAAGAGAAACAGATTCCGCGCTCGGTCGGATTGATCGGCAACGCGGCCGAGATTTATCCCGCGCTGTTGAAAAGCAACACCCTGCCGGACGTGGTCACCGACCAGACGCCGGCGCATGATTTCCTGATGTACGTGCCAGCCGGGATGAGCCTGGCCGCCGCGCAGCAGCTGCGCAAGGATGATCCGCAGGAATACACACGCCGCTCGGTGGCTTCCATGACCGAGCAGGTGCAGGCTATGCTCGATTTTCAAAAACAAGGCGTGGAAGTGTTCGACTATGGCAACAACATCCGCCAGCGCGCGTTTGATAATGGTTTAAAAGACGCGTTTGAATTCCCGGGATTTGTGCCCGCCTATATCCGCCCTCTGTTTTGCGAAGGCAAAGGCCCTTTCCGATGGGTTGCGCTTTCCGGCGAAGAAGAGGATATCTTCAAGACTGATGAAGCCGTGATGGAGCTGTTCCCGGAAGATGAACACCTGTCGCGTTGGCTGAAGATGGCCAAAGAACGCGTACCCTTCCAGGGGCTGCCGGCGCGCATCTGCTGGCTGGGTTATGGCGAACGGGTGAAAGCCGGGCTGAAATTTAATGAGATGGTGGCAAGTGGCGAGCTCAAAGCACCTATTGTCATTGGTCGTGACCATTTGGATTCGGGCTCGGTGGCCTCGCCGAACCGCGAAACTGAAGGCATGCGCGACGGCACAGACGCGGTCAGCGACTGGCCGATCCTGAACGCCCTGATCAACGCGGTCGGGGGCGCGACTTGGGTGTCCTTCCATCATGGCGGTGGCGTGGGTATTGGCTACAGCCAGCATGCCGGCATGGTGATCGTGGCAGACGGCACGCCGGAAGCCGCCGCGCGGTTGGAGCGCGTTCTCACCACAGATCCGGGGATGGGTGTCATCCGACACGCGGACGCGGGTTATCCGGAAGCGATCGCGGCGGCCAAACACCACGGGATTCACATACCGATGTTGAAGTGATTGATTGGACCCCTCACCTTTTTCCTCTCACTTTAGGGAGAGGAAAAAGGTTTTTCTATGAAGCCAGTGAGTAATGTGGCGCGTACATTCTTGTCTGCCTGAACAAAGTAAAGAGACAAGTAAATTTTTGGACACTGCATTTGTAATGGTAGACCATCCCGTTGGCTGAGCTGGTTTAAGCCATCGGCATTTAATATTAGAAGATAAGTTCATGCAAGCGTGATAATTTCTCGCATGGAGAAAAAGAATTATTCCTCCCCTCTGAAGAGGGAAGGCGTAGGAGGGGTGATTAGACCACAAAGGGAATTTAAAGAAAACGTCTTGCTTAATATTCTAAAGAATTGATTTACCATAGATTGATTGATTCACCCTTCGGTTGGGCGTTGTGCGAAAAAACACCGACTCAATATTCGCCCGATAAAAAACCCTAAGGGTTTTTAAAACCCTTAGGGTTTAATGACATTTCGTTCGGTTCTATGTTACGGCAGCGTGTTGTTCTGCGCCCAGTCGCCGCCGAGCGTGACTCTGATATCAAGTCCAGCGTTGGGGTCGTAAGTATTCCAAATGTTGGCCGAGGCAACGCCCATCAACTGCGCCAGGAAATTGACCGTGTTCGGTTTCCCGTTGAACACTTCGATCTTGGTGCCCGGGCTGTAACTGCCCGCATCCGCCACCTGGATCACATTGACGCCCTGGCTTCGCAAATACTCGGCTGTGCGTTCACCCAGCACCGCGTTACTGCCATCCCATATCACCACCCGCGCGGCTTCGTCCTTGACCAGGGTGGAGCCGACGGCAGGCGTGGCCAATGGACTCTTGGCGCCGCCGCTGGCGAACAGTTCATCGCGCAGAACGCGAATCTTGTCCGGTATGGGTTTCAGGATTGCTTCACCTTCGGGAGACTTGGTCGGGATGACCATCTCGTAATCGATGATGCCTTTTTTGATCTGAGAGATGTCCAACTGTAGCCCCAACATCCCCAGCTGAATGGCTTCCTGTAAATTCAGGTTGGTGTAAATACCGGAGGATAGATCTTGATATAGGGCGGGCGCCTTGGCGATCAGTTCCGGTAGATTCTCAAATTTAATAATGCGGTTGCGAATGGAAATGATGACTTCCTGCTGCCGGCGGGCGCGGTCCACGTCTCCGCCCTGGGTGTGGCGTTCGCGGGCATAAGCCAGCGCCAGTTCGCCATCCAGGGTATAGCTTTGGCCGGCTTCCAGTATCTGCTGCTGCCCGCCGCCGAACTTCTCAATCTTTACTTGCTGGTCGGGTCGGATCTGCACGCCGCCGAGTTCATCAATGAATTTAATGAATGCGTTGAATTCAATCACCGCATAGTATTGGACCGGTACGCCGATGAACTGTTCCACGGTCTGGCGGGCAAGTTCTGGTCCGCCGCCGGGCAGGTTGTAAGCCGCGCCATTAAAGTAAGCCTCGTTGATGCGGCCGTAATTGAAACCGGGAATATTGACCCACATATCACGTGGAATGGAAAGCATGGAAGCCGTGTCAGTGACCGGGTCGACGCTTAACAGGATCATGGTGTCGCTGTGCGGTGTGTCACCAGATTGCCAGTCGCGGTAATCCAACCCCATGATCAAAATGGTCACGCGGCTCTTGCCATCCCATGGCTCTGGCAGCGCGACGCCGGCGGTTCCAGGTGATTGGGATCCACTCCCACCCTGATTGCCGGTCAATGCTTCCAACAATGGAGCGCCGGGCAGATTGAGGATGGTCATAGTGGAGGTAAGATTGCGCACCATGGAAAAAGCCACCACACTGGTGGTGAGCGCGAGCACCAGGAAAAGGATGAACACGGCGCGGGTTAAGCCATCCATCGCCCTAAATTTCATGCTGATTTTTCGGAAAAAGTTTTTCATAAGCCGTATTAAATCCATCAATGGTTAACAAGAAAATTGTTGCAAGAAAATGACCAATATGTCGGGTTTATGATTGGGGGCGCGGCGGAGGGATTGGCAGAGATTCCTTCTTGGTTTCCGCCCACTTGTCGCCCTCATCGATCAGCATCACTGGAATGTCTTCAACAATGGGGTATTTTCTGCCGCAATCCTGGCAGATTAGCCATGTCTCTTTATAGAGTTCCAGCATGCCGTCTGTTTCCCGAACACAGTTCGGACAGCGAAGTATATCCAAAAGATCCTTGCTAACCATTTGATCTCCTTCTATGACTTGAAACAACAAGTTAAGATTTTACCACCGGCGGGAATTTCGATTTTAATCATCACCATTCTCGGGAATCCCTTCGGTTCCCGGGCCATATTCATAAATCGCGCGCCAGGGTTCATAATGGGTGCGGAAAACATCCGAATTGATCAACTGGCCGTCCCGATAAATATAGCGGTCAACACGCACATCCGCGCCGTCCGCCTCCCAATCCACCTGCTTGATCTCACCCGCTTTAAGGTCAGGATTCTTCTTGTATAGGGGTTTTTTGGGTTCCACAATGCTGATGGGTCCGCTTGTCTCCCAATCAACCGAACGGCCGTCGGAGGTGGAATAGAACTTCCAGGTGATGCGGTTGGCAGCCCGATTGATGTAGGTTTCCATCAGCAGCCAATAGGGTGTGTCATTGGTGAATTTGAGGTCCACGAGCGGGATGAAAACCGTGGCATCCAACCCGGCCAGTTTGCTGTTGCGTCCGTTGCCGGCGGTTTTCTCATAATAGGAAACGCGATAGGCGTGCGGGTGGCGCTCCTCGATCGGGAAGCCGGCAAAGAAAGCCGCGCGGAACAGCGTGGTGCTCACCTGGCAAACGCCGCCGCCGACCCCTTCGATCGTGCGCCCATTGAAAATGATGAGCGCTTCGCTGTATCCGTTATCCAGACTGATATCGCCCATATTGGCGGCCATGGAAAAAGTAGCGCCCGGCGGCACCAGCAGGCCGTGGAATTCGCTGGCTGCCTTTTCAATATTCTGGATGCGCGGTTCACTGGACCCAAAGAAATAGGAGCTCTCCTCATGCACCAACTCAGTGATACCTAAGTCCACAGAAGTAGCAGCATCACCGACCTCTGGCGTCAGATTATTGAATACCAGAGCTGCTGAACTGCGCTGTTCATTGATGGCAGTTTGAATGGCAGCCAGGCTTTCTTCCACATCCAGTTCACGGCCGGTGACCGCCGACGTGAGCAGATCCAGTTGCCGGGTATCGTCATTAAAGATAAAACGCGCGTTACGGGGCTGGATGGCGGTGCGCTGCGACAAGTCGGAGAGATAGGCCAACAGAAGATCATCACGAAATTGCGGTTTGATGATCGCCTGGCCAGCGCCTTGCTGGCGGGCGAAGGTCAGCATGGGAGCGATTTGTTCAACTGGTAAAGAGAAAGACCCACCGGCATCCGCTTGTCCCGCGGGAATGGTCAGTTCGAACGGGCGCGAGAGAATTGTCTGGGCATTCGCCGCAAAAGGCGAAGCGTCTAAAATATCGGGAGGTTCCTGATTAATCGGCAGTACGATGGGTGATCCGTCCAAGCGGCGGACATAATCGGCGATCATCTCAAGACTGGCTTCAATGTCAAGCTCCAAGCCGACCTGTCCGGGAATAGCTATGACCTGGGTGCCGCTCAGTCCCAACTCTGCTTCCTTAACTGGGCGGTTGTACTCGTGGGCGATCTGACTGAGATAGTTAAAAGCCGTTTGCTCATTAAAGGTGACCATGGGCTGCAGGTCATGGCTTGCTCGCCGGCCGAAAAGCTGGTATGCCAGTATGCTGCCCAGTGATCCCTGCCTGCCATAAAGGTAAGCCTCGCGTGCTGAAGCTGGCGCGTCCAATTCAAGTCCTAACTGGGATGGCAGCGCTTGCCAAACGATGTCACCATACTGCAGGGTGATGCTTTTTTCATCACCAATTTCTGTTCCATTGAGGATAGCCAAAGCTGCCTGCCCGGGTTCCAGTCCAGATAGGTTGATGCCGTTCATTGTCACTCCGGGCATAACGCGGCCTGCGTGCCAAACCTGATCAACCAGAACACTGGATAGGGCTAAAACCAGGAATAGAAAAAGTCCCGAAAAGAAAATAAAAACAGCCTGAAGCAATAAACGGGCGGTGGGAGAAATCGGCGCGGGAGAATCTTCCTGCATGGCGAAAATTATAGCATTTAGACTGATAAGGATTGTTTGACTCAAATTTAGACGAGAAATCTGTGGAATTGTATTAAAAAAAGATAAATATCCCCCAATAACCTTGACAGCCCTCAAATAACCTCTTAGAATACGAGTACACAGTAACCTCAAGGAATTTGCGGAAACGCAAATTGTTTACAAAAGAATAACCGAGGTGTGCCTGAGAGGCATACCGACATCGAAGCCGGTGTTCTCCAAGAGAAAGTCGGAAAACATCGGTGGTTTTGTCTCCAAAACCCTTGACACGATTGAGCGATGTGGTAAAATCTGCCTCTCGATTCAAACGGGACCTTAACAACTGAAGAGTGAAAGGAAGTGCACCAAAGAGATTCATTGAGTTAGAAACTCGTAAGCAACACCAGTTATGGTGTTAGTTTTTGCGGAGAGTTTGATCCTGGCTCAGGATGAACGCTGGCGGCGT
>CAYPAG010000022.1:0-18763 GCA_964408645.1 uncultured Pelolinea sp. | reverse complement strand
CACCATCTTCCGCAGCAAGGCTTGAATTGTCGGAGATTCAGGGGTGGTTACATGAAAACCTGTATCGATGGATTCCTGCCCAATGACCGCGTTAACAGTCGAGATCATTCCTGCTTTGAGCCCGCAAGCAAGAAGTGACTGGTAGATCAAATTGACTGTTGTGGTCTTGCCATCCGTACCTGTCACGCCGATGACAGTGAGAGAGCGGGCAGGGAACCCATAAAAAGCCGCGGCGATGTGTGCCATCGCCTTACGCGGGTTTTCCACACGGAAATATGGAACTTGGCTTCCAGATATGTCCTTTCGCCCAACTACTGCGACAGCGCCAGCTTGCAACGCATTAGCAATGTATTTATGTCCATCAGAAGATCCACCTTCAAGAGCAATAAAAAGGTACCCTTTTTTTACTTCACGGGAATCAAAACTGATACCTTGTATTTCGACATCTTCATGGATTTGATGAATTTCAGGAAATTCCCCTGAGTCTTTTAATAATTTAATTAGTTTCATTGGGTTAAATTTGATTCTTAAATAAGTGTTTTTGCATTCTCACGGTGTGGAATTCGAGCTTTCGGTCAAAGCGTAAGTTGGTTTCTTCTCGTGGATCTCCTCTAGTTTTTACCACCGGCGAGATTATATCATTCAGGTTTTCTCATAATTACTGCAACGGCAAAAAGCGCAATGAAGGATGCCAAAGAAGTAAGCGTAGTCAGATTTCTGGAAATTCCAAAAAAATCCGCGGCGGGATTGAAACTGGCACAACCAGAATAGGCAGCCGTTCCTGTGACAGAAATTGCTTTGAATCAGAAATAAGATAAACCCAAAGGTCTCCATTGATCAAATTCTGTTTGTTGGCAGGCATTACCTCAAATTGAAAAGATTGGGTAGATTCTCCCATCAATGATTGGACAATTCGGTTTTGCGGGCGGGTGAATGAATCAACCATATTCAAGGATACTTCTACTTGGTATCCGCAATTCTTCGGAGAATCCATCATGTTTAACCAACTTTTCTGCATGTTGACCTGAATCGGTGCGATTCCTTTTCGATTTTGAAATTTAGGAAAAACAACTAGAAAAGATAGTTTGTCCAGGTACAGTCCTGGATTACAGTTCACATCCTTAAGAATCGGTTGCCCTAAATTGATCGGATAATCCTTTTCAACAATTGGTGTTGGCCAAATTGACCACAAGAATATGCCAAAAGAAAGTAATATCAATGCGATTAAGACAGCCAATGGTTTTTTTCTCATAAATAATTCAACACAGGTTAATGAAAATCAGGGATTCTTGTTGATGAATGATAAACTATTAATCATCTCATTGGAGGAAAAAAGAATGCCAACTCACCCACCGGAACCTTTCCGCATAAAAATGATTGAACCGATCCACTTGCCAAATCAAGCCGAACGTGAATCTGCATTAGCCGCTGCTGGTTATAACCTCTTTTCGGTGCCTGCCGAAAAAGTATTCATTGATCTTTTAACCGATTCAGGAACCGGGGCGATGAGCCAGGAACAATGGGCTTCAATCATGCGCGGGGATGAATCCTATGCCGGCGCGCGTTCTTTTTACAAATTGAAAGAAGCCATTCAGGACATTTTTGGTTTTGAATTCTTTGTCCCCACTCATCAAGGCCGAGCAGCAGAAAATATTATGGCTGCCTTACTGGTCAAGCCGGATAATTACATTCCGTCAAACATGCATTTCGACACCACCGATGCTAACCTGCGCGCTCGTTTTGGTCGACCAGTCAACCTGGTCAACGATCAGGCTTTTGATCCAGCGGCCAATATTCCCTTCAAGGGCAATATGGACCTTGCCAAACTCGAGGATTGGATCAATTCTACCGGTAGTGAGAATATCCCCTTTGGCTGCATCACGATCACCAATAATGCCGGCGGCGGGCAACCGGTTTCCATGGAGAATCTTAAGGCAGTTGCTGGCATCTATCATCGCCACAAAATTCCTTTCTTCATTGACGCCTGCCGGTATGCGGAGAATTGCTATTTCATCAAGCTGCGTGAACCAGGATATGCCAACAAAAGCACAAAAGAGATTGCAAGAGAGATTTTTGACTTGGCCGATGGTGCCTGGATGAGTTCAAAGAAGGATGCCATTGTCAATATCGGCGGTTTCCTCGCCATGCGAGATCCTGAATTGTATCAAAAGGTATGCAATGAGCTAATCCTCAGGGAAGGTTTTCCAACTTACGGTGGCTTGGCTGGCCGCGACCTCGAAGCGCTGGCCACCGGCCTATACGAAGGACTTGATGAAAGTTATCTGAAGTACCGGTTAAATCAAACTGCATATCTGGGTGAGAATATTCGATCCATAGGAATCCCGATCATTGAACCACCAGGCGGCCATGCAATTTATTTGGACGCAGGGGCAATATTTTCGCATATTCCACAAAGTGAATTTCCCGGCCAGGCATTAGTGGCTGCGTTATACCTGGAAGGAGGTATTCGCGGCGTTGAAATTGGTTCAGTGATGTTCGCCCATAAAGATCCAGACAGCGGTGAGATGGTTTATCCAAAACTGGAGCTTGTTCGTCTCGCTATACCCCGGCGTGTATACACCCAAAGTCACCTTGATTACGTCGCCGCAACCTTAAAATCGATTTGGAATAAACGCGAGAATTACAGGGGATACCGAATCACGTATGAACCTGAGCTGCTCCGGCATTTTACCGCGCATTTTGAGCCGCTTTAGCTTCCGCTTCTTTTGCTTGCTCCCAAATCACATCCATTTCCTCCAGGGTAAGGTCGGTCATTTGCCTGCCCTGGAGAGCAACTTTCTCTTCGATAAACTTGAATCGCTGAAGAAAGCGTTGGTTCATCTGCCTGAGCACGCCCTCAGCATCCATACCATACCAACGAATAAGATTCACTATAGCAAACAACAAATCACCTAGTTCCCACTCCAGAGATGCCGAGTCTTGCGCTTCGGTAATTTCCTTAATCTCTTCTTTAATTTTTTCGATCACCGGGGCGATTTCCGGCCAATCAAATCCAACACGCGCAGCCCTCTCCTGGTATTTTTGTGCCAGCGAGAGCGCGGGTAAGTGTTTAGGAACCGAGTCAAGCAGGCTTTTATTCGATTTTTGATCTTTTTGTTCGCGCTCTTGGGATTTTAACACTTCCCAATTTTTTATCACTGTCGATGCATCCTTGACATCCCAATCACTAAACACATGAGGGTGGCGGAAAACGAGTTTGTCATGGATACCCTTGATTACTTCATAGATATTGAATTTTCCAGATTCACTGGCTAACTGGGCATGCAAAACAATTTGAAGCAACACATCCCCTAACTCTTCAGATAACGAATCCTGGTCTTGAGCATCAATCGCCTCAAGCACTTCATAAGTTTCTTCCAGCAGATTAGTTCTTAAAGATTGATGTGTTTGCTTACGGTCCCATGGACAACCCTCAGGTGACCGCAAATGTGCTATTAGTTCTACAAAAGATAGAAATGTGCGAGACTTGGGATCTGCTTGAAAAATGATATATCCTTTTTTAAAAATCTTTAGCTGCTCCGGCAATTGTTCTACACTCGTATGCTTAATCGCAAGATCGCTATCAGAAATTTCTGCCAAGAAAACCTGATACTCAGGCTTGTAAATGAGATTAACCAAGTTGATTAACAGAGGTTGATCAATATTGCCCACCGTGAAATCATAAATTGCATTTTCATCTGGCAAATGCATTAAGCTATGTCTTCCCGCGAGATCTTTTCCGTATAAAATTTTTATGCCGTACTTCAAATCCAGATTGAGTTTTTGGGTAATCTCTGCGATAATGGCAAAATTCATCTATCTGCTCCTGGTCATTAATGCCGGAAAATTATACTACCCGCCCTTTTAACTGGGCGGGTAGCTTGGTTTCATAATGTGGAAAAAAGTTTTTAACGCTTGGTATAGGTGGGCGCCTTGCGAGCACGCTTGAGACCTGGTTTCTTGCGTTCCTTCACGCGTGGATCTCGGGTAAGGAGAGCGTCCTTGCGTAAGGCGTGTACATAATCCGGATTCATCTTGGCAAACGCGCGGGCTAAACCAAGTTGAACGGATTCTGTTTGACCGGTAACTCCGCCACCGCTTACCAGCACAGTGATATCATACTGGGCTTGGTTTTCTCCGGTTGCTTGAAATGGTTGCAAAATTGCCGCGGGATCTCCCAGCCGTGTGAAATATTCTTCGAACGGTTTATCGTTTACTGTAAAATTTCCCGTTCCAGCCATAATACGCACACGAGCGGTGCTTTCTTTCCGTCTGCCAATACCTTCATAATATTGTTCGGCCATGATTCATTTACTCCTGATCGATCTTTTCCGGGGTTTGCCCCTGATGCGGGTGTTCAGCACCTGGGTATACTTTTAATCTTTTCATCAAGCTGCGTCCATATCGATTGTGAGGTAGCATGCCTTTGACAGCTGATTCAATGATGCGTTCGGGATGTTCCTTCAACATGTGGGGATAAGGTACTTCCTTTAAACCACCAGGATAATTCGAATGCCTGTAATAGACCTTTTCTTTTTCACGCGTCGTATTGACCTGGACTCCACTGGCATTGATCACCACAACAGAATCGCCAACAGTCACACCAGGCGCGTAATTGGTTTTATGTTTGCCTAACAGAAGATGGGCAATTTTAGTTGCCATCCGGCCTAATTTTTGGCCATTAGCGTCAACCAACAGCCACTTTGTTTCAGGTTTCCCTTTATTTACAAATGTCTTTTCCACAATTAGGTACTCCAGTCATTATCTATAATTCACTTTTTCGAGAAACAAGCCATGCGCCGGTGCGATACCGGTTGGCAGTCTCACTTTTTCATCAAAACTTTTTTCCAAATCTATTGCACAAAATCTATCCTGCCCTAACCGAACCAGAAGAAAAACTATCCGCCTAACCATATGATATAAAAATGCTTTGGACGTGATAGTGAATGACGCATAATGTTCTCTAAAATTCCATTTTGCCTGGTAAATGGTCCGAATAGTTGAAATATCATCTCGCGGTGGTTTCCCAAATCTTGAGAAATCGTGAGTCCCAAGAATGATTCCTGCGCCTTCCTCAAGCAGCGATTTTTCTGGTCTTGGCCACACCCGCCAGTGAAACCTCTCATGAATGGCATGCCGTTGTTCCAAAAAAACAATCTGGTAACGGTATTTCCTTTCCACCGCATCATAACGCGGGTGAAATCCGCCATCGACTTTCTTGGCATCTCCCACTGAAATATCAGCGGGAAGATGGCTGTTGATCGCTTTGACGAGATCAATGGGGCAATGAGCCCAGTCAAGCTCAAATGAAACCACCTGCCCTTCCGCGTGTACGCCTGTGTCAGTCCGGCCTGCGCTGAGAATTGTGTTTCCCAACCAGCCAACCTTTTTTAGGGCTTTTTCAAGTTCCTGCTGAACTGTTCGGCAGTTTTTTTGACGCTGAAATCCGTAGAAATCAGTGCCGTCGTATGCAATAGTAAGTTGGTAAGGTGCCATTCCAACCGGAAAACCGGAGGAGATTTATTCTTCGACTAATTCCAGGATGACCATTTCTGCAGAATCGCCCAAGCGCGGTCCCAATTTCATCATGCGTGTGTAACCGCCGCTTCGTTTTTCGAAACGGGGGGCAATTTCATCGAAAAGCTTGCGAACCATCCCCGGATTATTGAGTGAACTGGCCGCCAAACGCCGCGCATTCACTTTGTCGATATCCGACCCTTTGCTGCTGTTGCGCGCAAGGGTGATCAATTTTTCAGCTTCTCCGCGGATCGCGCTCGCCTTGGCCTGAGTGGTCTTAATGCGGTTGTGCTCAAAAAGACTGATGATCAGGTTTCGCCTGAGTGCGATGCGGTTTCCTTTATTTCTGTTTAGTTGATAACCTGCTACATTGTGTCGCATCTATACTTACTCCGATTCGTCTTCTTCCTGTTCATTTTTTAGGAGACCTTTTTCCTGCATTTTGTCCCGCAGTTCATCAAGGCTCTTTTCCCCAAAATTTCTGATGGACAAAACAGCTTCTTCGCCCTTGCCCAACAGCTCAACTACGTCGCCAACCGTGGTGACGCCTGTGCGTTTCAGGGAGTTGAAAACACGCACAGAAAGGTCGAGATTCTCAATAGGCATATCAGCGTTTTCTGTGACAACTTGCTTCTCAGCCACTACTGCTGCTTCTTCTACGACCAGTAATTCTTCTTTGATGCCTGCAATCATTCGGAACTGATCGATTAAGATCCTGCCTGATTGGGCAAGTGCTTTTTCAGGCGATTTCGTCCCGTCAGTCCATACTTCCAATTCAAGACTGTCATAATTGGTGCTGTGCCCAACACGCGCGCTTCCGACATTGAAGTTCACGCGTTTGACTGGGCTGAAAATCGCATCCACCGGCAGCTCGCCGATTGGCAGTGATTCGCTGCGATCATTGGATGGCAGGTAACCACGGCCACGTTCAACAGTGAAATCGATGGATAATTTTGTTTTGGGATCATCCACGGAAAACAGATAGAGTTCCGGATTAACGATCTCAAGCTCTGATGTAACCTGAATATCGGCTGCAGTCACAACACCTTCACCGCTGACATCCAAATGCATATGCGAGACGTCACCGTCATGCATGATGACTCGGATCTGTTTTACCTGCAGCATCACCTGCAGAACATCTTCCCGTACGCCGGGAATATCACTGAACTCGTGAAGCGTGTCTGAAATGCGCATTGAAGTGATCGCTACGCCATCCAAAGAGGAAAGCAGCACTCTGCGAAGGGAATTTCCCAGAGTAACCCCATATCCTCGTTCAAGGGGGCTGATCACGAACTTCGCGTAATTTCGCGCTTCAGCTTCTTTTTCCAATGTCGGTGAAACCATACTACTTAGAGTCACAGTCACCCTCTCTTTTCTCAAAATCCATTAATAAATTTTAACCTTGTTTATCTTGAGTAGTATTCAACGATCAGTTGTTCGTTAAGGTTACCGTCAATTTCACCGCGATCAGGCAGGCGCAGCATACGCGCGCTCATGGTTTTGAGATCGCGTTCCAACCACATGGCTGGGTTGGTTTTTTCTGCGACATCAACGATTTCCTTGAAATATGCATTTGATCTTGATTGCTCACGAACAGTGATCACATCACCAGGTTTCAACGCATAAGAAGGAATGTCTGATTTGCGGCCGTTGACCAAAAAATGACCGTGATTAACTAATTGCCTTGCCTGGGCGCGATTTGCTGCTAATCCCAAGCGGAATACAACATTGTCCAGGCGAGACTCCAGGATTCTGAGCATCGTCACACCAGTTAATCCAGGAATCTTGATCGCATTCTCGAAATAGCGTCTGAATTGGGATTCCAAAACGCCATAAATTCGGCGCGCTTTTTGTTTGGCGCGCAATTGGCGGCTGTAATCTGATAAGCGGCGCTGTGTGCGCTGCCCAGTGACACCATGCTGACCAGGAGCGTAAGGCCTTCGTTCAAAAGCGCATTTATTTGAAAAGCAGCGCTCACCTTTAAGGAAGAGCTTTTCGCCTTCGCGCCTGCATAATTTACAAACTGGTCCAATATATCTTGCCATTGATACTTACTCCTAATTACCTAAACGCGTCGTTTCTTTGGGGGCCGGCAGCCATTGTGCGGCACTGGGGTGAGATCAGCAATCGAGCGGATCTTCATACCCTTTGACTGAATAGCGCGGATCGCAGCTTCACGACCTGGTCCAGGTCCTTTAATGATGATGTCGATTTCCTGGATACCGATGGCAGACGCATTTTTCATTGCTTCTTCGGCTGCCAAGCGAGCAGCGAACGGCGTGCTCTTTCTTGATCCATGAAAACCTACAGTTCCGGCGCTTGTCCAGGTGACAGTGTTGCCTTGCTGGTCAGTCACGGTGATGATCGTATTATTGAACGATGCAAAGATATGCACCTGTGCTGATGACAGCGTTCGTTTTGTCTTTCGGCTTGCCGTTGACCGGCGAGTTGTTGTTTTTTTTGTACTTTGAGCCATTAATCCTCTTTACAATAACTTCAATTAGATAATGCCGCGGTTTTACTTCTTGGTTGCACCGCGCCGGCGGCCGCGCCCTGCGACAGTGCGCTTTGGCCCCTTGCGTGTGCGTGAATTGGTTTTCGTGCGCTGGCCGTGTACAGGTAATCCGCGGCGATGACGGATACCCCGGTAGCAGCCGATCTCGACCAGCCGTTTAATATTCATTTGAACATCGCGGCGTAAATCACCTTCCACCTGGAAATTCTTGGAAATGTAATCACGCAGCGCGCTAACGTCAGTCTCAGTGAGATCCTTTACTCGAATATCAGGACTCACATTGGTAGCGCCAAGCACTTCCTTGGCTCTGGTTGGCCCGATGCCGTAAATATAGGTCAAGCCCACTTCGATCCGCTTTTCGCGCGGTAAGTCAACACCTTCAATTCTTGCCATAGATCTTATCCCTGTCGTTGTTTATGTTTTGGGTTCTCACAAATAACGTAAAGAATACCTTTACGCTTTACAATTTTGCATTTGGCGCATCGTTTGCGGATAGATGGCGATACTCTCATTTACTTGCTCCTATTCTTGGTTACTACAGCCGCAAATTTTTTATTATAACAAACAATCCTTACTTCGTCCATTTTTATCAGCACTCCACAACCTTTAGCAAATCCGTGGTGACGACCTCTATTGGTTGTGAACCATCGATCTTTCGAAGCAACCCTTTGTTCTCATAGTATTCGATCAATGGCGCGGTTTGACCGTCATAAACTTTGATCCGCTGCTCTACGGTCTCGCGTTTATCGTCCTCACGCTGGTAAAGTTCTGAGCCATCAATGTCACAAACACCCTCTTTTTGAGGAGGTTTGAACTTTGGGTGGTAAACATGTCCTTCAGCTTTGCAGGTCATGCGTCCACTAAGCCTGTCAATTAACTCGTCCGCGGGTACATCAATGAAAGGTACCGCATCGATTCCTTTGCCGTGCTCTGAAAGGAATGAGGATAACGCTTCAGCTTGCGCAGGTGTGCGAGGGAAACCATCCAACAGCGCGCCATTTTCACAATCCGGTTGCGACAAACGATCTGTCACCATGCCGATGGTGATGTCATCCGGCACCAATTCACCTTTAGCCATATATAATTTGGCTTTTTTGCCTAATTCAGTGTCATTCTGCAAGTTTTCCCGAAATATGTTACCTGAAGATACGTGCGGAATTCCGCACTTTTCTGCAATGATGACAGCTTGTGTCCCTTTTCCTGCGCCTGGAGGGCCTAATAAGACATAGAACTTTGACATTTTTAGCCTTTGATCAACCCTTCGTCAACACCATGCAGCTTCAGCTCAGTTTCAATAATATTGAAGGTATCGCGAACCACACCCACCACAATCAACAAACCGGAAGCTGTGATCAGGAATAGATTTTGCCCGATATTTGCAGGCAGGACAATCTGCAGGAAATATGGCAGTGTGGCAACCAACGCCAGAAATAAAGCGCCTACCAACGTAATTCTCCGTTGCACTTTATTCAAATAGTTTTGTGTCGGTAAACCCCTGACAACGCCAGGTATTTGGGCACCCTGACGTTTAAGGTTTTCGCCATAACTTTGCTGCTCAAAAAGCACCTCGGTATAAAAGAAGGTCAGAAGCAAAACAAAGATAAAGAAAACGATGACATACCAGATACTGGTTGGCGCGAATGTAATCTGCAGCCAGCTCGCAAAATTCGCAAGCCACTGGGTTTTCGAATTGATAAAGAATTGCGCGATAATGCCGGGCAGCGAAAGAATGGTTTGCGCAAAGATCAGCGGAATCATTCCTGCCAGGTTGACCATCAAAGGCAGATTGGACTTTACCGGCATTGACATGCGGTTCCCGACACGGCGTCCAGGGAAAAGCACAGGCACATTCCGACGCCCTTGCTGAACAATGATGATCGCGAAAATCGTTAATGCGAGGACCACTGCCATCAAGATCAGCGCCAAGGCGACATTTTGGCCAGAAATGATCAAACTATAAAGGTTGACCGGGATGCGGGAGACAATGCCGGCAAAAATAATCAGGGAAAGACCTTGATTCGGGATACCATATTCCGAGATCAGTTCTCCCAGCCAAATAGCCAGCATGGTGCCGCCCATCATACTGATCAGGGTGGTGATGGTTGGCAATAGGTTCACGCCTGTAAAACCGAATTGGTAATTCAGGATTGAGCCTGAAGTCGTCAATTGATTGAAAAGCTGGATTTGCCCGATTGCTGAAAGGGCTGCCATGGGAATGGTCAGCAGCACAGTCCACTTCTCCATCAACTTGCGCCCTTCGCGTGGGTTTTCTTTCATGCGCCGTTCGAGAGAAGGAATGATCGGCACCAGCAATTGGATGATGATTTGGGCGGTAATGTAAGGATACACACCCATCGCCAGGATGGAAAAGTTAGACAGAGTTCCGCCAGATAAAAGGTCAAAAACGCCCAGCAGACTACTCGCGGGTCCTTGCTGCTGAAAGATGCCTGAGATCACACCGCGATTAATCCCTGGAACAGGGATATTCGCGGCAAAACGATAGAGCACCAATAGCGCAAGGGTGATCAATAATTTCTTGCGGATATCAATAGAAGTCCACAGATATCGCCATGCGGATCGCTTCATACGTGGGTCTCCTTCTCCAATTTCACAACAACCTACTTTTCGATGACTTCAGCTTTACCGCCAGCGGCTTCTATCTTTTCCACTGCGCTTTTAGAGAATCGATGCGCTTTAATGGTTAACGCTTTGTCAATTTCGCCTTCACCCAAAATAACCACCGGGTTCTGCTTCTTGTGAAGCATGTTTTTCTCCGCGAGTTCGGCAGGCGTTACTTCTGATCCAGCATTAAAAACCGTCAAATTTCCAACATTCACAACGTTGTATTCCACGCGATTGACAGGTGTGAAACCTTCACCACGCAGGAAGGGCAGACGGCGGTAAAAAGGCAGATTGCCGCCCTGCCGATAGAGGTTTCCACCCCAGCCGGTGCGCGATTTCTGTCCTTTTGTACCACGGCCTGCAGTTTTGCCCTGCCCTGCAGCGATACCGCGACTAACCCGTTTCCGGTCTTTTTTCGCGCCTTCGTTTGGTCTTAGATCGTGTAACTTCATTTCGATTCCTGTATTTCTTCAACTTGAACTAAATGATTCACCTTGGAGATCATGCCGCGCACTGAAAGAGAATTGGGCTGTTCAACAGTTTGCCCAATCCTGTGCAGTCCCAATGCCCGGATAGTTGCCTTATGACGCTCTGTGTTGCCAATGGGGCTTCTCACAAGCGTGATCTTAATCATCTTTTTAGCCATTTTTTCTCCTTGCCCAGAATGGCTCTAATTCCTTTGCCGGCTTACCTCTCAACGCAGCGATATCTTCCGGCGATTTCAGCTCTTCCAGCGCTTTGAAAGTGGCTTTAACCACATTTAAAACATTCGCGCTGCCAAGAGACTTGGTTAAAATGTCACGGATGCCCGCGGCTTCAACAACCGCCCGAACACCGCCGCCGGCGATAACGCCGGTACCAGCGGACGCGGGTTTTAATAGAACTTGAGCGCCAGCTACTTTGGCGATGATTTCATGCGGAATTGTTGTCCCGTACAATGAAACTCGCTTCATATTGCTATGCGCACGTTTGGTGGCTTTCGCAATCGCATCGGTAACAGTGCCGGCCTTGCCGATCCCAAGACCAACACGGCCGTTGTTATCTCCAGCCACAATAGTCACACGGAAATGGAATAATCGGCCGCCTTTGACAACTTTCGATACACGCGCGATATCAATTACGCGCTCGTCGAATTCTTTTTCTTCTGGCTGATAAGCCCTTTTTGATTCTTCTTTGGCCATATTTATCCTCTATTAGAACTTCAATCCTGATTCGCGGGCGCCATCGGCGAGCGCTTTTACACGCCCGATGTACTGGTAACCCCCTCGGTCAAATACAACCGACGAGATTTTCTTTGATTTCGCGCGTTCGCCCAGCAGCTTGCCAACTTCAACAGCTTGTTCAACTTTCTTCATCTTGGCTATCTTTTCACGCAGTTCTTTATCGATGCTGGAGGAGGCGACCAAGGTCTCACCCCTCTCGTCATCAATAATCTGCGCGTAAATATCGGTCAAGCTTCGGTAGACGCACAAACGAGGAGTTGCAGCGGTACCAAAGATATTCTTGCGTACACGCTGATGTCGTTTTAATCTTGCTTCGTTTCTTGATTTTGTTGACATTTTTCTTATCCTACCTTACGCGGCAGCTGTCTTGCCAGCTTTGCGGCGGACCCTTTCTCCGAGATAACGGATGCCCTTGCCCTTATATGGTTCGGGAGGCCTAATCTTGCGGATATCCGATGCGACCTGCCCAACATCTTCCTTGTTGCTGCCATTAACTACAATTAACCTGTTTTTTTCTGTTACATCGAATTTGATGCCTGCGGGTGGTTCAACAATGACTGGATGAGAAAAACCAACATTGATTACCAGTTTTTCGCCTTCCATGTCCGCTTTGTAGCCAACGCCTTGAACTTCAAGGGTCTTGGAAAAGCCTTCACTCACACCGGTGACCATATTCTGAATGACAGCCCGCGTAGTCCCATGCAGTGCACGGACATTCTTTTCATCCGAACTGCGTGTTACTACAATATGGGAATCTTCCAGTTTGATATCAACCACAGGTGTGAATAAACGCTCCAGTTCACCCTTCGGGCCTTTTACTTTTACATTTTTTCCATCGATTTCCACCTGAACGCCAGTTGGAACCACGATGGGTTGTTTACCTATTCGAGACACGACATAACCTCCAAATCACCTGATTACCAAACCTTACAGAGAATCTCGCCGCCAATGCCCAATCTTCGGGCATTTTGACCGGTCATGACGCCTTTGGGGGTAGTCATGATCGAGATACCCATACCGGAAAGAACCCAGGGAATTTCGCTTTTCTGCGAGTACACACGTCGTCCAGGCCGGCTGACGCGCTGCAGGCCGGTGATCACAGGCCGTTTCCCGCGCCTCTCTCCAACATATTTCAAGCGGATTCGGAGGATTTTGTGCGAAGGTTTAGCCCCTTCAGCTTCTTCAAAATCCTCAATGAAACCCTCTTCTTTTAATATTCGGGCAATTTCCAATTTAAGTTTTGAGCTGGGCATTGCTACCAAACTCTGGTTGCTCATCACACCATTCCGGATGCGGGTCAACATGTCAGCAATAGGATCAGTCATACTCATTTTTTCCTCCGGTCCGGTTCCTACCAGGATGATTTAGTTACACCAGGGATTTTGCCATTAAGGGCTAATTCCCTGAAGCAAATACGGCACAGGCCGAATCGGCGAATGTAACCGCGCGGTCTGCCGCATATCTTACAGCGATTGACCACTTGGGTAGGATGCTTCCTTCTTTTTTCTCGATAAGTCATGCATGTTTTTGCCATAGTTAAGCCTTCCTAAAGGGCATTCCCAAATAACCTAATAAAGCCTTCGCATGTTCATCATTTCGTGCTGTGGTAACGAATGTAAGTTCCATGCCGCGTATCTTGTCAATTTGATCGTAATTAATCTCGGGAAAAATCAATTGCTCCTTAATCCCAAGTGTGTAATTGCCACGTCCATCGAATGATTCAGAAGGCACACCGCGGAAGTCACGGACGCGAGGCAATGCGATGTTGACCAGTCGATCTAACATCGACCACATGCGTTCACCGCGAAGTGTGACCTTGATACCGATCTGTCGTCCTTCCCGCAATTTAAAGTTGGCAACACTTTTCTTGGCTTTCGTTATTACCGGTTTCTGGCCTGTAATAGCCGTTAAGTCGCCAACAGCAGCATCAAGACTATTGGGGTTATCCAGCGCTTCGCCCATGCCAATATTGACCACAATCTTTTTCAGCGCAGGCACTTCCATCACATTACTGAAGGAGAAATCCTTCATCAGCGCTGGAACTATATCTTTTTTATATCGTTCTTTCAATAGATTCATTCCATACTCCAATAATTAATCGGCATTTAGTCGATCAATGCTCCGCATTTTTTACAGACACGTACGGCCTTTTCACCTTCGCGTGAAATGCCGATGCGGACTGCTTTTCCACATTTTTTGCAAACGATCATCACATTGGAAGCGTCGATCGGACCCTCCAACTTCACTATCCCAGGATTGATGGTTTTTCCTTCAGACTGGACCTGTCGCTGGTGTTTGGTTTGGATTTTGATTCCCTGCACTACGACGCGATTCTCTTTAGGAAGAACCTTGATCACCTCGCCTCGTTTGCCCTTTTCATCCGCTTTACCAGTAATGATCTCTACCTGGTCACCTTTTTTAATATGCATCGTAAAATTACTCCTCCACTCGCTTCTTAGATCACTTCTGGTGCGAGCGAAACAATTTTCATAAATCCTTTTTCGCGCAATTCTCGGGCAACAGGCCCAAAAATACGGGATCCGACGGGGTTTTGTCCATCAGTTCCGAGGATCACTGCGGCATTATCATCAAACCTTATTGATGAACCATCACTGCGACGCCATTCTTTTGACGTACGAACAATCACCGCCTTCACCACTTCACTCTTTTTTACAGAGCTTTGGGGTGACGCAGATTTCACAGTGGCGACAACAATATCGCCAATACCTGCATAACGTCTTCGCGTGCCGCCAGTAACATGGATTACTAAAAGTTCGCGAGCGCCCGTGTTGTCAGCCACATTTAATCGAGTCTCATGCTGAATCATCTGATTCTTCCTCTACTTCTTCAATCAAATCTTCAGGTGTCTCTTCGCCAAGCAATTCTTCAGCGCTGACTTCGGGCAGAGTATCCTGAGCAGCAAGGTTTTCCTCAACATTTAAACGTTTTTCGACAGACCAACGTTTTGTTTTGGAAACCGGTTGCGACTCAACGATCTGAACCTGATCACCAACTTTGCATCCAATTTCATCATGCACTTTCATGGTGCTGGCAGTACGCATGACTTTCTCATACAGCGGATGACGGAAGGACCGGCTGATTTCAACCACGACCGTTTTCGCGGAATTGCTTTTTTTAACTACACCTTGTAATCTTCGACGAGTGTTCATGCTTCACCTTCCAAATTTCCGGCCAACTCTTTTTCTCGTAAAATGGTTTCGAACAACGCGATCAAACGGCGCGCTTGCTTCAACTTGCTGGTATCCTGCAATTGACCGCTGACCACCTGAAAGCGCATGTCCATATAATCATTTCGCGCAGTTGACAGTTTGTTCTTGATTTCCTCAACAGGCATAAGTCGAATTTCACTCGGTTTCATAGCTGCTCTCCAACCATATCTTCGCGCGAAAGTACTTTTGTCCTGATCGGAAACTTATAAGCAGCCTGCTTCAAAGCTTCGAGGGAAGTTTCCGCGTCCAAACCGCCGATCTCAATCATGATCCGGCCGGGCTTTACAACGGCGGCATAGTACTCGACGGCGCCTTTACCTTTACCCATGCGGGATTCAGCTGCACGCTTGGTGATTGGTTTATCGGGAAAAATCCGAATCCATACCTTGCCGCGGCGTTTCATCGTACGAACAATGGAACGACGGGCAGCTTCGATCTGCCTGGCAGTGATCCATGCAGGTTCAAGCGCCTGCAGTCCGTATTCGCCATAATTCATTTCAGCGCCTCGTAAGGCTTTGCCGGTCATACGGCCGCGGAACGTTTTGCGGTATTTGACTCTTTTTGGCATCAACATAGTTATATTCCTCTAATCCAGGTATTTACGCCGGCGAGATTACTCACTAACGTAAACGCCTTCCGTTTTTTCCAATTCCTCTTCCGATCCGGGAAGGATTTCACCCTTATAAACCCATGCCTTCACACCGATTTTTCCGTAGGAAGTGTTGGCTTCGGCTTTGGCGAAGTCAATATCAGCACGCAAAGTCTGCAGAGGAACACGGCCTTCACGCAGCCAAATAGTCCGGCACATTTCTGCGCCATTCAAACGTCCCGCCACCTGAATTTTGACGCCTTCAGCGCCTTGGCGGATTGCCTGCTGGATTGCCCGCTTCATCGCGCGGCGGTAGCTGATACGGCGTTCGATCTGTGATGCGATATTCTCCGCGATCAACAAAGCATCGGTGTCAGGATTCTTGATCTCCCGGATTTCCAAGTCGATCTTTTTCCCAGTAAGATCCTCAAGCCCCTTGCGCAGCTCTTTTACAGATTCGCCTTTCCGGCCAATCAAAATACCAGGTTTGGCTGTATTGACGATGGTGCGGATTTTGCCAGGGTATCGCTCGATCTCTATCTGGGACACACCAGCACGTTCGCTTGTTTTTCGAACTAAATCGCGAATCTCAATATCCTGCTGCAGCTGATCGATATAATTTTGGCCTTCAGCGTACCAGCGTGCTTCCCAGGACTTGATGATCCCCAGCCGCATTCCAATTGGATGTACTTTACGACCCATATAATTTCTCCTGTTATTTACCTTTCCTGCTAACAGTTATTCTTTTTCTTTTAAAATAACTTTGATATGCGATGAACGGCGAAGTAGCGGCTTAAAACGACCTCTGGCTCCAAACCGCCTCCATTTACGCAGCGGCGCCGGATCAGCAGAGATATGCTCAATGTATAGATTATCTGCTGAGAGCCCAAAATTGTTCTCGGCATTAGCGATTGCCGAAGCAATTAGTTTACCGACAGGCAGTGCGGATTTCTTATTAACAAACCGCAGCCGGGATACGGCTTCTGCAGCCATCTTCCCTCGAACGAGATCCAAGACCAGTCTCGCTTTTTGAGGAGAAACCGGAAAATATTTAAGTTCTGCTTTTACTTCAATAGCCATGGTTAACTCACCGATGATGATTTGGTTACATGACCGCGGAAATGGCGTGTCGGAGCAAACTCTCCGAGTTTGTGACCAACCATATTCTCAGTTATGTAAATAGGAACATGTCTGCGGCCATCATGCACAGCAACGGTGTGACCCACCATCTGCGGGAAGATAGTGCTCGCCCGACTCCAGGTGCGAATGACCTTTTTTTCATTCTTTTCATTCATCATCTCGATCTTTTTTAAAAGTTTCGGTTCGATGAATGGACCTTTCTTAAGTGATCTTGCCATTATCTGCTCCTGTCAATCCTACTTACGTTTTACGCTACGGCGATGCCGTACAATGAACTTTTCGGTATCTTTATTTTTGCGAGTCTTATAACCCAAAGTCGGCTTACCCCAGGGAGATTTAGGACCCGGCATACCAATGGGAGAGCGACCTTCTCCACCACCGTGCGGGTGGTCGCGGGGAGTCATTGCGCTTCCACGAACGGATGGGCGAATACCCTTATGGCGTTTGCGGCCGGCTTTTCCGAGCTTCACCTGGCTATGCTCAAGATTTCCTACTTGCCCAACACAGGCTGAACAAGTCAACCGGATGAGCCTGACTTCACCAGAGGGCATACGCAGCTGAGCGTAATCGCCTTCTTTGGCAAGCAATTGGGCTGCCGCCCCTGCGGAGCGGACTAATTGCGCGCCGCGCCCTTCTTTCATCTCAACATTGTGCACCATGGTACCCATTGGGATGCTGGAAATCGGCAGGCAGTTACCAGGTCGAATTTCAGCGTCTTTCCCTGAAATCACCACATCACCAACCTTCAAACCCTGAGGGGCAATGATGTAACTTTTTTCGCCATCTGCGTAACTGAGAAGCGCAAGTCTCGCAGAACGATTAGGATCATATTCGACCGCTTTTACAGTTGCGGGAATTCCCTGCTTTTCACGTTTGAAATCCACCACCCGGATCATCTGGCGGCTTCCACCACCGCGATGCCTGACCGTGATTCGCCCATAGGTGTTGCGTCCGGCTTTTCTGGTCTTTGACACCAGCAGCGATTTTTCAGGTTTACTCTTGGTAATCTCCTCAAAAGTCAAACCAGTCATTCCACGCCGGCCCGGGGAGGTTGGTTTGTAAACTCTTACGCTCATTGTTCAACTCCCTCGAAAACAGGGATCCTGTCTTCTGATCTTAATGTGACAACTGCTTTTTTGAACGCGGATTTTCGAATAGAAATCCGTCGGCTGCGTCCTTTGCGGCCCATTTTTGCAGGCACATTGATAATATTCACACTTAATACTTTTACATCAAAAGCGCGTTCAACCGCATCCTTGACTTGCGTTCGCGTAGCATCTTGGCTAACCTCAAACGCATATTGATTCAGCTTGGAAGAGAGATAAGCTGATTTTTCCGTGATTAGTGGTTTTCTCAAAACATCGTATGCAGTAATCATTTCTTCGCCTTCCCGGGATCCAGATAAGCTTCCATCACGCTTAGCGAGGATTCATCGATAATTAATTGCTCAAAGCTTAAAAGATCACGGATATTCAAGTAATTTGCCATGATGACTTTGACATTGGCCATGTTTTCAGCTGAAGCAAACACATTAACTTTTGACTCTTTTTCCGGGACAACAACCAAGGCAGTCTTTTGTCCTGCCAGTTTTTGCACGGCTTGAGAAAGAAGTTTGGTTTTCGGTTCAGCAACGTTGAAATTATCCACAACAACGATTGAACTCTCTGATGCCCGAACGGACAGCGCTGATCGTATGGCAGCCCTGCGCATTTTCAAGGGCATTTTGAGAGAATAATCACGCGGGTGCGGTGTATGGATTTTTCCGCCGCCCACCCACTGGGCCGCTCTGGTGGAACCCTGTCTTGCCCGGCCTGTACCTTTTTGCCGCCACGGTTTTCGACCGCCGCCAGAAACATCACCGCGCATTTTTGTGTCATGCGTTCCGAGCCTCGCGTTGGTCATCTGCCTGACAAATGACTGGTGCATC
>CAYPAG010000021.1:13396-18959 GCA_964408645.1 uncultured Pelolinea sp. | reverse complement strand
ACCAGCAATCCGATGGAATATGTAAAAAAGGCGTAGCGCCAATGGATCATTGCCAGCTGGGAGGCAAGCAGCGGGAAAAGGATGCCCGCGATATTCGCGGTTGAATTGGAGTAACCGATCATGGCGGTACGCTCGGTACTTTGATAAAAGTCAGCAATAAGATCGGATGCCAAGGGTGAAATGATGCCGGTTGAGGCGCCGAAAAGCGCTCTCAAGATCAATAACCCGCGCATCGAACCAGCATTCCCTGTAAAAATACCAAATACTGAATATCCCAATAAACCAACCGCCAATAACCATTTTTTTGGAATCCAGCGGGCGGCAAATCCGGTGAGCAGGCTGAAGATGATGCTGGTGAACGCCGGAAGAGACAGCACCATTTGCAGCTCCAGAGGGCTTGCATCAGGAAACGCGCTGCGAATCTGGCTCAAGAGCGGTACGATCGCCGCGTTCATCAAGATGATCAGAAGCGAGATGGATAAAATGGCGGGTTTTTGCAGCTTCGATTTAGTCATGGTTGGCAAATGAAGTATAGCATGCGGCTATTTTGCAGGTTCTTAACGAGGAGAAAAGTAATCTCTGATACTTAAATTCAGTCCCATTGATTGAGAAATGGACGTACTTGATGTATAGTAAATTTATTCTTTTCCCCGTGAGGTCTCATGTCAGAAGCACAAAAACCTATCAGCATCCGGGACATCCCAACTGCAGACCGTCCGCGTGAACGGCTTGAACTGCTGGGTGAGTCATCCCTGACCGATTCCGAATTGCTGGCGATCCTGCTGCGCGTGGGCGTGGAAGGCGAGAACGCGGTCCTGCTTGCCCAGCGCATTATCAATGAGTTTGGCGGGCTGCAAGGGCTGCATCAGGCGCGCTTTGAGGACCTGTGCGCGGTGAAAGGGGTTGGCCGGGCGAAGGCGGCTCAGATCAAAGCGGCCATCGCGCTTGGCTATCGGCTAAGCCTGGAAGAAAGGCAACCCGAACCGGTATTTAGCAAACCGCAGGATGTCTTCGAGCGCATGGGGCATGACTTGTCGATCAAAGGCCAGGAGGAACTGTGGGTGCTGGCTCTTTCCACGCGCAACCGGCTCATCCGCCAGCAGCTGCTTTACATCGGCACCGTGAATCAATCGTCGGTGCGGCTGGCTGAGGTTTTCGAGGTGGCCATTCGTTTCCAGGCCACTTCACTGATCCTGGTTCACAACCACCCCAGCGGTGACCCGCGGCCGAGCGATGAGGATATCCGTTTCACCGAACAACTGGTCAAGGCCGGCCGGTTGATGGATATCGGTGTGCTGGATCACATCATCATTGCCCGGGATGGATATAAATCCATCAGACAAGAAGGGCGGGTGGAATTCAACACTGTTCAGCCGCGGCTATGGCATTAATTAGCCTGGCGGCAGTAAACGATTGAAATATTGACAGATAGTGGGGCGTATAGTAAGATACTTTCCGCTTGTAATCCACATGGCGAGGTAGCTCAGTGGTAGAGCAGGGGACTCATAAGCCCTTGGTCGTGAGTTCAAATCTCACTCTCGCCATCTTTTTATTTAACGATCTCGCGGACTTGGTCGTGAGTTTACCCTAAAGGGCACTATGCAAATATCACTCTCGCCATATTTTTATTTAACGATATCGCGGACTTGGTCGTGAGTTTACCCTAAAGGGCACTTCGCAAATCTTCGAAATGCTCCATAAGAGTAGAGCATGGAGACACCCGAAGTGGTAACATCGCGTGGGTGTGCAAGTTTCGCCATCTTTTTATTTTTTACTCTCTTTTTTCACGGGAACGAAAATCTCATTCACGTTATAATGACGAAAATCCAGGTATTCCCTGGATTCGCAGTAATCCAAAATTAATTCAATAACATCGGCATCAGGAGGATCCCACCATGAGCCAATTGCTTTTCTCAATCGGTAAGTACATTACTGGATTTCCGAATTATGCCTTGATGCCAATCATCATCACCCTTTTAGCACTGGTTTTGGGTGCTGACCTTAAGAAAGCTTTCCGGTCCGGGCTTCTGGTTGGGATCGGATTCATCGGCATTGGCATGGCAACCAGCGTATTCCTGGGTGAGGTCACCCCGGTATCCAAAAATATAGTCACCAACCTGGGTTTCGGAAAAGAAATTCTGGATGTTGGCTGGCCTGTGGCGGCAGCGATCGCGTTTGCTTCCAGAATCGGTTCTGTGATATTTATCATCGGATTATTAGTCAACCTGATCATGCTGGTTCTGAAATTAACCAAGACCGTGGACGTGGATATCTGGAACTATTGGGGTTGGGCATTCGCTGGCGGCATTGTCGCCTCGGTCACCAACTCTTTCTGGTTGGGGTGCCTGGCTGCCGCTATATACGCGGTAATCACCCTGTTATTGGCAGACCACACAGCCCCCCCATGTTTCAAAAATATTATGGCTGGCCTGACATTTCCATCTCCCATGCCGGCGGCATGGCGATTTGGCTCTTACAGTATCCCTTATCCAGACTGTTCGAGGGTCTGGGATGGAAGGACGCAGAGAAGGAATCTGATCTTCAGAAAATGCGCGAAGATGTCGGCATTTTTGGCGATCCAATGATGGTTGGTTTAATGGTGGGATTGGCCTTGGGCGTTCTTTCCCAGGTTGGCAGCGGCGTCAGGTTTTATGACGGATTAGTTGCAACCATCAAAGTCGGGATGAACGCGGCAGCCATCATGTTCATTTTTCCGAAAATGGTGGCTATATTGATGGAGGGGCTAATCCCGGTGTCCGATCAGGCGCGTGTCTTCCTTGAAAAACGTTTCAAGAATTCGAAGCGCAAATTCTATATCGGCATGGATACAGCCCTTTTATTGGGGGATGATATGGTGCTGACGCTGGGTATTGTCATGATCCCGATCACCATCGCGGTGGGGCTGCTGATGCCCTGGAATAGAATCATGCCATTCGGTATTTTGACTTCTCTTCCTTACTATATGGTTATCCTGCCACCGCTCACCAACAGGAATTTTTGGAAATCGGTTGTTATTGCCACAATCCATATTTCACTTTCCCTCACTTTTGGAACATTCATGGCCCCTGATGTGACGACCGCCGCGCTAGAGAGTGGTTATGTCCTGCCGGAAGGCGCCAGCATTGTCGGCCTGGATGGCAATATCATTAACTTTAGCTCGTGGGCGCTTGCCAAGTGGATCGCCAGATAAAGCTTGATTGAGGTTCACAACTTAAGTCAATTAACTTGTCAATTCTTGTTTTTTGATTTCAAGTTATGCCAGGACTTGGTAAGTCCTCCAGTTTTTGCCGCAATCAACTTTAATTTATGCAAGATTAATGGAACTCTTTTGATTCCCTCTATAATTAATCTATGAACTTATTCACCCGCATCAAACAATCCCTGTTGGGCGGCCCGATCATCCTGTTTTTCATCGGCTTGATCTTTTTTGGCGTGGGCGGGGGAATGACCTATTACCAGATTGTTTTCCGCCAGGATGCCATACAGGCCCAGGGTGAGGTCATCAGCTTATCCGAGAATTGCGATGACGAAGGCTGCGCTTACAGCCCGGTGGTTCGCTTCACCACCCTTGAGGGTGAAACTATTTATTATGATTCGACCTTTAGCTCCAATCCCCCGGAGTATCAGATCGGTGAAAAAGTTGTGATTTTTTATCAATCCGAAAATCCTCAAAAAGCGATCATCGCCGGGGAAGGCGGCGTCCTTCGTTTCATTTTTATGGGTGTTGGCGGGTTAATCATCCTTGCCGGTTTGGTCTTTTTCTCGGTTAATCTGAGAAACAGTCTCCAGCACGCTGTGTGAATTATTTCATTCGCTCCAGTTTCCCTTTTCTTTTGACTATGTTCTTGTAGTCCCATTGAATATCTTCAGACTTGTCCAGCCACCTTTTCAGGTCAACCATGTTTACTTCCGAGGCGTTTTGATAAAAGATCGAAGCATCCTTGAATTTTTTTCCTCTGATGTTTAGACTTTCCTCGCCAAACTCCGCGCCGCTCCAAAACATCAGGCGGATGCCGGATTTTTGATTGCTGTATCCGACGATCGGATTGCCATCCAGGAACCAGACGGGGTGCCGGTGCCAGATTTTACTTTCAGCTTCCGGCAGATGCTTAATTATTTCCTCTGCCAGAAGTTTGCATATCAGCTGGTCATTTTCTGATTGGGATTGGTTATATTGGATAATTTGTTGAGGAGGGCATTTTCCCATTTTCTCACTCCAGTTGAAAATGAAGCAGCTATTGTTGTTTCAGCGCAGAATGCCGCCGCAGTCAACGATCAGAATTCTGATAGCTCTTTTATTCTTTCAAGCGCTTTAGGCAGGATTTCTTCGAATGTTTTCACTTGACCGGGAGGCGCGTCCAGCTCCACAGTCAGCCTCGTCCCATTATTTACTGCCTGGAGTAAGTAGATTTCCCGGCCTCCGGTCCATTCATTATCACGTTCAAGTTGTCCATCTTCCTTTGTGTCAGCCATGTGCCTGAACACCACGCGTTCATTGGTGATGAGTTTCTCGACCAGGCTGGTGACACCATAACCGGATGAGGCGGAAATCCACTGAACTTTATTGCCTTCCTTTAACTCGCCGACCAAATATGTTCCCTCGTCTATGAGGTTGGCCCAGTCGCGAAAGGAACGGTCATTCCACAAGGCATGCCAAACAGTTTTCTGCGGAGCGCTTATTTCAATGGAGAAACGCAGTCTTTTCATGCTTCAACTATACCGAAGAATTAGTTTTGAAAACACATTGGCGGAGTATCTAATACATGGCTAATACACTACTCATTCGGATATTTCGACAAGTTGGGCGACCATCCCAGCACACAGGAACCTTAATGGAGACTGCCTGATATAAAGATGCTATATACTTCTTGTAAATTTCAATCAGGAGTTTACCCGTGGAAGATGCCAAAAGTGATCAAGCTGTGAAGAAAAATTCCAATCAAAATTCAAACAGCTTTATTTTAAAAAATGTCCGTCCATTGGATGGGCAGACGACAGATGTGCTGGTTCGCGAGGGTGTCATCAAGCAGATCGCGGCGGAAATAAAAGTAGACGGCGATTCTTTGCCCACCTACGAGGGGCATGGTCAGATCCTGCTGCCGGGGCTGGTCAACGCGCACGCGCACCTGGATGACAACTTGCTGGGCGTGCCGTGGCCCAGAAACGAAGTGCCTGCGTCAGGAATTGAGGACATGATCCACTACAGCCGCGAAGTTTGGAAGCATCTTGGATTGTCCTCGCGCATGCAGTCCATCCGCCAGGTCAGGGCGTCACTAGCCGCGGGCATCACCCACATCCGCAGCCATGTCCACATCCAGCCGGATTATGGGATGGAGCATGTGGAAGGTGCTTTGAAAACACGTGAAGATTATAAAGGCCTTATCGATATTCAACTGGTCGCGTTTCCTCAACTGGGTGTGGTCGATGATCCTGTAACGATAAAAATGATTGAAGAAGCTTTGGACCTTGGAGTTGAGTGCATCGGGGGCATTGACCCTTCGATGCGCAACCGCAACCCCGTCGGCCACCTGAATGCGATCTTTGGAATGGCTGAACGCTTCGG